>JAFAXX010000060.1 GCA_019240655.1 Solirubrobacterales bacterium
CACACCGCGAGCTTAGCCTTGAGCGTCGTGTAGAAGATGGAGAGCGGGAACTCGTCGTCGAGGACGAGATCGACGTACGGGCGCGGGTCCACCGTTTCGGTGAAGTCGCGCACGTCCTTGACCCACTTCGAGCCCGTGGCCGGCGCAACGTTGGCCGCGATCAGGTCGTGGGCGGCCGCCCAGTGCTGGAGCTTCGTCCGGTCGATGCCCTGGCGATACAGCGTCTCGATCTGCTCCCGGAGCTCGGTCACGCCCTGGCCGACCCGCTCCCAGTCGATCGTGAGCTGGTTGTCGGCCCACGCGATGTAGCCGTGTCGGTGCAGATGGGCGAACAGCAGCTGGCCCCCGAGGCCGTCGTAGTTCCGCACGCGATTGCCGGTGATCGGGAAGCGGAGCAGTCGGTCGAGCAGGATCGCGTACTGCGCGTGGCGCGCGAACGGGATCTCCTCCTCCAGGCCGAGCGCCTCGCAGAAGGTCGTGAGATCGCAGCGGAGCTCCTCGAGCGAGTACATCCAATAGGGGGAGCGCTGGCGAATCATGAACGGGTCGAAGGGCAACTCGCCGTGGCTGTGCGTCCGGTCGTGGATGAGGTCCCAGAGGATGTAGGCCTGCTGGGAGAGCTCGGGGCTGGCCAGCATGAGCGCCGCGTCCGGCGGCAGGTTCAGCCGCAGCAGGTCGGCGGCCGGCACTGCCGTCCGGCAGAGCCGGCGCGCCTCGCGGTCGCAGAAGATCGCGCCGAAGTTGTTCACCGGGTGCCCGTGGACCGCCACGGTCTCCGGGAACAGCGTCGCGCATTCGCTGTCGTAGCCCGTCGTGCCGTCGACCAGCTCGACCGGCAGGAACTTGGGGTTGTCATACCGGGTGCGCTCGAGCTCGGCGATCCAATCGGGCCACGGAACGCGGACGATGAGCGCCTCGAAGCACGTGTCGCGCGAGCCGTTCTGCTTGTACATGGGAAAGAAGACCAGATGTTCGATGCCGTCCTCGCGCCGCTGCTCGGGCCGGAACTCGGCCAGCGAGGCGCCGAAGTCGGGGCGCCCGAAGCCGCCGGCGGCCCACGCATGGAGGTCCGCGACCGCGCTCGCCAGGTAGGCCGACTGGTGCGGAAAGCGCGGCGCCAGCGCGGTCAGCGCGCCGGCAATCGCGTCCACGTGCCGCCCGGCGAGACCGCGACCGCCGCTCAGCGAGCCGTCCGGGGCCTGGAGCTCGGCCAGCACGTTGGCCTCGGAGCGCAGTCGCGCCCAGGCGGGATCGAGCTCGGCGCCGCCACGCTCCGCGCGCGCCACCGCGCGGCCGGGCGGCACCGCCGCGGGCCGAGCGGCCCAGTAGCAGAGGTTCAGCCACAGCGCGCGGTGATCCAGCTCCTCCAGGCAGTCGTCGCCGAAGAGGTCGGAGTCACCGAGGACCACGACCCGGCCGGCGCCGTGGGCGGCGGCGACGGCCAGCGGCGCGGTGGGCACCGAGGCGCTCTCGTGAGTGCAGGCGAGCACCGTCGCCCCGTTGCTCGAGGCGACCGTCGTCGCGCGGTAGAAGCAGACCTGATCCACGCCGCTGAGCAGATCGCCCTCGCTTCCCCGGCGCCCGCGGCCCAGCCGAGCCATGACCCAGCTCGGCGCGGCGTGGCAGTGCTCGTAGTCCTGCACGGTGTGGTTCTCGAGCGCCAGGCCAAAGCCGGCCAGCAGCTGGTTCAGGTTATTGCCGTACTTCTCCTGCTCGGTCTCGCCGAGCACGATCAGCCCGCCGCCCCGCTTCACGAAGGCCTCGATTGCGTCGAGCTCCCGAGCGGTGAGCCGCGGCGAGCCGATGCCGGTGGTGCGCTCCCAGGCCGGCTCGGATGGATGCGCGATGACCAGGAGATGAGCGCCGGCTAGCCGCGCAGCGGTCAATCGCCCGCCGACGTTCGCCTCGACGGCGAAATCGCGCTCGGCCAGCGCGGCGGCCGCGTGGGCATACGAGGCGTCGCCGGGATGTGCCGGCTGCATCGCCTGGGCCACCGCCGGCCGGATCGTCCAGGCCTCGCTGTGGGCCTCGTCGAAGAGCACGCGGACGGCCATCGCTCGGCAGCGTACCGCCGCGGCAAACGACTGTCGATGCCGATTTCGATGTATTCTCCGCAACGAATCGGGCCATGGATGCCGCGGATCGCAGGATTCTTGCACTGCTGGTCGAGGACGGCCGTCGCACGTACGACGACATCGCGCGCCGGGTGTCGCTCTCGGCGCCGGCGGTCAAGCGACGGGTCGACCGGCTGCGCGAGCGCGGCGCGCTCCACGGGTTCACCGCGGTCGTCGATCATGCCGCGCTGGGGGACCAGACCGAGGCGCTGATCGAGCTGTTCTTCGCTCCCGGGACGCTGCTCGAGGATGTCGCGCGCACGCTGACTCGCTACCCGGAGGTCGTCGAGGCGTGGAGCGTCACCGGTGAGGCCGACGCGATCGCACGCGTGCGCACCCGGGACAACGCCGACCTCGAGCGCGTGATCATGGCGCTCCAACGTGACGGGCTCGTGCAGCGCACCCGCTCCCAGGTGGTGCTCTCCCGGCTCGTCGGCCACGTCGGAGAGCGGTGACCGGCTCCCGAACCCAGGCCCGCCACCTCGGAGAACGGTGACCGGCTGAGGTCGAAGCTGGCGGGGCGCCGGCGCTGCCGCGGTCGGGTACCGGTAGGTCCTCGGTCGCTGTCGTTCGCGAGTCCGGCCGAACCTTGACATGGCCGTGTCAAGGTTTGTTAGCATGCCGCCCAATGCGCGACTTCCTCTCTGCCGCCCGTGACAGCGTCATCGTCTACGACGGCGGGATGGGCGCCACGCTCGAGCAATTCGAGCTGAGCCTCGAGCACGACTACCGGCTGCCCGGCCGCTGTCACGAGGCGCTCGTCCTCAACCGCCCCGACGTGATCGAGGGCGTGCATGCGTCGATGATCGAGGCCGGCGCCGAGGTGCTGGAGACCGACACCTTCCAGGCCTCCCGTCTGAAGCTGCGTGAGTGGGGTCTCGAGGACCACACCGAGGAGATCAACCTGAAGGCGGCGCAGATCGCCCGCCGGGCCGCCGGCGAGCACCGTTACGTGGCGGGCTCGATCGGTCCCACCGGCTTCCTGCCCGCCAGCGACGACCCGGCGCTCGGCCAGATCTCCTTCGCCGAGCTCGTCGAGGTGTTCCGCGAGCAGGCGTACGGCCTGGTCCGCGGCGGCGTCGACCTGCTGATCATCGAGACCGCCCAGGACATCCTCGAGGTCAAGGCGGCGATCTTCGGCGCCCGCCGGGCGTTCACCGAGATCGGACGCGCCTTGCCGATCCAGTGCAGCGTCTCGCTCTTGCCCCAGGGCGGCAAGATGCTGCTCGGAACGGACATCAGTGCCGTCCTCGCCACACTCGAGGCGCTCGACGCCGATGTGATCGGCCTGAACTGCTCGACCGGGCCCGAGGATATGCGTGACGCGATCCGCTTCCTCGGCGAGAACTGCCCCGTCCCCGTCCACTGCATTCCCAACGCCGGCCTTCCGATTCAAGGCCCGAATGGCGAGACGATCTTCCCCGACGAGCCCGAGCCGCTCGCCAACGTGCTCGGCGAATTCGTCGAGCGCTACGGCATCTCGATCGTCGGCGGCTGCTGCGGCACCACGCCGGAGCACATTCGGGCGATCGCCGAACGGGTGCGGGGCCACGTGCCGCCGCGGCGCCCGCAGCGCCGCCCGCTGCATGTCAGCAGCATGATCGCCGCCACCCCCGTGGTCCAGGATCCCCGCCCGACGCTGGTCGGCGAACGGGTCAACTCCCAGGGGTCGCGCAAGGCCAAGGAAATGCTGCTGGCCGACGACTACGACGGCCTGCTCACGGTCGCCGAGGACCAGGTCGCCGGCGGCGCCCACGTGCTCGACGTGTGCGTGGCACTGACCGAGCGCCAGGACGAGGCCGAGCAGATGCGCCAGATCGTCAAGCGGATCAGCCTCACCCAGCCGGCCCCGATCCAGGTCGACTCGACCGAGCCCGACGTGATCGAGACGGCGCTCGAGCAGATACCGGGACGGGCGATCATCAACTCAATCAATCTCGAGGCCGGCCGGGCGAAGCTCGACCGGGTGGTGCCAATCGCGAGGGCCCACGGCGCCGCGCTGATCGCGCTGACCATCGACGAGATCGGGATGGCGAAGACCGCTGCCCGCAAGCTCGAGGTGGCGAAGCGCATCACCCAGCTCTGCTGCGAGGAGCACGGACTACGCCCTGAGGCGCTGATCTTCGACTGCCTGACCTTCACGCTGACCACGGGCGACGAGGAGTGGCGGCCGAGCGCGGTCGAGACGATCGAGGGCATCCGGGCGGTCAAGTCCGAGATCCCGCATGTCAAGACCTCGCTGGGGGTCTCGAACGTCTCCTTCGGCGTCGGGCTGCCCGCGCGCAGCGCGCTGAACAGCGTGTTCCTCCACCACTGCGTGGAGGCCGGGCTCGATCTGGCCATGGTCAACCCCAACCACATCACGCCATACGCCGAGATCCCGCGCGAGGAGCGCGAGCTGGCCGATGACCTGGTGTTCAACCGCCGTGAGGACGCGCTCGAGCGCTTCATCGCCCACTTCGAGGCCAAGGGTCCCGCCGAGGCGGCTCAGGTCGAGGACCCGACCGCCGGGATGGAGCCGGAGGAAGCGCTTCACTTCCAGATTCTCCGGCGCAAGAAGGAGGGCGTCGAAGACTGGATCGACCGCAGCGTCGAGAAGATCGGCGCCGTCCCGACCCTAAACGACGTGCTCTTGCCGGCGATGAAGGAGGTCGGCGACAAGTTCGGTGCCGGTGAGCTGATCCTCCCGTTCGTGCTCCAGTCGGCCGAGGTGATGAAGCGCGCGGTGGCCCAGCTCGAGCGCTACCTCGACAAGCTCGAGGGCTACACCAAGGGCACGGTGGTGCTCGCGACCGTGTTCGGCGATGTCCACGACATCGGCAAGTCGCTGGTCAACACGATCCTCACGAACAACGGCTACACCGTGGTCGATCTCGGCAAGCAGGTGCCGATCGGGACGGTCATCGAGGCCGCGATCGCGCACGACGCCACCGCGATCGGGCTCTCCGCCCTGCTCGTCTCCACCTCCAAGCAGATGCCGGCGTGCGTGCAGGAGCTCCACGCCCGGGGTCTGGGCTTCCCGATACTGGTCGGCGGCGCCGCGATCAACCGCAACTTCGGCCTGCGCATCCTGTATCCCAACGGGAACGAGTCCGACGAGGTCTACGAGCCGGGAGTGTTCTACTGCAAGGACGCCTTCGAGGGCCTCGGGAAGATGGACCAGCTGATCGACGCGCAGGCGCGCGAGGCGCTGGTGGCCAAGACCCGCGCCGCCGCACGGAGGCTTCGCGAGCAGCCGGAGGACGCCGACGACGACGCCCCGCCGGTGACCGACGCCTCGACGCGGAGCGCCACGCGGACGGACAACCCGGTCCCCGAGCCCCCTCATTACGGCGTGCGGGAGCTCGAGGTGCCGATGCACGAGGTCTACCACCACCTCGACACCCACGTGCTGTTCAAGCTCCACTGGGGTGGGCGCGGCGTCAAGGGCGACGCGTGGCGGCGGCTGTTGCGCGAGGAATTCCAGCCCCGGCTCGAGCGCATGTGGCGCGAGCAGACGTATCTGCATCCCCGCGCGCTGCTCGGGTATTTCCCCTGCAACGCCGAGGGCAACGAGCTCATCATCTGGGACCCCGATGCGCCCGGCGAGCGGGAGCTCGAGCGCCTCGTCTTCCCCCGCCAGCCCCGGCACGACCGGATCTGCCTGGCCGACTTCTACCGCCCGCTCTCCACCGGCGAGGCCGACGTGGTGGCGCTGCAGGCGGTGACCGCCGGTAGCGAGGTGACCGAGCTGATGGGCCGCCTCGAGGCCGGCGGCGAGTTCGCCGAGCAGCTGTTCGTCCACGGGCTCGGCGTGCAGACGGCCGAGGGCATGGCGGAGTGGCTCCACGCCCGGGTGCGCCGCGAGCTCGGCCTTGGCCCGGCGCAGGGCCGACGCTTCTCGTGGGGCTATCCGGCGTGCCCGGAGCAGTCCGAGCACGAGAAGGTGTTCCGCCTGCTGGACGCCCCCGCGATCGGCCTGCGGCTGTCCGGCGGGTACGCGGTCGAGCCCGAGCAGTCGACGCTCGCGATCGTCGCCCATCACCCCCAGGCGGTGTACTTCGGGATGAAGTCGGGCTTCCTGCCCAAGACCGAGCGGCAGGCCTCCGACGAGCTGATCGCGGGGACCGAGCGGGATCCGGCGATGCTCGCAGAGCTCACCGACGCCGAGCCGCCGGGCGGCGAGGCGCCCGAGGCCGCCCCCGCGGACAACGTGGATGAGCCGGAGCTGGCCGAGGCGCGCTCGTAACCCCGCTCGCGCGGGTAGACACCGTTAGAAATGAGCAGCATCAGCGCATCGGGCACCGATCGCGACGGCAGCGTGGTCGAGACCGACATTCCCGCCCGGCTCGATCGCCTGCCCTGGTCGCGCTGGCACTGGCGGATCGTCTTCGGCCTTGGCGCGGTGTGGATCCTCGATGGGCTCGAGGTCAACTTCCTCGGCATGATCAGCGCCCGGCTGAGCGAGAAGGGCTCCGGCCTCGCGCTCAGCTCCTCGCAGGGAATCACCGCCGGAGCGGTGTACGTCGCCGGCGCCTGCACCGGCGCTGTGCTGTTCGGCCACCTCACCGATCGCTACGGGCGCCGCAGGCTTTTCCTGATCACGCTCGCGCTGTACCTGGCCGCCACCGTGCTCACCGGCGCCTCGTTCTCGGTGTGGTGGTTCTACTTGATGCGCTTCCTCACCGGAGCCGGCATCGGCGGCGAGTACGCGGCGATCAACTCGGCCGTCGACGAGCTAATCCCGGCGCGAGTCCGCGGGACGATCGACCTGGTCATCAACGGCTCGTTCTGGCTGGGGACGGTGCTGGCCGGCGCGATGGCACTGCTCCTACTCGACAACTCGCTGTTCGCGTTGAATGTCGGCTGGCGACTCGGGTTCGCGGTCGGGGCGCTGCTCGGGCTCGGCATCCTGTTCATCCGCCGCCAGGTTCCCGAGAGCCCGCGCTGGCTCGTCATCCACGGCCACGACGAGGAGGCCGACCGGGTGGTGCGCGCGATCGAGGGCGACGTGCTCGCGTCGACCGACGTGAAGGATCTGCCGGAGCCAGAGGGCACGATCCGCATCGAGCAGCGCCGTGCGATCAGCTTCTTCGAGATCGCCCGGACGATCTTCGCGTCGTATCCCCGCCGGACGGTGGTCGGGCTGGCGCTGTTCGCCGGCCAGGCGTTTCTCTACAACGCGGTGGTGTTCGCGCAGGCCGACCTCCTGAAGACCTTCTTCAACGTCGGGCCCGATTCCGCGCCGCTGTACATCATCCCGTTCGCGGCGGGCAACTTCCTCGGGCCGATCATCCTCGGCCGCTTCTTCGACACGGTCGGCCGTAAGCCGATGATCGCCGGCACCTACATCGTCTCCGGGGTCCTGCTCGCGGTCACGGCGTTCCTATTCAAGTCTCACACGTTCAGCGCCTGGGGACTGACCGCGGCCTGGTGCGTGATCTTCTTCTTCGCCTCGGCGGGCGCCAGCTCCGCCTATCTCACCGTCTCCGAGATCTTCCCGATGGAGACGCGCGCGCTGGCCATCGCGCTGTTCTACTCGGTGGGCACGGCCCTCGGCGGCATCACCGGGCCGCTCCTGTTCGCTCAGCTGGTCCAGTCAGGGCACGTCACCGACGTCTTCTGGGGCTATCTGCTTGGCGCGACGCTGATGGTGCTCGGCGGCGTGATCGAGGCAACGCTCGGGCTCGAGGTCGCCCAGCAGCGGCTCGAGGAGATCGCCAAGCCGCTCACCGCCACCGAGGGCGAAGAGCCGGCGCCGTCCGAAGGCGGGCGGCCGGCGCCGTCCGAGGCCGGAGCATCCGCACCCCAGCGAACCGCCTCCGCCCCGCGAGGCCGTCGCCGCCCGCGTCCGAGCGGCACGTCGGGGTGGTCGTCCTTCCCCGTCTCTTCGCCGCGCGCGCCCGCCGTCACATACCTCGAGCCGGAGGTCGCGGCGATCGAGCGCGCGCTCACCACGAGCGGCCCCCAGAGCCGCGACCAGCTCGCGCAGATGGTCGGCGCTCGCTACTGGGGCCCGCGCCGGTTCGCCTCGGCGCTGGCCGCGGCGATGGCCGAGGGCCGCGTCCGCCGGGCCGGGCGCAACCGCTTCGAGCGCGTCTCCGTTTCCTGACGCCGGTCCGCGGCTCGTGGCCGGCGGGGGGCCGGCCTACAGCTCAGCGCCGCCAAGGCCGGGCTACGGCTCGGCGCCGGCAAGGCCGGGTCGGGCTACAGCTCGGCCCCGCCCGGGGAGAACTCGGTGCCGCCCGCGCGGGTGATCCGCCGCCCGGGGGTGCGCGCCGGCAGCTTCACCGGCGTCGCGTGCATGGCCCGCATCCGCACCTCGCGCCACGACATGCCCTCCTTGAACAGCGCCGGCATGCCCATAACGATTGCCGTGGTGACTTCCACCGCCTGCAGGATCACCCCGTAGGCGACGCCGGTGCCGAGCCCGACGTGCCAGCCGGTGTGGAGCACCGCCGCGCACGCGGCCTGGAAGACGCCGAGGTTCGCCGGCGTGGCGGGAAGGACGGCGGTGATGTTGACTGCGAACAGCACCGCCGCCGCGGCGGCCAGGCCCGCCTGGTGGGCGATGCCGAGCGCGGTCAGCAGCAGGTAGCACGAGAGCCACTGGAGCGCCCAGGCCGCGAGCTGGAAGATCGCCGCCGCGGCCCCGAGCCGCGGGTGGCGGAACACGTTCAGTCCCGCCCTTACCCGCGTCAACCCTTGCCGGAGCTGAGCTACGGCCGCGTGCAGACGGGCAAACCGGCCCACCGGCGTGCCGTGGCGGAGCAGCGTCGGCGCTAGCAGGACGATGGCCAGCAGGGCCAGCGGGCCAATCGCGGCGATCAGCAGCGCGTCTTGGTGAGCGCTGAACAGATCGACCGAGGAGAACATCACGGCGCCGAGCACCGCCAGTGCGACGATGTTGATCAGCGTCTGGGAGACCAGGGTGCCGAGCACCACGGGCAGGTACTCGCGCGGGCGGCCGGCGCGTCTGGCCACCACGAGCGCGCGCGATGGTTCGCCAAGCCGCGCGGGAAGGGTCGAGGACATCAGCACGCCGATGAACGTTCCCTGCATGGCGTCGGCAAGCCGGAGCTGCGCCCGCGGCAACGCGGCCCGGAGGATGGCGTGCCAGGAGAAGGCGCGCATCAACATCGCACCGCACATCACCGCCAGCCCGAGCACGACGAACGCCGGCTCGGAGTTGACCAGCGCCGAGGCGATGTTGGCCAGGCCGATCTTCTCGAGCGCGAGCACCGCCAGCACGGCGCCCGCAAGCGTCACCACGCCCAGCGCCGCCCGGCGGGCGAGCGCGATCGCGTGGCCGCGCCGCTCCTTCGGCCGATGCTCGAGGCTGGGCAGCCGACGGGCCGGAATCCGCGGCTTGAGGTCGACCGCCCGCGCCCCCATCCGCACCGCCGTGCGCTCGAGCACCCCCTCGGGGGCGGGCGTGGCGAGCGCGTCCTCGTAGGCCTCCATCACCTCCGCGGCCACCCGCGGCCAGGCGAACCGCTGCACGTCGCACGCCGCCGCACGGGCCATCGCGGTCCGGCGCTCCGGCTCCTCCCAGAGGTCGCGGAGCGTCTCGGCTAGCGCCTGAGCGTCCCCGGGCGGAACGAGTACGCCGTCGACTCCGTCGCGGACCACGTCGCGATAGCCCGCGATGTCCGAGGCGATCACCGGGGTGGCCGCCGCGAACGCCTCGGTCAAGACCATCCCGAAGCTCTCGCCGCCCAGCGAGGGGGCGCAGAGCACGTCGGCCTGCTCGAGCTCCCGCTGCTTGACCTCGTCGTCGACCTTGCCGAGGACGCGGACGCCGGTGGCATCGAGCATCATCGGCGCAAGGTCCTCGAACGCGGGGCCGATCACCGTCAGATCGGTGGGGATGTGCTCACGCAGGGCCTCGAAGGCGCGCAGCAGCAGCGGGAGGCCCTTGCGCTCGACCGCCTGGCCGACGAACACGATCCGCAGGCGGTCGCCGGCGGGACGCGCGAGCGCCCGCTCGAGGCAGGCTGGATCGACGTGCACGCCGTTGGGGATCACCCGGTAGTGGCCGCCGAAGAATCGCCGAGCCGTCCACGCCGCGGCCTCGGAGACCGCAATCCGCACGCTCAGGCGGTTGAACACCCGGCGGGCGCCCAGGAAGTTGGCGATGCCGTTTGAAACCCGGTTCTCGTTGTAGGTGTGAAAGGTGCCGACGACCGGCAGCGGCGTCTGATCCGTGCCGATCCAGCTCAACACCGGTGCGATCGGCTCGTGGATGTGCACCACGTCATAGCCCCCGGTGCGGAGCTCCTGGTGCATGATCGCCACCGACTGCGGCGTGATCGCGAGGTTCGAAACCGCGCCGTTGGCCTTGAAGCCGACGGTGCGTCCGAGCGAGACCAGGTAATCCGGGGCGCTTACCGGTTGCGGCCCCGCGCCGCGGTGGAGGACCGTGGCAAACCGGTCCCCCGGATCAAACGGCGCCAGGACCCGGACGTGATGGCCGTCGGTGATGAAGCGCTCGGCCAGCGCCTCGATATGCCTCGTAACTCCCCCCGGATACGTCCACGAGTACGGCGACACGAGGGCTATCCGCATGGTCTCATCCTAGTGGCTGGGGCCGCGTATCATGGATCCAATCCCGGTCCGGCATTTCGTCAAATACACGCTTTTGAATGTGGATCCTGCCTGGCGGCGGCTCGAGGACGAGCAGCGCGCCGAGGACAAGCGCGAGTTCATCGCGGCCTGCGAGGATTTCGCCGAAGACCATCTGTTGCGGGCGTTCTCGCTCGTCGGAACCCGCGGCGACGCTGATCTCATGCTCCTCAGCCAGGCGCAGAACCTCGAGCGAATCCACGAGTTTCACGTCGTGCTCGGGCAGAGCGGGCTGATGAAGTGGTGCACGGTGCCGTATTCGTTCTTGGCCATGACGAAGCCTTCCGAGTACTCCGATGAGTCTCGCCTGGAGGTTCGTCCAGCGCACGGCAAATACCTGTTCGTGTATCCGTTCGCGAAGACCCGGGCCTGGTACGCGCTGCCGGCGGACGAGCGCTGGCGGATCATGCAGGAGCACATCCGGGTCGGTCGGGAGTACCCCTCGGTCGACCTCAATACGAGCTACTCATTCGGGCTCGACGACCAGGAGTTCGTGGTCGCCTTCGAGACCGATCACCCCTCAGACTTCCTCGATCTCGTCCAGCGGCTGCGCACGACAGAGTCGAGCTCCTACACGCTGCGCGACACGCCGACCTTCACCTGCATCTCCTGCTCGGTCGAGCGGGCGCTCGGCGCACTGGACGGCGCCGCCCTGACGCTCGCCGAGCCGCGGGGCGAGTGAGCGACGATCCCGTGGCTGCGCTGCGCGCAGCCGATCCCGTCCTGCGCGGCGTGATCGACGCGGTCGGCACCGACGGGCTCGGCGACCCCCGCGCCGGGCGCCCCAGCGAGCACTACGGCGCGCTGGTCCGCTCGATCGTCGGCCAGCAGCTCTCGACCAAGGCCGCGCGGGCCATCTACCTGCGCCTGACCGAGCGCTACGGAGGCCGCACGCCGACGCCGGCAGAGGTCCTCGCCGACGACCCGGACGCGCTGCGCGCCGCCGCCGGCCTGAGCCGCGCCAAGGTCAGCTTCCTGCGCTCGCTCGCGGAACACGTGCTCGACGGCTCGCTCGAGCTCGAGCGCCTCGACGAGCTGCCCGACGAGGCGGTGATCGCCGAGCTGGTCGCGGTCAAGGGCCTCGGCGTGTGGAGCGCCCACATGTTCCTCATGTTCCATCTCCAGCGGCCCGATGTGCTGCCGGTCGGCGACCTGGGGATCCGCCGAGCGGTGATGCTCCGATACGGTCTGGCTGCGCTGCCGGCGCCGGCCGAGCTCGAGGCGATCGCCGAGCCGTGGCGCCCGCACCGCACGCTTGCCTGCCGCTTCCTCTGGCGCTCGCTGGAGGCGACGCCGGCATAGGCCTCGCGTCGCTCGCCTCCCGGCTTCGCTCGGCTCCGGCCGGGCGACGCGCGGTCGGCCCGGCCATGGCGGAGCGCGCCGCGTGCGATTTGTGGCCATATAGGCAACAAACTGCACTCGTCGACCCCGCTGAAAAAGCAAGCGGCGGCGCGGTTCGCCGCGCCGGCCGGCCGGAACGCCGTCCCCGGCAGCGACCCGAAGCCCCGACGGGCTAGACCGCGGAGACTTCCTCCTCCTCCGCCACGCGGAAGGAGGAGCCGCAGCCGCAGGCCGCGATCACATTAGGGTTGTCGACCTTGAAACCGGCGCCCTGGAGGCCGTCCACGAAGTCGATCACCGAGCCCTGCACGTACGGCAGGCTCGGGCGGTCGACCAGGAGGCGAATCCCCTTGTCTTCGAAGACGCTGTCGTCCTCCCGCTGCTCGTCGAAGGCGAGCGCGTACTGGAAGCCGGAGCAGCCACCGCCCCGGACGCCTACGCGCAGCCCCGCGGTATCGGCGACCGCGGACTGAGCGGCGAGGAACTCGCGCACCTTCTCGGCGCCCTTGTCAGTTAGGGTGATCATGCTTCATTCAGTATAGCCACGGCGCCCCGCTACGCTAGGGGCATGTCCGCAGCAGCTGATTTCGTCAGCCCGGAAGAGCTCAAGGACCGTATCGAGGCCGGGATTCCGGGCGCCAGCGCCGCCGTGACCGGAGACGGGCATCACTTCAACGCCATCATCACTGCGCCGGCCTTCCGCGGAATGAGCCGCATCGCGCAGCACCGGATGGTCTACGACGTGTTCGGAGCCGAGCTCGGCGGCCGTATCCACGCCCTGTCAATCCAGACCCAACCTGGAGAGTGAGCATGACCGACGAGAGCACCAACCCGATGCGCGAGGCGATCGAGACCGCGATCTCCGAAAACCCGGTGATCCTGTTCATGAAGGGCACGCCGAACCAGCCGGCGTGCGGGTTCTCGGCCCGCACCGTGGCGATCCTGCAGTCGCTCGGCGCGCCGTTCGCCGCTGTCGACATCCTCCCCGACCCGCGGATCCGCCAGGAGCTGTCCACGCTGTCGAACTGGCCGACGATCCCGCAGCTGTTCGTCAACGGCGAGCTGGTCGGCGGTTGCGACATCGTGACCGAGATGTACCAGTCCGGTGAGCTGCAGCACGCGCTCGGGCTCGAGAACGCGCCGGCCGCGGAGACCGAACCCGAGCCCGAGCTGGCCCAGAGGCCGCTGTCGATCGAGAACCGGCTGTAGGCGCTATCGGCGCGAGCGCCTGAGTTCAGGTGCTCGACAGTCCGCGGCGATCGAGCGCCGCGGCCCAATGAATCACAACCGTCGGAGCGCTGCGAGCGGCCGCGACGTCGACAAGCGGGAACGATCGGCCCGCGCGGGATGACGCCGGTGGGCGTCGCGGGACGCAGCCGGGCCCTCGTGCGGAGGGTGGAGCCGCTGGTAGGGTCGTGCAGTCATGTCCGTCGCGATCGTTTCGGACACGTGCCACTACCTCCCCCGGGAGATGCTCGCCGCGCACGCCATTCACCAGGTGAGCCTCTACGTTCATTGGCCCGAGGAGACCGTCCGCGAGAGCGAGATCGACGACTACGACGCCTACTACGACCGGCTGCGCTACGCGCCTGAGCTGCCGACCACCTCGCAGCCGTCGATCGGCGACTTCTTGGCTGTCTACGAACCGCTCCTGGCCGAGGGCAGCGATGTCGTCTCGATCCACCTGGCGGGCGGGATGTCCGGGACCGTCCGCTCGGCCGAGCAGGCCCGCCACCAGCTCGGCTCGCTCGCCACTCGGATCCACGTGTTCGACTCGGCGACGGCCTGCGGGGGCCAGGGCCTCGTGCTGTTGGCGGCGGCCGCGGCGGCCGAGGCAGGCGCCGACGCGGCGGCGGTCGCCGACCGCGCGCGCCGGGCCCGGGCCGAGCTGAAGATGTGGTTCTCGATCGATTCGCTCGAGTATTTGAGGCGGGGCGGGCGGATCGCCGGCGCGCGGGCGTGGCTCGGGTCGGCGCTGCGGATCAAGCCGATCCTCACCGTGGAATCGGAGATCGTCCCGATCGAGCGCGTGCGCACGTCACGCCGCGCCTTCGAGCGGATGGTCGACCTCCTGCGCAGCCGAGCGCAGGATGGCGCCGACGCGTGGATGGTCCAGCACATCCAGGCGCCGTCCGACGCCAGGGCGCTGGCGGACCACGGCACGGAGATCTTCGGCCGCCCGCCGCTGGTCGTATCCGAGATCGGCCCGGTCATCGGCACGCACGTCGGGCCGGGGCTGCTCGGGGCCGGCGGCCTCCCGGGCATATACGTCTGAGGAACGAGCGCATTTTGCGGGGGCGTGCGCAGGGGCGTCCAGCGAAGGCCGCAATGAGACAGCAGGCACTACGCCCAGGCGGCCGTCAGTGCCGCCTGATTGCTACCGGCCGCTTCGGCGCCGGCGACGCCCGAACGTGAGCGCTCCGAGCGCGGCGATCCCACCGCCGAGAACGAACCCGGCGACGCCCGCGCCGATCAGCACCTGCTTCTGGTGCAGACGGATCTGGCCGCGCCAGTCCGTCAGCACCACGACCTCGCGACGGAGCTTCTCGAGCGAGGTCGCGAGCTCCCGGCGGTTTGCCTCGATCGATGCCCGGATCTCTTCCGGAGTCCGCGTCGGCATCAGGCGCGGACCTGCGGCTTTGAGGTCGTGACCGTCTCCCGGATCAGCTTGGCCTCGTCTATCGCCATGTTGGGCGTCGGCGGCCCGACTTTGAGCATGCGGCGCGCCATCAGGAACGCGACCGCGGCGAGGAGCAGAAGGAGGACGAACACGATCGCGAAGCCGATCCACAGCGAGTTGAAGATCGAGTTCAGCCCCCAGGCCAGCGTCAGCAGCCCGAACACGACCCCGAACACGCCGAACACGGCGCCCGCGGCGACCGCGCCGGCCCCCCGGGCGAGGGTCGCCACCTTGGTCGTCATCTCCGCCTTGGCCAGCTCGATCTCCTCGCGCACGAGCACGGTCATCCGCTCGGAGACCTCAGTCACCGCGGCGGTGATGTTCTCGGACTGTTGGCGCTCAGCGGGCAAGGCGCTTGAGGATCAGGGCGAGTAACAGGCCGCCGGCGAAGGCGGCACCAACCGCGACCTCAGGTCGCTCCTCGACGATCTCGGCCGGCGAGGAGCTGCGCTGGGTGTCCACGGCGACGGACGGCGGCGGCGGCGAAGTCGGGGGCTCGAGCTGCTCGGTCACTCGGGAGGCTCTTCGCCGAAAACGCGCCTGAAGACGATCGTGGCGGCCCGGTTGGCCGCAATGCTCGCGAGCGCGCCGGCGCCGGCGAGCAGGCCCGACCAGATCAGTCGCTTGACCAGTGGGCTGTCAGTCATCGAGCGGGCATTCAATCAGACATGGCGGAGGGCAGACGTAGCGGACGGACGTCGCTACGCCTCGAGCCCGCGGCAGATCGTCAGCACGATCATGTCCTTGGCCCGCTCGAGCTCGTCGTCGCGCACCGGGTCGGGATCGAAGATCCAGCCGCTCAGGATCTGCTCGATCAGGCCGTAGAAGGCGAGCGCGGCGAACTCGGGCGTGATCTCCTCCCGGAAGACGCCCTCCGCCTGGGCGCGGGCGACGATCGCGGCAATCTGCGCGTACGCCTCGCGTATCCGGGCCAGGTGCGTGCGTCCGAACGTGTTGGCGGCCCGGGTGACTTCGACGATGATCACCTTCATCAAATCAGGGTTGTGGCGGTATGAGTCGACGATGAAGCCGGCGATCGCCCTGAGCTTGCCCTGTGCGGAGTGGTGGGACCGGTCGGCCTCGGTGATCGCCTCGAGCATCATGCCCCAGCGCTGGAGGAACAGCGTGTCGAGAATCTCGTCCTTGGAGGAGAAGTAGTGGTAGACGAGCCCGTACGCGACGCTCGCCTCGTCGGCGATGTCGGCCACCCGACACGTATGGAAGCCCTGCCGGGCGAACACCCGCACGGCGGCGTCGAGGATCTGCCGCCGCTTGTCGGTGACCGTGGCCATCAGATCTCCCAGCCGTAGGCATCGGCGCGGCGATGGGCGAGAGCCGGGATCTGCCGGCGCACCTCGCGCAGGATGCCGAAGTCGAGGTCGGCCACGATTGCGGTCTCGGTGTCGGGCGCGCTCGCCAGCACGAGGCCCCATGGATCGACGATCAGCGAACGCCCTCCCGAGCGAGGGCCGGGAGGGTGACGGCCAATCTGGTTGGCCGCCACGACGAAACACTGGTTCTCGATCGCTCGCGCCCGGAGCAGGAGCTCCCAGTGGTCGCGCGTGGTGGCCAGCGTGAACGCGCTCGGGACGACGATCACCTCCGCTCCACGCACGGCGAGGATCCGGTAGAGCTCGGGGAAGCGAAGGTCGTAGCAGATGCTCAGGCCGAGCGGCACCGAGCCGGCCGACTCGGAGAGCACCACCTCGTCGCCCGGCTGCTCGGTTTCCGACTCGTTGTACCCGACGCCGTCGACCTCGACGTCGAACATGTGAAGCTTCCGGTACACGGCGCGGATCTCCCCATCAGGATCCACGTGCACGCTCGTGTTCGCCGTCTTCGCGCGCCCCTCGACGCGCTCGACGATCGATCCCGCGACGAGATCGAGGCCGAGCTCCCGAGCAGTGCTCCGTGCCCAGCTGATGCACTCGCCGTCGAGCGGCTGCGCGCCCTCGCGCATCTGCTCCGGAGTCCCGAGTACGCTCCATTTCTCCGGAAGCACCACGAGCTCGGCCCCGAGCCCTGCGGCGCGGCGGACGAGGCGGTCGGCGGTGGCCAGATTTCGGCTCGTGTCCTCGGTGGAATTGAGTTGCACTGCCGCCGCCCGCACGAACCGTTCTCCCCGTCCTCGATTGACCAGTCAGTCAAGCATACCCCGGGACCGGGGCGGGCAGTCGGCCAGTAGCTTGACGAGCCGGTGTGGTCGCTCGGCGAATCCGAGCGCGACATAGAACGGGAGCGCGTCCGGTCGCTGTGGGCGGGTCGTCAGCTCGAGCCGGAAGCAGTCGCGTTCCCGGGCGCAGCGCTCGACGGCCTCGAGGAGGGCCGTCCCCACGGCCTGGCGGCGATGGTCTCGGTCGACCACCAGCGCGGTCAGGCGGCACTGCGGGCGAGGTCGGTAGATCAGCTCGAAGATCTGGAAGGCGGCCAGGCCCACGAGCCGGCCGGCCGCCTCGGCGACGAAGACGCCGGCGTCGGGAGCCTCCGCCAGGCGGCGCATCCTCGCCGGAATCTCCTCGGGGTCGGTCGGGTAGCCGAGCTGCGCGAGCAGCGGCGCGATCGGTTCGCTGTCGGCGATCGTCGCCGGGCGGATGAGCGCGCGAGGCTTGCTCACGAGTCCTCCCGCCAGATCACCGGCGGGCCGTGATCGCCACATACGGCGAGCCGGAAATCGCGCTCGTCGGGACTCACCCGAGCCACCAGTCCGACCCCCGCGAGGTGATCGTCGCTCGGCTCCATGCGCAACCACACGATTGGGGCCGCCGCGGCCGGTTGCCGGGCGTGGCCCACGGCGTCGCTGATCGCCTGCCACTCGTCGGCGCCGACGTACTGGCGAAACAGCGACTGCCAGACCACGGTCAGCGTCCGCTCGCCCCCGCCGGCCAGCTCGCGGCGAAGCCAGGCGCCGGCGCGCTCGGCCGCGACCGGCGGCGGCGCGATGGCGGCCAGCTTCAGCGCGCTCCGCATGCGCTCGATGCGCTCGAGCTCGTCCGGCCAGATGTAGGACATCAGCGCCAGCCGGTGTTCCGGCCGGCGCGGGTTGAGCGGGCGAAGGTCGCATCCCGCCCGGGCGTGGATCGTGAGCCTCCGCGCGCAGGCGCGTACGTCGACGCGCGGGCCCGGCCGCCACGGCTCGGCGAAGCGCACAGGCGAGTCGGTGTCGCCGATCGCCTCGCCGCCGACCACGTAGCAGTACCGGTCGGCGAGCAGGTTGAGACCGGCGCTGGCCCCGATCTCGAGCAGCCGGATCGGCAGGCCATAGCGGTCGGTCAGCCAAACCAGCGCCGCGAACAGCACGCACGCGCGTCCCGGCTCGTTGGTCTGGACGGTCAGCGGCAGTCGCGAGCGGATCCAGCCGAAGTGCTGCTCGCACGCCTGCCGAGCCACGGGCCACGCCCCGCCGGGGGCCAGCCGACCCCCCGCGCTCGGGTAGAACCGCGACAGCGCCGGCGCGCGGCCGGCCAGCACGAGATGGTGCAGGGCGGCGAGCAGACGCAGCTGCGGAACCGAGCCCGGCGGAACGGGAACGCCGGCGAACAGTCTCGCCACGACCCCGCCGGCATCGAGATCCGCGGCGGCGCCGTACATCAGCTCCGCGCACAGCGGAGAGCGCCGATGGCGGACGAGGGCGTCCGCATGGCGGCGGAAGCGCTCGGCCACGGGCAGCCCACCGGCCCGGGCATCGTCCGCTCCGCCGTAGGGAAGCCGCGTCGAGTCGCTCACCAGCCCAAGTGTGGCGCCACCCAGCGCGTCGACCCGGCGTGGGGGCCGCCGGTGCGAAAGCCACGCCCGAGGGCGGCCGTCAGGCCGCCCCCTCAGAAAATCACGCGCTCGGACGGGTGCGCGGCCAGGCCCGCCACTGCCCCGTCGGCGTGCAGCTTCGCGATCTGCTCCGGCGTGAACCCGGCGGCGGCGAGGACCTCGTCAGTGTGCTCGCCGAGGGCGGGACCGGGGCCGCGGGCGGGGTCGCCGGGGGTGCGGCTCAGCTTGATCGGCACGCCGAGCAGCCTGACCGGGCGCTCGGCCCCCGGCTGCGTGAGCGTGGTGACCATCTCGCGGGCGCGGACGAGATCGGATGCGAGCGCCTCCTCGAGGTCGAGCACCGGCTCGAGGCAGGTGTCGTGCTCGACCGCGAAGCTCTGCCACTGCGCCCGGGTGCGCCCGCGAAAGATCTCCTCCACCGCGGCGTGAGCGGGCGATCCGGGCGGGTCGAAGGCATGCTCGAGCAGGTCCTCGCGGCGGACGCCACGGCAGAAGGCGCTCCAGAACTTCGGCTCAAGCGCCCCGAGGGTGACATACCCGTCCTGGCAGGCGTAGGGCCGGTAGCAGGTCAGCCCGCCGGCCAGCGGCAGCAGGCCGCGCCGCGGAGTCCGGCTGGTGGCGAGGGTCTCCGCGGCGACCAACGCGAGCCAGGCCAGCGACCCGTCGAACATCGAGCAGTCGACCACCTGGCCCTGCCCCGAACGTTCGCGCTCGCGCAGCGCGATCAGGACCCCGAGCGCCGCCATCAGCGCACCACCCCCGAGATCGGCGATCTGTCCGGCCGCCTGGACCGGTGGCCCGTCCGTCGCCCCGGTCAGGCCGAGCAGCCCGTTCACGGCCAGGTAGTTCATGTCGTGGCCGGGCCGGTCCTTGGCCGGGCCGTCCTGGCCGTAGCCGGTGATCGCGCAGTAGACGAGCCGCGGGTTGGCTTCGCGCAGACGCTCGTAGCCGACCCCCAGGCGGTCGAGCACGCCGGGCCGGAACGACTCGAGCAGCACGTCGGCCTGGGAGGCCAGCGCGAGCAGCACCTCGCGGCCGCTGCGCGTCTTCAGGTCGACGCGGATCGAGCGCTTGCCGCGGTTGAGCGCGAGGAACAGCGCCCCCCCGGCGGTCGCATCCGCGCCCTCGTAGTGCGGCGGCGACCAGCGGATGTAGTCCCCGCTGCCGGTGTCCTCGACCTTGACGACCTCGGCGCCGAAATCGGAGAGCAGCAGCGAGCAGAACCCGCCCGGGAGCAGCCGCGTGAGGTCGAGGACTATGAGGCCGTCAAGCGGCAGGCTCATGGATCTCGATCCCGAGCCGCGCACGCGCCTCCTGGACGGTGGCCGGCCGTCGGCCGATCTCCTCGGCCAGCCGCCGGGCCTGGGCGACGAGCTCGCCGTTCGAGCGGGCCATCTCGCCGGTGGGCAGGTAGAAGTTGTCCTCCAGACCGACCCGGACGGAGCCGCCCAGGGTGAGCGCCGCGGCCACCAGCATCCACTGCTCGCGGCCGATGCCGATGACCGCCCAGTGGTGGCGCCCGGCCGGTAGGTTGTCGGCCATCGCGGCGAGGTTGCGGGCGGTGGCCGGAACCCCGCCGAGCACGCCCAGCACGAAGTCGGCGTGAAGCGGGGGCTCGAGCAGGCCCATGTCGAGCAGCGGCTCGAGCGAGCCGACGTGGCCGAGGTCGAAGCACTCGTGCTCGGGCTTGATCGCGAGCCGGCGCATCGCCTGTAGCAGCTCGATGATCTCGTCGAACGGATTGGCGAAGACGAAGTTGAACACGAAGTCCCGGCGCGAGCGCGAGTACTTCGCGTAGTTGAGCGAGCCCATGTTGAGCGCCGCGACCTCGGGCCGGCACGCCTCGAGGTAGGCGACCCGCTTCTGCACCGGCACGCCGACCGTCCCGGTGGACAGGTTGATGATCGCGGCGTCGCCGACCTCTTCGCTGATCGCGTCCGTGATGGCCCGGAAGTCCTCGACCTCGTGGCTCGGGGTGCCGTCGGGCGTGCGAGCGTGGATGTGGATGTGCACTCCGCCCTCGTCGACGATCCGCCGCGCCTCCTGCGCGTACTCCCGCGGCGTGTAGGGAATCCCCGGGCACTGCTCGCGGTTGGCGATCGCGCCGGAGATGGCGCAGGTGAGGACCACCGGGTCGTCGATCCTCATACCGGCATCACTCCGTTTCGCTTCCAGGGACGTTCAGCGCGCTTGTGCTGCGCCATCTCGAGCCCCTGGCAGATCGTGCGCCGGGTCTCCCGCGGGTCGATCACGTCGTCGATCATGTCGTTGCCGGCGGCGATGTAGACGTCGATGATCTGGCGGAAGTTCGCGATCAGCTCAGCGCGTTTGGCCTCGCGATCCTCCGCCTGGTCGACCTGCTTGCGGAAGATGATCTCGACCGCGCCCTCGGCTCCCATCACGCTGATCTCGGCGCTCGGCCAGGCGACGATCAGATCCGGCTCGTAGGCGCGGCCGCACATCACGTAGTAGCCCGCGCCGTAGGCCTTGCGGAGCACGACGGTGATCTTGGGCACGGTCGCGCTGGCGGTGGCGTAGAGGAACTTGGCGCCGTGACGGATGATCCCCTCGGCCTCGAC
>JAFAXX010000054.1 GCA_019240655.1 Solirubrobacterales bacterium
GGTTCAAGTTCTCCACCTATGCCACCTGGTGGATCCGTCAGGCGATCGCTCGCGCGCTGGCCGACAAGGCCCGCACGATCCGGATCCCGGTGCACGTGGTCGAGAAGCTCAACAAGATCGGTCGTGCCGAGCGCAAGCTGGTGACCGAGCTGGGGCGCGAGCCCACCGCCGAGGAGATCGCCGAGGTGACAGGGATCGAGCCAGAGGAGGTCGAGTCGATCAAGCGCTCGGCGCAGGCCCCGGTCTCGCTCGAGAAGCCGGTCGGCGACGAGGAGGAGTCCGAGTTCGGGCAGTTCATCGCCGACGAGCGCGCGGAGTCGCCCTACGAGCGCGCGGCCGAGATCCTCACCAAGGAGGCGCTCCGCGAGGCGCTCGAGAACCTCAGCTACCGCGAGCGGCGCGTGCTCGAGCTTCGGTATGGCCTCGGCGGCGAGCATCCCCGGACCCTGGACGAGGTCGGGCGCACGTTCAACGTCACCCGCGAGCGGATCCGCCAGATCGAGAACCAGTCGCTCAAGAAGCTTCAGTCGCTGGCCGAGGCCCAGAAGCTTCGCGACGTGGCGTAACGCCCCAGCCCGAACCCGAGCCCGAGCGGGGCGGCGGGGCCGCCACCGAATACGCGGACGCCGCCGCAGCCCCTTGACGCGGGTATAGGATCCGCACGGTTCGAGTGCGGTATGGGGAAGGTAGGACGCGATGAAGCGGAAGCTGTTCGGCGGGCTCGGCATGCTCGTGGCGATGCTGGTGGGGGGAGGCGAGCTGTTGCTCTCGTCGGGCTCAGCCACGGCGCAGAGCCAGGGGGCGACCCAGCGAGTCATCGTCGTGATGAAGAACCAGGAGAGCGGCCTGCCCGCGACGAAGTCGCTGATCGCGCGGCGGCGGAACGCCGTCCACCAGATTCAGTCGCCGGTCAGCCGGCAGATGTCGAGGGCGGGTGCCCGCAACATCCACGCCTACACCGTGATCAACGCGCTGTCGGCGGTGGTGTCTCCAAGCGAGGAATCCTCGCTGAAGTCAAACCCGGCGGTCAGCAAGGTCGTCCCGGACGAGGTCATCCGTCTCGCCCCGGCGCAGGCCGGAGGGAGGAGCGCGTCGGAAGGCGGCACGCCCGACACCACCGTGTGCGCTCCCAACGGACAGGTGCAGCTCAATCCCCAGGCGCTCGAGACGATTCACGCCGACTCCGACGTTTCCGGCGCGCAGACCGCGCGATCGCTTGGCTTCACCGGCGCGGGCGTGACGGTCGCGTTCATCGCCGATGGGCTCGACATCAACAACCCGGACTTCACCCGGGCCAACGGCTCACACGTGTTCACCGACTACAAGGACTTCAGCGGCGAGGGCACGAACGTGCCGACGGGCGGTGAGGAGGCATTCGGCGACGCCGCCTCGATCGCCGCGCAGGGCCGCACGATCTACAACGTGGCCAACTACGGCCCCCACGCGGTGAGCACCGCGTGCAACATCCGCATCGAGGGCGTGGCGCCGGGCGCGAACCTCGTCGGACTGGACATCTTCGGCGCCGGGGACGCCGGCTATAACTCCTCGTTCCTTCAGGCCATCGACTACGCGGTGTCCGTCGACCACGTCAATGTCCTGAACGAGTCGCTGGGCAACAACTATTACCCCGACGAGCAGGCCAGCCTCGACGTGATCAAGCAGGCCAACGACAACGCGGTGGCGGCGGGAACCGCGGTCACGGTCTCGAGCGGGGACGCCGGCGTGACCGGCACGATCGGCACCCCGTCGACGGACCCCAACGTACTCTCGATGGGCGCCACCACCACCTATCGGTCGGACCTCCAGGATGGCTACGGGGGCGCGCAATTCCCCGGCATCAAGGGCTACCTGAACAACGACATCAGCTCGTTCAGCTCCGGCGGCTTCGAGCAGGACGGTCGCACGATCGACGCCGTCGCTCCGGGCGAGCTCAACTGGTCGCTGTGCTCGACCGACACCGCGATGTACCGCGACTGCGTCAGCTACGGCGGTAACGCGACGCCGGTGATCCCGTTCGGCGGCACGAGCGAGTCCTCGCCGCTGACCGCCGGCGAGGCGGCGCTGGTGATCCAGGCCTACCGGCAGGGTCACGGGGGCGCGAGCCCCGCGCCCGCCGTGGTCAAGCAGATCATCGACAGCACCACCGACGACATCGGCTCGCCCGCCGATCAGCAGGGCGCCGGCCTGATCGACGCCTACAAGGCGGTGCTCGCGGCGGAGTCCTACCGCACGCCGACGAGCGCGGGCACTCCGGCGGGCCAAACTGTGCTCGCGAGCGCGACTCAGCTGAACGCGGTCGGCCCGCCGGGCATGAGCGAGCGGCTCACCGACACGATCACGAACAGCGGCACGAGCACGCAGACGATCTCGCTCTCGACGCGCAAGCTCGGGACCTACACCACGGTGAAGACGGCCAAGGTCACGCTCAGCGACGCGAACAGCCCGAAAACCACCAATTGGGCCGGCACGCCGGCGAATTACGAGCCGGTCACGTTCAGCGTCCCCGCCGGTGAGGACCGGCTGAGCGTCTCGCTCGCGTTCCAGAACGCGCTGACCGGCTACGATTTCGGATACCTCAACGCTCGCGTCCGCCTCACGCTGGTGGACCCGAGCGGCAATCTGGCCGCGTACTCCGTGCCCCAGGGCGACGGTAACTACGGCAACGTGCAGGTCACCAATCCGAAGCCGGGCACGTGGACCGGGTACATCTGGAGCAACACGTCGGCCGACGGCGGGACCGAGGGTCCCGTGCTGCTCGCCGCCGCGGTGGCGAAATACACGTCATTCGGCAGCATCACCCCGCGGAGCGTCACGCTCGCTCCGGGGGCGTCGAGGCAGGCCACGTTGACCGTGACCACGCCGGCCACGCCGGGCGACGCGGCGGGCGCGATCGTGCTGAACAGCAACGCCGGTCCCGCCTTTGGCCAACAGAGCACGATCCCGGTCACGCTGCGCAGCCTGATCCCGACCGGGCCGCAGTCGTTCACGCAGACCCTGACCGGCGGCAACGGCCGCGCGACGTTCACCGGCCAGGAGTTCTACTACCAGCTCGACGCCACGGCGGGGCTTCCCGAGCTGAACGCTTCGGTCGTTCTGGCCAACAACCCGAACAACCCGTTCACGGCGTTGCTCATCAGCCCCGGCGGCGAGGCGCTGGCGGAGGCGGCCAATGCGCTGCCGAGCTCGACCGCGCCCGGGTACACCAACCAGCTCGGGGCTCAGCTGCACGTGCTCTCGCCGGCCCAGGGAACGTGGACGCTGATCATCGCGTTCGCGCCGCAGGTCTCGGGTACGGCCGTGACCGAGCCGTTCACGGTCAGCACCAGCGAGAGCCGGGTGCGCGCCTCTGCCGGTGGCCTCCCGAACTCGAACGCCACCACCCTGGCCAAGGGCCAAGCCCAGTCGTACAACATCAGGATCACCAACAACGGCGCCTCGCCGGAGGCATACTTCCTCGACGGACGCCTTCCCGGCAGTACGCCGCTGAGCCTGACGTCGCTGAGCGCATCCGACACCACGGTTCCGCTCAACTCCAGCCAGAACGTCCCGCTGTACTTCATCCCGAGCCACAGCACGGCGTTCACCGGCGTTGCGAGCACGACCGGAAGCACCCCGATCCAGTTCGACGCCGGCGCGCCGTTGGGCGATCCCGACGTCGCCTCCACGGTCGGAACGCAGGTGAGCGCGTCGTTCGCCGGCGACCCGATCACACAAGGTCTGTGGGGCATCGTGCCGACCGTGGTGGGGCCGTTCGGCACTACCGGGGCTCCGACCGAGCCCGTCCACACGACGATGAACGTAGCCACTGCGCCGTTCGACCCCGCGGTGAGCTCGCAGACCGGCGACCTGTGGTCCGTCAGCACCGACCCGTCCCAGCTGACGGGCTTCTCGCCGGTGATCGTGGGTCCGGGCCAGACGGGCACGATCCCGGTCACGATCACCCCGAGCGGACCGTCGGGGACGCACGTCAGCGGGACGCTGTACGTCGACGACACGAACGAGTTCGCCTTCCAAGGCTTCTATCAGCCAAGCGGAAACGACGTCGCGGCGATTCCGTACAGCTATACCGTGAAGTAGGGCCGAGGGCTGCCGTGCCGGGCGGCGCCCTCGCTCACTTCAGTTGCTGAAGCATTGCGCTAAAATCGTAGTTCTGATGGTGTCGAATGCTTCATGTCCCGTCTGTCGCACGGCCGAGATCGTGTGCGGAAAGTGGACGCTACTGGTGATCCGCGACCTCGCCGCCGGCCGGTCGCGCTTCTGCGAGCTCGAGCGCTCGCTGGCGGGCATCAGCCCGCGCACTCTCTCCCTGCGCCTGCGGGCGCTCGAGGAGGAGGGAATCGTCGAGCGGCAGACGTTCCCGGAGGTGCCGCCCCGCGTCGAATACGCGCTGACCGACAAGGGGCGCGCGCTCGTGCCGCTGATCGAGGACATGCGCGCTTACGGCCGTGACTGGCTCGGCTGCGCCGACGACGACGCGGCGGAGGCGGAGTCGCCGGCCGAGCGCGAGCCGGCCGTCGCGATCGCCTGAGCTAGCGTGCGGATCGCCGTCGCGGCCGACGAGCTGACCGGCGTCGCTGAGGCGCTGCCCGCGGCGCTTCGCCGCCGGGGCCATGAGCTGAACCTGCACGGCGCGTATTCCCGAGCCGAGCGGGCCGACTGGGCCTGGGCGAGCGAGCGCGCCGCCCGGGACGTCGGCGACGGCCGAGCGGACCAGGCGATCGTCGCCTGCTGGACCGGGACGGGAGCGTCGATCGCGGCCAACAAGGTGCGGGGCGTCCGCGCCGCCCTGTGTGGCGATGCCCAGACCGCCGAAGGGGCGCGGCGCTGGAACGACGCCAACGTGCTTGCGCTGAGCCTCCGGCTGACCTCCCAGGCGGCGCTCGAGGAGATTCTCGAGGCCTGGTTCCGCGGCAGCTCGAGCCGCGAGCAAAGCGACGTGGAGAACGTCGAGCACGTGGGACGGATCGAGTCGCAGCCCGGCTGAGCACCGCCCGGCGGCTGCAAGAGGACGTTCGCCCGGAAGGATCGATGGGGGCGCCCGAGAATCGGCCTCCGTGCGCAACCCCGGCCTGCACGCCGCGCTCGAGGCGTTCACTGTCGATGCCGCGGCCCAGCTGGCCGCGGACACCGCGCGCGGCGCCGAGGTCCCCTTCGAGGTCGTCGAGGAGCCGGGTAGCCGCTCGCCGCTTTACTGCTACCGGCCGCTGACGCACGCGTTTATAGGCGAACGCCTGAGTCTGCTCAGCGAGCTCGCCACCTACGCACCGGCGGTCCGGGCGCTCGCCGCGCTTGACGGCGTCGATGCGTATCTGCGTCGGCTGGGCGAGGCACGGATCCCGAGCGAGCCGCGTGAGCGCGCGAACACCGCCGTGCGGACGTTCCTGTCCCGGGTGTTCGTCGAGCGCAGCGACTTCGGGTTCGACGGCTCCCGCTTCAAGGCTGCCTACGAGGAGCTTGAGGCGGCGCTTTACGAGGGTCGCTGCGTCACCACGGTGATCGCCCCGCTGCTCGGCCTGGCCCTCGACCACACGACCGGCGAGCTGCGCCTGGGCGACGGACTGGCGCTCGTACGAGGCGAGGCGGTTTCCGACGCGCCGGGCGACGCGGTGTGGAGCGAGCGCGACCAGCCGAACGTGCTCGCCGTCCTGCACGTCGCCCATGAGCGGACGACGCCCTCGCCGGTGGCGAGCGCCCGGGGGCGCTTCCGCCGCTTGCTCACCGCGCTGCGCCTGTTCGAACGCGGGGGCTACGCGCTCGGGCCTCTGGCCTGGACGCGCACCGACGCCGCGCCCTGGCGGCCGGTCCCGCTCGGCAGCACCGGCAGGCCGAGGTCGGTCACGTTTGTCTGCGCCAAGGAGGACGAGCTGCGCGCGTTCTGCAATCTGATCGCCCGCCGGATGCCGGCCGGCGGCGAAGTCGCCTGGGCGCTCGCCCGTTTCGAGATGGGATGTGAGCGGTTGGCGCCGTTCGAGGCTCTGAGCGACTACCTACTCGCGCTGCGGGCGCTGCTCGAGCCCGAGGGCCCGGCCAGCGGGCGGCTGGCCGGCCGCCTCGCCGCCATCTGCGCCGTCCCCGAGGAACGCGCCCGGGTCGCCGAGCGGACCGCCCACGCGATCGCGCTCGAGCGCGCGGTGATCGCGGGGCTCGCGCCGGCGCAGTCCGGCGCCGACGTTCTCGTCGCGGAGGCCGCCGATCACCTGCGGGCGATGCTGCGCGACGTCGTCTGCGGCCACCTGTCGTCGGACCTGCGCGCGGTGGCCGACGAACTGCTGGCCGATGCCGCCGCGGCCATCGCGGCGTGAGCCGCTAGCCTTACTGGTAAGGCCGCTCCCCACTCGGTCCCTTCTGGGGCCGGGAGTGTTTGCCCGCCAGGCATCAACACTAAGTCCTGGGGCTCTGAAGTAGTCAGAGGGAGCGCGACCGCAGCTTCGAGCGGGCATCAGGCCCGCTCGTGCTGTTTCCGGGCCCGAGCGGCCTCGCGCCAGGCGAGTTTCCGCCTCGGGGCGAGGGGTAGAGCAACCACGATGCCGACCGAACCGCAGCCGATCACGCTGGCCGAGGTGGTGCGGCGCGCGGTCGAGGTATGCGACGACGGCTCGAGCGAAGGGCTCGACGACCTGCTGCTGCGCTTCGAGGACGCCGACGAGCCAATTTCGTCTGTCGCCGACGTCGAGCAGCGGCTCGACGAGGCGCTCGGGCCGGTGGACGCCGACGAGGACGACGCGCCGCTCACCATGGCGCGGGCCGTGGTGACCTACCTGGCCTACCGGCGGGACGAGATCGACGCCGCGCCGGTCGAGTTGCTGCGGCTCGCCGCGCGGGCCGAGTTCGACGACCACCCGCCCGAGCACGTGGCCCAGTGGCTGGCGCTGCAGGGCATCAGTGACTGATCCGCGCACACGCGCCCGCGGCGGCGCATCGCTTCACGTTATGCTGGCCGACGTGGCCACGCGCGCCGCAGCGCCCGTAACCCGCCCAAACGTTGATCCGCGCTGCCGGAACACCCCGCGGATCGGCGACGGCGGATTCGAGGAGCTCTGCCACCTCGTGACCGAGGAGGAGCCCGACACCGCCCTCTGCGGCCGTGACGTCACCGGCTATCCATGGAACCCGCCGTGGCCCCGCTGCGAGGCGTGCCTGGCCGTAGCGCGCGGCGAAATGAACTGACCATGGCGCCGGCGCCGACGCTCAATTGCGTGATCGAGATTCCGAAGGGCAGCCGCAACAAGTACGAGTACGACCACGCGCTGGGCGCGATCAAGCTCGACCGCTTCGTCTCCGCCTCGGTCGTGTATCCCACCGACTACGGGTACGTCCCCGAGACGCTGGCGCCCGACGGCGATCCGCTTGACGTGCTGGTCTGCGTGTCCGAGCCGACCTTCCCGGGGTGCATCGTCCCCTCGAAACCGATCGGACTGTTCAAGATGGCGGACGAGAAGGGGCCCGACGACCACGTGTTGTGCGTGCCTTGCAACGACCCCGGCTGGAACGGCTGCGAGTCGATCGCCGATCTGCCGCAGTTGCTCAGGGCGGAGATCGGCCACTTCTTCGCCGTCTACAAGGACCTCGATCCAGGCCGTCACTCCGAGGTCAACGGCTGGGGCGACCTCGAGGAGGCGCTCGCGGCGATCGAGGAGGCCCGCGCGGCCTACCAGCCGAGCTCGAAGTAGGCCGCCGAAGCCAGCGCGCGGGGGATACGCAGCCGCCTGCGCATCTCCCGCAACCGTACGGTGCAAGGCTTCGCCCGTGTTCCATGTCGAGCTTCGCCAGTTTCCCAACGTCGCCCGCGCCTTCAACCTGAGCCGGGAGGAGCTGCTGAGCAAGATCGTGCGGCCGTGGGTCGCGGGCGTCCCGGTTCGGTGGGGCGAGCGCAGCTGGGATCCGGCGAGGGCGCGGATCGCCATCTACGAGGGACCGGCGCTGGTCACCGAGGCGCTCGGGCTGGGGCGGGGATGGGCAAACGCGACCCGCGCCGGCGCCGACGTCACCGAGCGGGTGCTGAAAGAGGCGCGGGTCCCTCCCGCGCTCGAGAGCTTCAAGGCCGAGATCGCGCAGCGCGCCGCCGCCGGGCCGGTGGCGCTGGCCGGCGTGGTGGCGCTGGCGTCCGAGCAGCATCCGCAGGCCCGGGCGAGCGAGCGCTTGGCCCTGGCCGAGGACGCGGTCTGGCAATTGCTCCACGGAAGCGAGGTCGAGCTGCGGCGCGGCGAGCGTCCGCTGCCGGCGGAGGAGTGGGCAGGGGCGCTCCTCAGCTGGGCGGCGTGGAGCGACGCCGAGCTCCGCCTCACGCGGAGTCCGACTCAGGCGGCCGGGCCGTAGGGCCTCTCTGGGCCGGGCAGCCGCCCCGTTCAGGCAACCACGTCGGCGATCAGGCGCTCGCGCTCGGACGCCGACGCGAACAGGTACCGGTGGATCCGGACCAGCCCGTCGACGTCGTGCACGTCATCGTCGAGATGGGGCACCACGAGCGGGCGCGCGGGCAGCGCCTCGGTCAGCCGCCGCAGGTTGCGCTCGTCCCGGCACGCCAGCACGTGATAGTCGTCGAAGTTCGCGCTCACGCGGGCGGCGAGCTCGGGCCGTAGCGTCCGTCCGAGCGTCGCGGCGAGATCCTCGGGCTGGCGATCGCCGAGCAGGTCGTGGTGGAAGCGGTTGACCACGACGCCGCCGAACGGGAAGCCGCTCTCCACCAGCGTTCGGTGAAACCAGATCGCCTCCTCGATCGCCTCGCGCTCGGCCGAGGTGACGAGCAGGAACGCGGTGGTGTCTGCGTGCAGCATCCGCTCGACCTCGGCGGCGCGCAGGCTGAAGTCGCCGGTGGTGTCGCCGAGGAGCTGGAAGAAGCTGGACAGATCGGAGAGCAGATCGATCCCGGTGACCCGCCGCATGCCGGCCAGCACGGGCGAGGCGCTCCGGCCGAGCACGCGCACGCCCAGATTGGTGGGACGGACGAACGCCTTCAGCGCGCGGCCGTCGAGGAATGAGGACAGCCGTCCGGGGGCGTTCAGGAACTCGAGCGCGTTGCGCGAGGGCGGGGTGTCCAGCACCAGCAGGTCGAACTCGTGCAGCTGGTCGAGGTCGTAGAGCTTGGCGACCGCGGTGAACTCCTGTGAGCCGGAGACCGCGGTGGAGAGCTCGACGTACACCCGGTTGGCCTTAATCTCGCGGGCGCGCGCCGGATCCGCCGCGACGCGGTCGATCAGCTCGTCGAATGTCCGCTTGGGGTCGAGCATCATCGCCCACAGCTCGCCGCGGACCTCGAGTCCGTGGTCGGCCAAGCGATTGGTGGCCACCCGGCGCGGCTCGTTCTCGAGCTCGGCAAGGCCGAGCGCGTTGGCAAGCCGCTTGGCCGGATCGATCGTGACCACGGCGACCTTGGCGCCGCGGGCGGCCATTCCCAGGGCGAGGGCCGCCGACGTCGTCGTCTTACCGACGCCGCCCGAGCCGCCGCATACGCACACCCGCTTGCCGGCCAGCAGCTCGGCGACGCTCATCGGCCGCGCCTCACGAGCGGACGGGCTCGGACGCTCATCGGCCGCGCCTCACGAGCGGACGGGCTCCTCGAGCGCCAGCCCCGCCTCGAGCGCGTCGGTAAGGGCCTTGAGCTCGGCCCGCCCGAGTTGATCGGCGAACATGTAAGGCAGTTCCACGAGCGGGGTCGACAGGCCCTCGCGCAGGCGCTCGACCTGCTCCCGCTGGCGCCTTGCGCGCGCGTGCTCGGACAGCGCGGCCCGCAGAGCGGAGCGAGCCAGCGAGGAACGCGTTTTCGCCAGCGCGCTCGCGAGATCGGCCGCCTCCTCGCCGTCGAAGCGCTCCGGGTACAGCGCATTGACGATCACCGCGTCGAGCTCGAGATCCTCGCGGGCGAGCGACTCGTGGAGGGCGAGCGTCTCGTTCACCGGCATCTCCTCGGGGGTGGCCACCGCGACCACGCCGGTGAACTCCCGGTCGCCGATCGTGCTGGCGATCGTGCGGCCCTGGTGGGCGATCGGACCCACTCGGGCGATGTCTGCGAACGTCCTCGGCGTGCGGAGGATGGCCACCCCGTGGCCGGTCGCCGGCGCGTCGACGACGACCAGGTCGTAGGGCGAGGCGCCGTGGCTGCGCCGCTCGAACTGAGCCAGCTCCCACACCTTGCCGATGCTGAGCAGCTCGCGCAGGCCGGGGGTGGCCATGGCGAGCGCGTGAAACAGGCGGCTGTTGCTGAGCACGTGCCCGACGGCGCCCACCTTGATCCGCAGGTACTCCTCCATCGCGCGCTCGGGATCGATCGAGATCGCGAACAGTCCGGGGCCGACCTCGACCTCGCGGAAGCTGTCCGACTTGCGCTCGAACGTCTGCTGGACGCGCTCCTGGCTCGCCAGCTCGGCCACGATCGTGCGTAGGCCGCGGCGCGCCGCCAGCAGTCCGAGCGCGATCGCCACCGTGGACTTGCCGACGCCGCCCTTACCGGTGACGAAGATCAGCCGCTTGTCGAGCAGGGCACGCACCGCACCTGAAAATACTGAGCTGGCCGGAGCGCGCCCCCGGCGCGGCGGAGGATTCCGGCCCGGCCCTGCGAATACAGGCCGCGTATGAGTCCCTCTAGGCATCGGAGCATCCCGTGACGGGCAACGCCAGGGTGATCGCGTTCGCCAACCAGAAGGGCGGCGTCGCCAAGACGACGACAACACTGAACCTCGCCGTGGCCTTCGCCGAGGAGGGTCACCGCATCCTCTGCTGCGACATGGACCCGCAGGGCAACCTCACGATGTCGCAGGGCATCGACCCGGACACGCTGCAGAAGTCGATGTACGACGTCCTCGTCCATCACATCTCGATTCGCGAGGTCATCCGCCGGCGGGAAATCGACGTCGCCTGTGCATCGATCGACCTGGCCGGCGCGGAGATCGCGATGTCGACGATGATCGGACGCGAGCGATCGCTTCAGAAGGCGCTCCGCGACGTCGCAGAGGACTACGACTTCATCTTCATCGACACCCCGCCGAGCCTCGGCCTGCTCACGATCAACGCGCTCACCGCGGCTGACAAGGTGATCGTCCCGGTCCAGTGCGAGTATCTCTCGATGCGCGGCCTGATCCAGCTCCAGAACACGCTGGCGATGATCCGCGAGAACCTGAACCCCGACGTCGACATCGAGGGCATCCTTCCCACCCTGGTCGACACGCGCACGCTGCACGCCAAGGAGGCCATCGAGCTGCTCGAGGAAAACTTCGGAGACCGCGTGTTCGCCTCGAGAATCCGCAAAACCGTGCGTTTTGCCGAAGCTCCTGTGAAGGGTATGTCGGTCCTGAAATACGATCCCGACGGTCTTGCCGCACATGCATATAGGCAGCTCGCGAAGGAGGTCCTCTAAAATGCCAAACGCTAAGCGCGCGAGCATGCGCGAGGGGCCTCTGGCCGCTTTGTTCCGCAAGACCTCCGAGGAGACGGACCCGCCCGGGCCGCCGGCTGGCCCGACGCCCCCGGCTGACCCCCAGCCCGCGGCCGCCGCCGCGCCCCCGGCCGCCGCCGCGCCCCCGGATGCCTCCGCGCCCCCGGACGACCCCGCAACCCTGCACCATCAGGCGCCCCCGGCCCCCTCCGCGCCCCCGGCGCCGGCCCCCAGCTCGCCGGCGGCCGAGCTCCGCTACCCCGCGCCGCTCGAGCCGCCGGCACCCCCGCCGGAGCTCGCGAGCCGCCCCCGCCCGCATCCCTCCCTTAAGTCGCCGCCGCCCCCACCCTCCGAGCCCTGGGAGGTCGAGGAGCCTGAGATTCCCTCGGCCCAGCAGCGCCTGCACCACGCTTTTTCGGCCGACATACCCGAGAACCTGACGGGCGATCTCGGCGCAGCGCCCGAGCCGGTGCCCGACGTCTTCACGCGGCCCGAGGCGGCTC
>JAFAXX010000078.1 GCA_019240655.1 Solirubrobacterales bacterium
CACGACGACATCCCCGAGCGCGCCTTCTTCATGAAGGGCACGATCGACGACGTGGTCAGGGAGGCCGGCGGCGACCGCGACGAGGGCGGCGCGCGCCAGCAGGGCGCTGCCGAGGCCCGCGAGGAAGGTCAGGACGAGACCCGCGGCGAGCGTCAGGACGAGACCCGCGGCGAGGGTCGGGACGAGGCCCGCGGCGAGGCCCGCGGCGGCGACACCGACGAGCGCCGCACCGACGGCGAGCGCCGCCCTGAGCCGGCGGACCGGGGCGACAGCGTCGGCGCCCGGCGCGTCGAGTAGATGGCCCACGAGAAGTTCCGCGTCGAGGTCCTCACGCCCGAGGGCGAGGTGTTCAACGACGAGGTCGAAATGGTCTCGACCCGGACGACCGTCGGCTCGATCGGCATCCTCGCGCACCATGCGCCGGTCCTCGCGATGCTCGACCCAACCGAGCTGCGCCTGTACAAGTCGGAATCCGAAGTGGTGTCGTTCGCCCAGGCCGAGGGCTACCTCCAGGTCAGCGGCAACCGCGCCATGCTCCTGGTCGAAGAGGCCCACGTCCCCGGTGAGCTGAACGCCGGGGAGCTCCGCAGCCGCCTGCAGGACGCCGAGCGGGAGCTCGAGTCAGCGCAGGACGACAGCGAGCGCCGGCGCGTCGCCGAGCGCGACCGGCGGCGCCTCGAGCAGTTCCTGAGCATCGCCGAGCGCGGCCGTTAGGCGCTGGCGCGGCTCGCCTATCCTCGTGCGATGGTCGACGAGCGGGTCCTCGCGCAGCGGCTGATCTCCTACGACACCTCACGGGCGGAAGAGCTGGTGGCGGCGGCAGGATTCGTCAAGGGCTGGCTCGAATCCCGCGACATCGAGGTTCGCCACCACGATCACCACGGCTTGCCGGTGCTGATCGCCGAGGTCGGGCCCGTTGCCGACGGCGACCGCCGCGACGGCGACCGTCGCGGCGGCGACCGCGGCGACCGCGGCGACCGCGGCGACGCTTCGCCGCCGTGCGTCGTCCTCCATGGCCATCTCGACGTCGTCCCTGGCCGTCCGGAGCAGTTCGAGGCCCGGGTCGAGGGCGACCGCCTGATCGGGCGCGGCGCCTATGACATGAAGGGCGGCCTGGCCGCGATGATGTGCGCACTCAAGGATCTCGAGCGCCAGGACCGGGTGGGCGTCAGGCTGATCTGCGTGCCCGACGAGGAGTCCGAGGACCTCGACGAGCGCGCCACCGACGCGATGGTGAGGCTCGGGCTGGGCGGGCACTTCGCGATCACCGGTGAGCCGACCGATCTGCACATCGGCGTCGAGGCCAAGGGAGTGCTGGTCCTGCGGATCGAGGTCCACGGCCGCTCGGCTCACAGCTCCACCCCGTGGCTCGGGGACAACGCCGTGCTCAAGGCGATCGACGTCTTCCGGGCGATCGAGACGCTGCCGTTCTCCCGCGAGTCCTCGGAGGTGTTCGACCGCCCCTCGATTAACCTGGGGCGGATAGAGGGCGGGGACGCGCTCAACCGCGTCCCCGACGAGTGCACGATGTCCGTCGACGTCCGCTACCTACCCGGCCAGGACCCGGCGGAGATCCTCGCCCAGGTGCAGGCGATCCCGGAGATCGACGTCACCCGCACGTTCATCCACCCGCCGGTCACCGTGGCGCGGACCGACCCCTACGTGCGGGCACTGCGCGACGCGGTGTCCCGGGCGGTCCGCGGCGAGGTGATGAGCGTCGGGCGCGACGGCGCCTCGGAGGCGGCGGCGTTCCTCCGGGCCGGGATTCCGGCCGTCGAGTTCGGCCCCGCCGGCGCGGGCCACCACGGGCCCGAGGAATGGGTCTCGGTCGCCTCGTTGGCCCGCTATCGCCGCGCGCTGTGCGACTTCGTGCGCACGCTGCCGATGCACCTGGAGGACGCCGGGCACACGAGACATGGCGCCGGCGCCCCGGGGCAGCCGGCCTCGGCCGCCCCAGCCCGCCCGTCCGGCCTCGCCACCGCCGCGCGCCCGCAGCTGCCGGCCCCGGCGCCCACCGTCAAGGCGCTCGACGGAGGCCGGCGATGAGGCTGGTCCCGACCTCGCGCAGCGGCGCGCTCGGGCGCTTCGCCCTTGGCGGGGTGATCGTGATCGCCTTCGCGGCCGCCACCACCGCGGTCGCCGGGCTGCTCCAGTTCAAGCAATTCGCCAAGGACATCGGGGCCACCCCGGCGATCAAGCAGGCCAGGGTGACGATCGCCGATGCCGGCGCGCCGCAGACGCTGCTCTTGATCGGCTCCGATCACCGCGCGGGCACGCCGTTCAGCAGCGCCAACACGGACACGATGATGCTGGTGCGAATCGATCCGAGCTCCGCGACGATCAACCTGCTCTCGATCCCGCGCGACCTGCCGGTTCAGCTCCCCGGGCGCGTCGGCACCTACACGGCCAAGCTGAACTTGGCCTACTCGGTCGGTGGCCCCAACCTGCTCGTGCGCGTGCTCAGGCAGCAGGTCTTCCCCCGCCTCGAGGTCAATCACATCATCGACGTCAACTTCGGCGGCTTCGAGGCTCTGGTCAACGCGATCGGCTGCGTGTACACCGACGTCGATCACCGCTACTACAACAACACCGCGTACACGAACTACTCGAGCATCGACCTCCAGCCTGGCTACCAGAGGCTGTGCGGGGCCAACGCGCTGTCCTTCGTGCGCTTCCGCCACAGCGACAACGACATCGTCCGCAACGCCCGCCAGCAGGACTTCCTGCGCTGGGCCAAGGCTCAGTACCCGGCCTCCCAGCTGGTGGCCAACCGTGACACGCTGCTGCAGATCTTCGGCCAGCACACCGAGACCGACGCCAACCTGCACACCGTCGACGGGCTGATCAACCTGTTCAACCTGGTGGCGTTCTCGGCCGGGCACTCGATCAAGCAGATCCCGTTTCCCGCGGTGATCCTGCCGTGCGGACCCGGACCGCCGGCCGTGGCGGGTCAGCCCGCCGTCGTCACTCCCTGCTACGTCACCGCTTCCGCGCAGGCCGAGGCGGCCGCCTTCCGCGCCTTCATGAGCGTCACCCGTCCGGCGCCGGCGGCCGGGGCGACGCCGCCGGGGGGATCCGGTTCGGGCGCGCCGACGAACGGCGGCGGGGGACCCGGACCCGGGGCGCCGGGCGGCTTGACCGGCGATCTGAGCGACGGCGCGACCCAGGCCGCCCAGCTCGGCCAGGTCGGGATGCCGGTGTACGTGCCGGGCCAGATCCTGACCGGCTCGAGCTACTGCACGAGCGCGACCTGCACCGAGGGGCCCGTGCCGAATTCCTATCCCCGCAAGTACCTGATCCGCGACCCCGGCGGCGCGACTCACGCCGCCTACCGGCTGACGCTGGTCAAGAACTCGATCCTCGGCCAGTACTACGGCGTGCAGGGAACCACGTGGCAGAACCCGCCGATCCTGGACAGCCCCAACCAGACTCGGATGGTCGACGGCAAGCGCCTCCTGCTGTTCACGAACGGCGGCAAGCTCACGGTCGTGGGGTGGCGCACCCCGGCGGGCGCGTATTGGATCTCGAACACGCTCACCGGCGACATCGGCAACCAGCAGATGATCGCGATCGCGGCCTCGCTGGCCCCGACCGGGCGCTGAGACCCGCGCCGCTCGCTACCCTCGGCGGTCGTATGGCTGCGCACACGCAACCGATCGCGGTGATCGGCACGGGCTACGTTGGCCTGGTCACGGCCGCCGGCTTCGCCGAGCTCGGCAATGAGGTGTGGTGCGTCGACGTCGACGCGGGCAAGGTCGCCCGGCTCGAGCGGGGCGAGGTCCCGATCTACGAGCCCGGCCTGCGCGAGTCCATCGCCCGCAACCGCCACCGGTTGCACTTCGGCACCGACCTGGCTCCGGCGCTCGAGCACGCCCGGCTGCTGTTCGTGGCCGTGGGGACGCCCTCGACGTACTCGGGCGACGCCGACCTCTCCTCGGTGCACGCCGTGGTCGGCGCGATGCCGGCCTCCGACCGCCACGCGCTGGTCATGAAGTCGACCGTTCCCGTCGGCACCGGCGCGGCGATCCGGCGCATCTTCCGGGCCCAGGGCAAGGACGGGTTCGCCTACGTCTCCTGTCCCGAGTTCCTCAAGGAGGGCTCGGCGCTCGAAGACTTCCGCCATCCCGATCGCGTGGTCGTGGGCGATCACGGCGACTGGGCCGGCGATGCGGTCGCCGACCTGTACGCGCCGCTGGGTGCGCCGCTCGTACGGACCGACATCGCCAGCGCGGAGATGATCAAGCTGGCCGCCAACGCGTTCCTGGCCACCAAGATCTCCTTCATCAACGAGATCGCCAACGTGTGCGAGGAGACGGGCGCCAACGTCCTCGAGGTGGCCCGCGGGATGGGCCTCGATCAGCGGATCGGCCGGCACTTCCTGAAGCCCGGTATCGGCTACGGCGGATCCTGTTTCCCGAAGGATGTCTCCGCCCTGAAGCAGCTGGCCGGTAACTCCGGCTATCACTTCCAGCTGCTCACCGCGGTCATCGAGGTCAACGAATTGCAGAAGCGGCGGGTGATGGGCAAGCTCCAGAAACACCTCGGGTCGCTGGTTGGTCGCCGGGTGGCGCTGCTCGGCCTCGCCTTCAAGGCCCACACCGACGACATGCGGGAAGCGTCCTCGCTGGTTCTGGCAGCCCGGCTGCAGGCGGACGGCGCCCAGGTGCAGGCGTATGACCCGGTGGCCGAGGACGAGGCCCGCAAGCTGATGGTCGGCGTGCAGTTCGCCGATTCGGCGTTCGAGGCGCTCGATGGCGCAGACGCCTGCATCGTCGTCACCGAGTGGCCTGAATTCGCTGCGCTCGACTGGCCGGCGGTGGCCGAGCGGATGGCCGGCCGGCTGGTGGTCGACGGGCGCAACTTCCTCGATCCGGAGGTGCTGGCGGCCGCCGGCTTCACCTACGAAGGCATCGGGCGATAGCCGTGCAGGCGCTGATCCTCGCGGGTGGAGAGGGCACTCGGCTGCGGCCGCTGACCTCCACCATCCCGAAGCCGGTCGTGCCGCTGGTCAACCGGCCGTTCATCGTCTACATGCTCGAGTGGCTGCGTGGCCACGGGGTGGACGACGTGATCCTCTCCTGCGGCTTCATGGCGGACGCGGTCCGGGCCGTGCTCGGCGACGGCGCGGAGCTCGGGATCAGCCTGCGCTACCTCGAGGAGCCGAGGCCCTTGGGTACCGGCGGCGCGCTCAAGTTCGCCCAGGAGCTGCTCGACGAGCGCTTCTTCATGCTCAACGGCGACGTCCTTACCGACGTTGATCTGAGCGCGCAGCTCGAGCAGCACGAGCGAACCGGCGCGCGGGCCACCCTGGCTCTGGTCGAGGTCGACAACCCCTCCGCCTACGGCCTGGTGCGGCTGGACGGCGACGGCGCCGTCCGCGAGTTCGTCGAGAAGCCGGACGCCGAGGAGGTCGACACCAACCTGATCAACGCCGGCGCCTACATCCTGCAGCGCGACGCGCTCGAGGCCATGCCGCCGGCCGGGACCACCGTGTCGATCGAGCGCGAGGTGTTCCCGCGGCTGGTCGGCGCGGGGCTGTTCGGATACCCGGCCAGCGGCTACTGGCTGGACATCGGCACCCCCGCGCGCTACCTCCAGGGCACGTACGACATCCTCGAGGCCAACGTCGCCACCGAGATGGGCTGGCAGCTGAGCGAATCGAGCCGACCTCGGATCGCGGCCGCCGCGAACGTGGAGGGCCGAGTGGTGGCGCCCTCGCTGGTGGCCGACCGCTGCGAAGTCGTGGCGGGCGCGATCGTCGGCGGACGGACCGTGCTCGGACCGGGCGCGATGGTCGGCCGCGGCGCCCACGTCGAGGGGTCCGTCCTGCTCGCGGGCGCGCGTGTCGGCGCCCGCAGCGTGATCCGCTCGGCGATCATCGGCGCCGGCGCGCACGTCGGGGATCACTGCCACATCGAGGGCGGCGTAGTACTGGGCGAGGCGGTGAAGGTCGGCTCTGGCAACGTTCTCATGGCCGGCGCGCGTATCTTCCCCGGGGTCGACCTGCCGGACGGAGCGATCAAGTTCTGAGCACGACCACCGAGATCACCCGCGATGCCGTGGCTGCGGTCGATGCGGCCGCGGAGATCGACGACATCCTCGGCCTGCCCGACCAGCTGCGCGACGCGCTGTGGCGGGTCGAGTCCGCGAACCTCGAGCCGCACGACGCGCCCGGTGGCCTGATCGTCGCCGGCATGGGCGGCTCGGCCATCGGCGGGGCCCTGGCCCGGGCGGCCCTCGGCGACCGCGCCTCGCGGCCGATCGTGCTCGCCCGCGGCTACGCCCTGCCCGCGTGGGCGACGCCCGATACGACCGTGCTATGTGCCAGCTACTCCGGCAACACCGAAGAGACGCTGGCCGTCTACGACGCCGCCGGCGCGCTCGGCGCGCGCCGGATCGTCGCCACCACGGGCGGCCGGCTGGCCGCGAACGCCCGCGCGGATTCCGTCCCGGTGATCCCGCTGCCCGGAGGCTTTCAGCCGCGTGCGGCGGTCGCCTACTCGCTCGTGGTGGCGCTCGAGGTAGCGGGTATCTGCGGCGTCGGCGACCGGCTCCACGCCGAGATCGACGTGGCGGCCGCCCACGCCGAGCAACTCGTGGCGGAGTGGGGGCCGGAAGGGCCCGAGAACTCGCTGTCGAAGACGGTCGCGCGCGGGCTGCATGGCACCGTGCCGCAGATCGCCGGCGCCGGGCTGACCGCGCCGATCGCCTACCGGTGGAAGACCCAGATCAACGAGAACGCCAAGTGGCCCTGCTTCTCGCACGAGCTCCCGGAGCTCGACCACAACGAGATCGTCGGCTGGCACGGTGCCCGCGAGCTCGGGCGCTTCAGTGCCGTGTTCCTGGACGACTCCGACCTGCATCCGCGCATCCGCCAGAGGATCGAGCTGACGCGCGGGCTGATCGCCGCCGAGGCCGCCGCGACCTACCGCATCGAGAGCATCGGCGAGAGCCCGACCGGGCGCCTGGTCTCGCTCGTCCTGCTCGGAGACCTGGTCTCCCTCTACCTGGCCGTGCTGCGCGGCGTCGACCCCTCGCCGGTGGAGATGATCGATCGCCTGAAGAACGCGCTCGCCTCGGGGTAGGGGCCTCGCTTCGCTCGGCGTCCGTGGGGCCGGAAATCCGAGCCCTGAGAGGCGGGTGCGGCGGCGCGTCCGCCGACCCCGGCTATTACGCACCGCCGTCCTATCCGAGAGCGGCTGTCTGACGCGAGGGTCGGCTGACGCGCCGCCGCACCCGCCCTTCCACCCCCCATCCGGGCCCCGGATGCCCTGAAGCGACCCCTGCGCCCCCTCGGCTCGTAGCGGGGGCGACGGCGGGGCGAGGGGGCGCGTCGGCGGGGCGGGGGGCGTGATGGCGGGGCGGGGGGCGCGCCCGGCGCAACTCGCGTCCGCAGGGCCGGTCGCTCGCGGTGGCGGGCCGGTATGCCGGTTGCGCCGGCGCGCCCACCGCCCCGGCCGACCGCGACCTGGCCTCGGGCCCCTACTGTTTGAGGTCGATGCCCCGCTGCTCGTAGAGACGGCGATCGGCGGCGCCGATCAGCTCGTCCAGGGTCTCGCCGTCCTGCGGGAAGGCGGCGGTGCCGACCGTGAGGCTCCAGGGCACGCTCAGGCCGAGCGCGGCGCGGCGCTGGGGGACCTGGGCGGCGATCCGCTGGGTGACTACCGCGGCGGCCTCGGGCGATTGCTCGGCCAGCAGCAGGCCGAGCTCGTCGCCGCCGAGCCGCCCGACCACGTCGTCGGCCCGGGCCGAGTCGGTCAGCAGCTCGGCGACGCACTTCAGCAGCTTGTCGCCGGCCAGGTGGCCGGCGGTGTCGTTGACCCCCTTGAGCCCGCGCACGTCGACGTAGGCGAGTACGAACGGTCGCTCGTAGCGCCGCGCGCGCGCCAGCTCGCGCTCGACCGCCTCGGTGAATCCGCGGCGGTTGAGCACGCCGGTCAGCGGATCGGTCAGCGCGGCCGCCTCGACGGCGGCAAAGTGGTCGGCCTGACGGCGGGCGGTGCGCCGGAAGGCCAGCGCCGCCGCGGCGCCGGTCGCCGCCAGCACGAGCGACGCCGCGAGGGCGACCCAGACGATGTCCGGGACGTGATTGACCAGCTTTGGGAACACCGCCGGCGGGACGGTGACCTCGCCCGTGTTCGGAGGCTGTCCGGAGGAATGGCTGCCCGCGGCCGCCCGGCCGGTCTCTGCGGTCGCCGGCCGGGTGGGTGATCGCGCGCCGGAGTTCGCGCCGGCCGCCGCGGTCGCCGGTGCCACCCCGGCCGTGGCCGGCGCGCTGCCCGCCGCGGCGCGCGAGATGGTGCCGGCCGTCAGGCCGGCGGCGCCCGCTGCCACGGCGCCGACGCCTCCGCCCAGCGCCGCGCCGCTCGCCGCCGGCCCGGCCGCGCCCACCGCCGCGCCCGGCCCGGAGCCGAGGCCGAGCGCTCCAGCGGAGGAAGTCGCACCTGGCACGGCCAGACCGATCGCCCCGGTGATCGAGTCGAGGCCGCCCGGGCTGGGCGACACGGGGGCGACCACCGGGATCGGCAGCGTGACCACCGTCGGCGTCGCGCCCGGGGTGGGCGGGGTCGGAACGCTCGCCGGGGTCGGAATGCTCGCCGGGGTCGGAATGCTCACCGGGGTCGGAACGCTCACCGGGGTCGGAACGCTCACCGGGGTCAGAACGCTCACCGGGGTCAGAACGCTCACCGGGGTCAGAACGCTCGCCGGGGTCGGAGTCGGCGTGAACGCCGGGATGAGCAGGAGGGTGGCCGGGGAGGTGATCGAGGCGGCTACCGCGAGAGACGCGCTCGCGGTCAGGAGCGACTGCAGACTGGCGCCCGCGGCCTGGCCATGGTGGTGGAGGAAGCCCGACGTGAGCGGCGCGGCTAGGCTCGCCGAGCCGATCGGGACGGCGAGCGAGGCGAGGCTCGGCAGCACAAGCTCGGTAGGCTCCGACGGCGGCGACGGCGCGAGCGCACCCGGCGTGGCCGGCGGCCGGGTCGCGGTGGTTGGAGTGGTCGGGGTGGTGGGGGTGGTTGGCGTGGTGGGGGTGGTTGGAGTAGTCGGAGTGGTCGGGGTAAATGGGGTGGTTGGTGTGGTTGAAGTGGTTGCTGTGGTGGGAGTGGTTGGAGTGGTTGGTGTGGTTGGCGTGGTCGCGGTGGTTGGGGTGGTCGGGGTGTTTGGCGGGGTCGCCGGCGACGGGGTGCTCGTGGACGGCGCCTCCGGCGGGGTCGCGACCGCGACGCCGTGTTCGGTGGCGCGGCCCGCGCTCAGCGCGACGGCGGCCACGCCGAGGTCGTGTCCGGTCCTGAACAGGCGCACGGCGAAGCTCGGCTCGTCGGCGATGTTGCGGTGGTCGACCCGGCCGGCGGCATCCGCCACGAAGACGGGGCTGGCGACGGCGGCGGCGGCCACCGCGATCGCGCACGCGTTTCGGCTTCGGGCGAGCATCCCTGAACGAGGACGTGGACGTTGCATCTAGCCGGGCTCCGACTCGACTGGCCCTTCTACCGATTTGATGATGGACATATCGGTTGCACTTGTGAGGAACCTCACCCGTTTTGGACGGATGTCGTAGCCGCCCGTCGCGGGGCGCCCCGGCTACGCTCCCCGCCGGCCGAGCGGGGCCAAACCTTGACACACCCGTGGTAACCTTGTGGGAGTGGACGCACTCACTATCAACGAGGCGGCGCGGACGACCGGGTGGTCCCCGCGGATGCTCCGATACGTCGAGCAGGCCGGGCTCGTAACGGCCACCCGCTCGCCGTCGGGCTACCGCCTCTACGGACCTGAGCAGCTGCAGCGCCTGCGGACCCTCAAGGAGCTGCTGCGCCGGTTCGACATCGGGCTCTCCGACGTCGCGTTCGCGGCCCGGATGGCCGAGAGCGACGAGCTGCGCGACGCCGTGCAGGCGTGGCTTGTGGCGGAGGCTCGCCGTCCCGAGGACGTCCGTGCCGACGACTGGCTGCGATTCGAGCAGGAGAAGCACGAGCGCCTGCTCGCCGTCGCCTGAACCAAAGCTGACCCCCTGATTCTGGAGAGAGCATGAGCACGACCGCTGCCACCCTCGACTACAAGGTCGCCGATCTGTCGCTCGCCGAGTTCGGCCGCAAGGAGATCCGGCTGGCCGAGCACGAGATGCCCGGGCTGATGGCGACCCGGCGCGAGTTTGGCGAGAGCCGTCCCCTCGCCGGCGCGCGGGTGACCGGGTCGCTGCACATGACGGTGCAGACCGCGGTACTGATCGAGACGCTGGTCGCGCTCGGCGCCGAGGTGCGGTGGGCGTCGTGCAACATCTTCTCGACCCAGGACCATGCCGCGGCCGCGGTGGTGGTCGGGCCGGATGGCACGCCGGATGACCCGCGCGGCGTGCCGGTGTACGCCTGGAAGGGCGAGACGCTCGACGAGTACTGGTGGTGCACCGAGCGCGCGCTCTCGTGGCCGGACGGCGCCGGGCCGAACATGATCCTCGACGACGGCGGCGACGCCACGCTGCTCGTCCACAAGGGGGCGGAGTTCGAGCGCGCAGGGGCGGTGCCGGCGCCCGAGACCGCGGAGTCCGACGAGTTCGCGCTCGTGCTCGGCCTGCTGCAGCGCTCCCTGGAGGAGGACCCGCAGCGCTGGACCCGGATCGCCGAGGGGATCAAGGGGGTGACCGAGGAGACCACCACCGGCGTGCACCGCCTCTACCAGTTCGCCGAGCGCTGTGAGCTGCTGTTCCCGGCCATCAACGTCAACGACTCGGTGACCAAGAGCAAGTTCGACAACAAGTACGGCTGCCGGCACTCGCTGATCGACGGGATCAACCGGGCCACCGACGTGCTGATCGGCGGCAAGGTCGCCGTGGTGTGCGGCTACGGCGACGTGGGTAAGGGCTGCGCCGAGTCGCTGCGCGGCCAGGGGGCGCGCGTGGTGGTGACCGAGATCGACCCGATCTGCGCGCTGCAGGCGGCGATGGACGGCTACCAGGTGGCCACGCTCGAGGACGTCGTGCAGAGCGCCGACATCTTCATCACCGCGACCGGCAACCGCGACGTGATCACCGCCGGCCACATGGCGCGGATGAAGCATCAGGCGATCGTCGGGAACATCGGCCACTTCGACAACGAGATCGACATGGCCGGCCTGACCCGGACGCCGGGGATCGAGCGGATCAACATCAAGCCGCAGGTCGACGAGTGGGTGTTCGGTGACGGGCACTCGGTGATCGTGCTTTCCGAGGGCCGCCTGCTCAATCTCGGCAACGCGACCGGGCATCCCAGCTTCGTGATGTCGAACTCGTTCACCAACCAGGTGATCGCTCAGATCGAGCTCTACGGACGCACCGACATCTACGAGAAGCGCGTGTACACGCTCCCCAAGCACCTCGACGAGAAGGTCGCGCGGCTGCACCTGCGCGCGCTTGGCGCCAAGCTGACCGAGCTCACCCCCCAGCAGGCCGCATACCTCGGCGTCCCGCCCGAGGGTCCCTACAAGTCCGACCACTACCGCTACTAGGCAACCGAGCCGCGATGGCTCGGGCGTCGCTTCCGCCGCACGACATCGCCGACCTCAGCCTCGCCGACGCGGGGTCGGCGCGCGTCGCCTGGGCCGGCGACCAGATGCCCGTGCTCGGCCGCGTGCGGGAGCGCTTCGCCGTCGAGCGTCCGCTCGACGGCATCCGACTGGCCGCCTGCTTGCACGTCACCGCCGAGACGGCCAACCTCATCCTGGCGCTCCAGTCCGGCGGGGCGCTCACCGCGCTGTGTTCGGCCAACCCCCTCTCGACTCAGGACGACGTCGCCTCGGCGCTCGTGCTCGAGCACGGCGTGCAGGTCCGCGCGCTCCGGGGCGAGAGCCTCGACACCTACGCCGCCCATGTGCGCGCTCTGCTCGACGGCGCGCCGCAGGTGACGATCGACGACGGGGCCGACCTGCTGGTGACCGCCCACCATGTCGGGGGCGAGGCGCTCGCGGGCCTGATCGGAGGCACCGAGGAGACCACCACCGGCCTCGTGCGCCTGCGCCGGCTGGAAGAGCGCGGCGTCCTCGCCTGCCCGGTGCTCGCCGTCAACGAGGCGCACACCGAGCGGGCGCTCAACGACCGGCACGGCACCGGCCAGTCGGCACTCGACGGGATCGTGCGGGCCAGCCACGTGCTGCTGGCCGGCCATACGGTGGTGGTGCTCGGCTACGGGGCGGCCGGCCAGGGAATCGCGGAGCGCGCCCGCGGCGCCGGCGCGGCGGTAATCGTCTGCGAGGTCGACCCGCTCCATGCGCTCGAGGCGCGGATGGGGGGCTACGACGTAATGCCCGCGCTTCGGGCGGCCGAGCGGGGCGACATCTTCATCACCGTCACCGGCTCGTGCCGGGTCCTGCGCGGCGAGCACTTCGAGCGGATGAAGGACGGCGCGCTGCTCGCCAACGCGGGCCACTTCGACGTCGAGCTCGACCTCGAGGAGCTTGGCGGGCTGGCCACCGGCGGGGTGCGCCAGGTGCGCCCACTGGTCGAGCAGCACACGCTCGCCGACGGCCGGCGGCTGAACCTGCTGGCCGGCGGTCGGGTGGTGAACCTGGCTGCGGCCGAAGGCCATCCGGCGGCGGTGATGGACGTCTCGTTCGCGCTGCAGGCACTGTGCGTGGAGGAGCTTGTCCGCCGGCGGGGCGAGCTGCCGGTCGGCGTGCTCCAGGTCCCGGCCGCGATCGACCGGGAGGTGGGTCGCCTCAAGCTCGACGCGCTCGGCGTCGAGATCGACGAGCCGACGCTCGAGCAGGCGAACTACCGCGAGTCGTGGGGATGATCTGATCTGAGAAGATTCCCGCATGGCGACGACGCGCGGTGGGATTGACCTGGGCGGGACCAAGATCGAGGCGATCGCGGTCGACGCCCGCCATAACGTGCTGGGCTCCGCCCGGCACCCGACCCCGACCTCCGGCGGCCCGGAAGACGTGGTCGCCGCTCTGGCCGGGGCGATGACCGAGGCCTGCGAGGCCGCGGGCGTCAAATCCTCGCAGCTGAGCGGGGTGGGGATCGGATCCCCCGGAGTGGTCGACGAGGAGACCGGCACGGTGTCCGGTGCCCGCAACCTGCCGGGGTGGGCGGGCAGCTTCGAGCTCGGGCCCGCGCTCTCGCGCGAGCTCGGGAGCCCGGTGCTCGTCGGCAACGACGTGCAGGTGGCCACCGAGGCGGAGTTCCACCTCGGGGCGGGGCGGGAGTACTCCTCGTTGCTCGGAGTCTTCTGGGGCACCGGCGTGGGCGGCGGGGTGATCCTGAACGGCAAGCCATGGCTCGGGCGTGGCGGCGCCGGGGAGATCGGCCATATGGTGGTCGAGATCGACGGGGCGCGCTGCCCGTGCGGGCGGCGCGGGTGCATGGAGGCCTACGCAGGCCGCGGGGCGATGGAGGCCCGCGCGCGGCGGAAGGCCGAGAAGGGCGACAAGACCGACCTGTTCAAGATCATGGAGAAGAAGCGCGGCCGCACCAAGCTGACCAGTGCGGTGTGGTGGCGCGCCTACGATCGCAAGGACAAGCTCGCCACCGAGCTGATCGACGAGGCGGTCAGGGCGCTCGGGGCGGGGATCGCCTCCGCGGTCAACCTGCTCGACGTCGAGCTGGTGGTCATCGGCGGCGGGCTCGGTGTGCGCTTCGGGGAGCCGTTCGTGGAGCGGATCGAGCAGGCGATGCAGCCGCACGTGTTCAACACCGAGCATCCGCCGGAGGTCAAGCTCGCGGTGCTCGGGGATATCGGCGGCGCGCTCGGCGCGGCGTTGCTGGGAGGCCAGGCGGCCAAGCGAGCCCCCAAAGCCGCGCGGGCGCGGTAGCTCGGACTTCCCGGCCGCGCGCCACGGCCCGCTCGGCATCCGGCCTCGCCAAGACCCGGCCGGCCACGAAGGCATCCGGCTGGACGCCGGGCCGGAGCCCGGCCCCTGTCTAGGCGAGCTCGAAGCGCTCCGCGCGCTGGGCCTCGCGGTCGGACTCGCCGAGCATCCGCACGAACAGCCAGGCCAGCGCGATCCCCATCACGATCGACTGCTCGAGCGCCATCTCGAGCCCGGCCATCGACTGGTCGGTCGCCGCGCTGAGCCCCCAGTAACGCGGATGGTTTTCGTAGAACGGGTAGATCGCGTGCGGCGCGAACGCGAGGACGATCCCGAGGATTCCGACCAGCAGCTTGGTACTGACCATGTACATGACTGGCCCGAGCCCGCCGAGCCGCAGCCGTCCGCGAATCGGCGCGAGGATGTGCCACCAGTAGAGTGTCCCGACGGCGGCGAAGCACACGTGCTCGAGCGCGTGCACGGCCGAGTTGCCGAGCGCGGCGTCGTACATCGCCGGGATATGCCACAGCCACATGACGCCGGCGTAGGCCAGCACGGCGAACGCCGGGTGCATCAGGTAGCCGGCCCCGTGCTCGACGGCCTGCAGCCGCCGGGTCACCGGCCGCAGCAGCACCTTGGTCAGGCCGAGGATGAGCAGTATCGGCGCGACGTCCAGCAGCAGGATGTGCTGCAGCATGTGCATGACCATGAGGTCATTCCCGAGTCCGTCGATCGGGGACACGAGCGCGGCGAGGATCACGATCAGGCCGCCCGCGAACAGCAGCAGGCGCCCATAGCCGGGCCGGTGGCGGGCGCCGGAGGCCCGCCCGCGCCGCCAGCCGTGCATGTAGAGCAGCCCCAGGGCCAGTACCGCGGCGACCACGAGCGGGTCGAATGACCAGGTCAGCGGGGGCGACATCAAGCGGGATTGTCGCCGATCGACAAACCCGGGTACGAGGATTACTCTCCAGGCCATTCACATCCACCCCAGAAGGAGGTCGGCGATGCGGATCGAGGTCAAGGGCCGCAATCTGCCCGTTTCCGCGGACCTGAGAGACCACGTGGCCAAGCGCTTCGGCAAGGTCGCGAGGCAGGTGTCGGAGCTTGCCGAGCTCGAGGTGGAGGTCTTCGAGGAGCGAAATCCCGCGATCGCCGACTCGCAGGTCGCCGAGGCCACCCTCCATCTCAAGGGGGTCACGCTGAGGGCCCGTGACGCGTCGCCGGACCTGCTTCGCTCGGTGAACCTGTGCGCCGACGAGCTCTCGGTGCAGGTCAAGCGCCACCGCGACAAACGCCGCAAACGGCGCGAATCGAGAGCCGCCGCGGCCGCCCCGCGGGAGGCCGACGCGGAGGCCTCCGTGCCGCCGCTCCCGGGCGACGTCTCGCCCGCCGCGTAGCGATCTCGGGGCCGCCGCGAGGCCCTTCGAGGGCCCAGGGGCCGATGCTACGCTAACCGCCATGTCCTTTTTGGACCGCGCGCTTCGCATGGGCGAGGCCAAGAAGTTCAAGTCGTACGAGCAGCGGGTCGGACGGATCAACGCATTTGAGCCGGAGCTCGAGCACTACACCGACGCCGAGCTCCGGGAGGCCACCGACGCGCTACGCGAGCGCGCCCGCGCCGGCGAGAGCCTCGACGAGCTGCTCTACGAGTGCTTCGCGCTGGTGCGCGAGGCCGGCAAGCGCTCGCTCGGGATGCGCCACTTCGACGTCCAGCTGATCGGCGGGATGGTCCTGCACGACGGGGCGATCGCCGAGATGAAGACCGGCGAGGGCAAGACGCTGACCGCCACCCTGGCGGTGGTCCTCAACTCGCTGGCCGGCCGCGGCGTGCACCTGGTCACGGTCAACGACTACCTGGCCCGCCGCGACGCGATGTGGATGAAGCCGGTCTACGACATGCTCGGCGTGAGCGTCGGCGTGCTCCAGAACATGCAGCCCTACGAGGACAAGCGCGCCGCTTACGCCTCCGACGTCACCTACGGGACCAACTCGGAATTCGGCTTCGACTACCTGCGCGACAACATGGCCACCACTCTCGAGGAGAAGGTCCAGCACGGCGGCCGGCCCAAGCCCGAGGAGGGCAAGTCGCCGTATCACGCCTACGCGATCGTCGACGAGGTCGACAACATCCTGATCGACGAGGCGCGCACGCCGCTGATCATCTCCGGCGCCCCGGAGCAGGCGGCGGACCTGTACGCGAGGTTCGCGCGGCTGGCCCGCCAGATGGAGCCGGGCAAGACGCCCGAGGGCATGGACCCGCGGATGAAAAAGGAGTTCGTCGCCGACTTCGACTTCGAGTTCGACGAGAAGCACAAGACGGTGTCGGTCACCGAGCGCGGCGTCGCCAAGGCCGAGCGCTTCCTGCGCATCGACCACCTTTACCGGGCCGAGAACGGCCCGCTGGTCAACCACCTGATCCAGGCCCTGAAGGCCGAGTCGCTCTACAAGCGCGACGTCGACTACGCGGTGATCGACGGCGAGGTGAAGATCATCGACGAGTTCACCGGCCGGATCCTCGAGGGCCGGCGGTGGTCGGAAGGGCTGCACCAGGCGGTCGAGGCCAAAGAGGGCGTACGCGTCCAGGAGGAGAACCAGACGCTGGCCACGATCACGCTGCAGAACTACTTCCGGATGTACGACAAGCTCGCGGGAATGACGGGCACCGCGCTCACCGAGGCGACCGAGTTCATGAAGATCTACAACCTGCCGGTCGTTCAGATCCCCACCAACCGGCCGATGATTCGTCAGGACGAGAACGACCAGGTCTACAAGACCAAGGACGGCAAGTGGGCCGCGGTGACGAGCGAGATCGTCGCGCGTCACGAGGCCGGCCAGCCGGTGCTGGTGGGCACCATCTCGGTCGAGGTCTCAGAGCTCCTGTCCGAGCGGCTGCGCCGCCGCGGGATCCCGCACACGGTGTTGAACGCCAAGCCCGAGCACGCCGAGCGCGAGGGCGAGACCGTCGCCGAGGCGGGCGCCCCCGGAGCGGTCACCATCGCCACCAACATGGCCGGCCGCGGGGTCGACATCAAGCTCGGCGGCAACCCCGAGCACCTCGGCCGCCTCGAAGTGGCCAAGCTCGGGCTGCAGCCGGGGATGCCCGATTATGAGGACCATCTCGCAAAGGTGCTGCCCTCGATCGAGGCGCACCTGACGGAGGCGCGCGAGCGGGTGCTCGATGCCGGCGGCCTGTTCATCCTCGGGACCGAGCGCCACGAGTCGCGGCGGATCGACAACCAGCTACGGGGACGGTCGGGTCGCCAGGGCGATCCCGGCGCCTCTCGGTTCTTCCTCTCGGCCCAGGACGACCTCGTGCGGCTGTTCGCGGGCGAGCGGATCTACAAGATCCTCGACAAGCTCGGCAGCGTCGACGACGAGGGCAACGAGGAGCCGATCGAGGCCAGGATGCTCTCCAAGCAGATCGAGAAGGCGCAGAAGAAGGTCGAGGAGCAGAACTTCCTGATCCGCAAGCACACACTCGAGTACGACGACGTGCTGAATCAGCAGCGCGAGGTGATCTACACCTACCGCGACGAGATCCTCGAAGGCCGCGACATGAGCGAGGCGGCCCGCGAGGAGGTCGCGGGCCTGATCGAGCGGCTCGTGCTCGAGTACACCGAGGGCGACTTCGTCGAGGACTGGGACGTGGACGGCCTGCTCGCCCGCTTGCAGGAAATCTTCACCCCGAGCGACTCGCTGGCCGCGATGGACGTCCGCCGCGCCGACCGCGAGGAGCTGATCCAGGCGCTCCAGGCCGAGGCGCTGGCCCAATACGACCGCCGGGAGGGGGAGCTCGGCGAGGAGTTGATGCGGGCGCTCGAGCGCTTCCTGCTGCTGCAGATCATCGATCAGCGCTGGCGCGAGCATCTATATGACATGGACTACCTGCGCGAGGGCATCCACCTGCGCGGGTTCGCGCAGATCGAGCCGCTGGTCGCCTACAAGAACGAGGCGTTCGAGCTGTTCCGAGACCTGATGAACAGCGTGTGGGGCGACTTCGCGCGGATGATCTTCCACGTCGAGGTGACCGTCGAGGGCGAGGGACCCGCTCCGCCGCCCCCGCGGCGCCCGGCGCCGCGCGCGAGCTCGTCAACCGGCGGCGGCCGGGTGAGCTACTCGGGCGGCGGCGCGGCGCAGCCGAGCGCTCTCGCGATGGCCGCGGCCGGCGCGGCCGGGCCGGCGGACGTGCCCGGCGCGGGCGGGTCCGGCGCGGCCGGGCGGGCGGACGTGCCCGGCGCGGGCGGCCCCGGGAGCCTGGCCGGGGGGGCTGCGCCCGGGGTCGCCGAAGGCTACGGCGGCGACGGCGAGCCCGGTCGACCGGTCGAGCAGCGGCGGGTCGACCAGTCCGAGCAGCTCGGGCGCAACGATCCGTGCTGGTGCGGGTCGGGCAAGAAGTTCAAGAAGTGCCACGGGGCATAGCCCGGCCCGGCGCGCCCGCGTCGCCGGCGCAGCGCGCGACGATGTCCGCCGCGCTGATCAGCGCCAGGTGGGTCAGCGCCTGCGGGAAGTTTCCCCGCATGGCATGGCTACCGCATTCCATCTCCTCGGAGTAGAGGCCGAGCCCGCCACCCAGCGACACCAGCGCGTCCATCATTGCGGCCGCCTCGTCGACCTGGCCGGCAAGGGCCAGTGCCTCGACCATCCAGAAGGAGCAGGCCAGGAACGCGTTCTCCTCTTCCTGCATGCCGCTGTAGCGATAGAAGAGCGGGCCCTCCGCTTGCAGCTCCCCCCGGATCGCTCGGATCGTGCCGCGCAGGCGAGGGCCGTGCGTGTCGGTATAGCCGCGCCGTGCCGCGAGCAGCACCCCGCAGTCCAACATGTCGCTGCCGGCTTTCATCACGTAGCTGCCGCGCTCATCCGACCACAGCTCGGTTTCGATGAACCGGCGGACCTGATCGCGGGCCGAGCGCCACCGCTCGACGTGCCGCGGTGGCACCTGGCGGGCGTCCGCCAGGGCGAGCACGCGGTCGAAGGCGCTCCAGCAGCCGATCTTCGAGGTCGCATAGTGCGCGTAGTCCTGGAGCTCCCAGAGCCCGGCGTCGCAACTGCGCCAGATCGCGCTGAGCAGGTCGGCAGAGTCGGCGATCCGCTCGCCGGTCTCCGACGCGAGCACGTGGCCCGACTCGACGTACCGGGACACCGTCTCGACCAGGTCGCCGAAGCCGCCGAGTTGCAGCTGGCTGCCGGCCTGGTTGCCGCGGTGCACCGGTCCTGTGCGGCGGTACCCCGGGAGCGGCAGCTTCTCCTGCGAGCGCAGTGCGTCTCCGGTGAGCGCGTAGACGGGGTCGATCCGGGGACGGGTCCGGCCCACGGCCTGCAGCACCCAGCCCACGGAGGCGTGCGCGAGCTCCTCCATCCCCACCCGCAGCAGGGCGTCGACGGTGAAGGAGAGGTCGCGCACCCAGCCGAAGCGGTAGTCGTAGTTGCGCTCGCCGCCGAGCACCTCCGGCAGCGAGGTCGTGCCCGCCGCGGTGATCGCGCCGGTCCGCCCGTCGGCCAGCAGGCGGATGGCCAGGAGGCTCCGCTGCACCGCCGGCTTCCACGGGCCCGCGTAGGTGGTGTGGCCGAGCCAGTCCCGCCACAGCGTGACCGTCGCCTGCAGCCGCCGCTCCACGTCGGCGCGCTCAGGGCTCGGCAACGCGACGCCGTCGCCGGCCACGAGCACGAGCATGGCCTGTTGGCCGCTGCCGATCTCGAACCGCCCCGTGACGGTTCCTCGCTCGACGCTCGGCTTGCCGCTGTCCCAGCCCTTGATAGCCAGCTGCAGGCGGCGATGTCGGTAGACGAGCGCACCGGCGGCGGGCAGCGGGTCGCTCGACACCTGGCCGTAGTCGAACCGCGGCCGCAGGCGCCACTGCATCGGAACCGTCCCCGACAGGCCCTCGACGCGCCGGACAAGCTCCCGCCAGGGAGCGTTCTGGCTGATGTCGATGGTCAGCGCGTCGGTGACCCGCACGCTGCCGTGGTCGGTCACGTACTCGGTCTCGAGGACGTTCGTCTCGGGCAGGTAGGAGCGCCGCGCTTCGGACGGCACCGCCGGGGCTAGGCTGAAGCTGCCGCCGTCGGCCGGGTCGAGGAGCGCGCCGAATGCGCTCGGTGCGTCGAGCTCGGGCAGGCACATCCAGTCGATCGACCCGTCGACGCCGACCAGTGCCAGCGTCCGGCCGTCGCCGATCGCCGCGTAGGCCTCGATCGGCAGGTATCCGTCGACGCGCCGGGGCGGCGCCTCGACGGCCCGCGGGCCGCTCGGATTCGCCATTGCGGTCGCCCTACCCCCGTTTGGGCCCGCCAAGCGGAGGTCTGTCACCGCCCGAACACCCGCGGCCGGGCTCCGCGGGGCCGGCGAAGGCGTTCGGAACGAGGCACCGTGGGTATCTCGCAGACGAGATGCGCAGCGAGTCGGCATATTTGGCCAGGGGCGGAGAGAGAGCCGTCGTGGCCGTCCTGCAGTCGGATCCGGATCTCGGCGAAGACCTCAGCGACGACCAGCTGCGGGTCGCCGGCGACGGTGTGCTCGCCGAGATGGTCGCCTACCCGGCGGGGCGCTGGCAGGTCGGGCCGGACGACTTCGACGGGGCCGCCAACCTCGGTCTGCTCCTGCTCGAGGGCCTGATGATTCGTGGGGTGACCGTCGGCGAGTACACCTGCGCCGAGCTGCTCGGCCCGGGTGACGTGGTCCAGCCATGGCTGCGCATCGGGCCCGACCAGTCGGTCGCCACCGAGGTCAACTGGGACGTGGTCGAGCCGATCAAGGTGGCGGTCCTCGGGCGCGGGTTCGTCAACCGCATCGCCCGCTGGCCCGAGCTCTCGGCCGCGGTCTCGCGTCGCCTGATGCAGCGTACGCACTGGCTGGCGTTTCACCTCGCGGTGTGCGGGCTCCGCCGCATCGACGACCGGCTCCTGATCGTGCTCTGGCACTTCGCCGACCGCTGGGGCACGGTCACGCCGGAGGGCGTGCGCGTCGATGTTCGCTTGACCCACGAAGTCCTCGCCGCGGTGATCGGCGCGCGCCGGCCGTCGGTGACCACCGCCCTGAATCGCCTGGCCGACGAGGGCCGCATACGGCCACGGCCGCGGTCGCGCTGGCTGCTCCTCGGAGGACCACCGGAGGAGTTGCAACGGGTCCACGAGCGCCCGCGCCGGCCCGCCGCGTGACGCGCGGACGCCTCGCGCCGTGAGAGTTGGCGCTTGCCCCCGCCCGGAGGCTGAGCCTCGCCCGGGCCTGCGTTAGAGTCACCGCATGGCGGACCCCCGGGGCCTCAGAGCGTCCGATCAGGAGCGCGAGCAGACCGCGCAGCAGCTCCGGGAGCACTTCGCGGCCGGGCGCCTCAGCGAGGAGGAGCTCGATGACCGCGTGCAGGCGGCGTACCGCGCACAGACCCACCACGACCTGCACGGGCTGGTATCCGACCTGCCGCGGCTTCCGGCCACGCCGGCCCAGCAGCGGGCCGAGTTGGCCGCGCGCCGGCATGCGCTCCAGCGGCGGCTGCTCCAGCAGGCCGGCGGCGGGGTCGGTCTGTTCGTGCTGTGCACTGCGATCTGGCTCGCCTCGGGCGCGCACGGACAGTTCTGGCCGGTGTGGGTGGCGCTCGTGGTACTGCTCCCGTTGCTCCGCAACGGCTGGCGCCTGTACGGTCCGGCGCCCGAGCTCGATCGCGTCGAGCGCGACCTCGGCGCACGCGAGCACGCCCGCGGGCAGGCCCGGGCGCAGCGGCGCGCACACCGCCACGACCGGTGGTAGAGCGCCCGCGCCGGACCCCCGACCCGCCCAGCCCGGCGCGCGCCGGCTCAGGACCGGGTCAGGACTGCTTCACGTACCGGATGTGGCGGGGGGAGATCACGAACTTGATCCGCTCCTCGCCGGGCGCGCGGAACGGATACTCGTCCCGGCCCATGTACTTCTTGGTCAGCGCGTTGATGTGCTCGTCGGCGCCCTCGTGGGTGGCGCTCGCCGTGCCGCGAATCTCGACGTAGTGGTACGGGTTACCCGACTCGACGACCAGAGCGGTCACCTGCGGGTCGCGCTCGAGGTTGCGCGGCCACACCCGGCCGACCGCGCTGTTGACGGCCACGGAGCCGTCCTCGTGGGAGATCCACACCACCGTGCTGTGGATTGAGCCGTCGGAGTTGAGCGTCGAGATCAGCGCGTAGTTCTGGCCGTCGAGAAGCTCGCGCACGCCTGCGTCATCGAGACTGGTCATGTCGGGACTGTACCGGCTGAGGCCGACCGCGCTGCTAGTGTCAATGACATGGCGACTGCTCCCTCAGAGCCGATTTCCCAGCGCCTCGCGGCGATCCGCGACCAGCTCAAGCTGCTCGCGGACTATCTTTGACCCGGCGGAGCTGAGCGAGCGCGTGAGCGCGCTCGAGCAGGAGATGGGCGAGCCGGGCTTCTGGGAGGACCAGGATCGCGCCGCTCAGGTCAGCGCCGAGCACGCCCGCGCCTCGCGGAAGCTCCACGGCTTCCGGGAGCTCGAGGGCGATGTCGCCGACCTCGAGCCGCTCGCCGAGCTCGCCGAAGAGGACCCGGAGATCGCCGGCGAGTTCGAGGAGCAGGTCCACGCGGTCCAGCAGCGCCTGGCCGCGCTCGAAGAGCAGCGGCTGTTCTCCGGGCGCTACGACTCCGGCAACGCGCTGGTTACGGTCAACGCCGGCGCCGGCGGCACCGACGCCCAGGACTGGGCCGAGATGGTGCTGCGGATGGAGATGCGCTGGGCGGAGAAGCGCGGGTTCGGCGTGGAGTTGCTCGAGGTATCACCGGGAGAGGAGGCCGGGATCAAGTCGGCCACCTTCCTCGTCAAGGGCGAGAATGCGTATGGCCTGTACACCAGCGAGAAGGGCGTCCACCGCCTGGTGCGCCTGTCGCCGTTCGACGCCGCCCACCGGCGCCAGACCAGCTTCGCCGGCGTCGAGGTCTCGCCGGTGGTGCAGGAGATAGACGAGGTGGCGATCGACGAGGATGATCTCCAGATCGACACCTACCGCGCCAGCGGTGCCGGCGGCCAGCACGTCAACAAGACCGACTCGGCCGTGCGAGTCACCCACCGCCCGAGCGGCATCGTCGTACAGTGCCAGAACGAGTGCTCGCAATCGTCCAACAAGGCCGAGGCGATGACCATGCTGCGCTCGAAGCTGCTCGAGCTCGAGGAGCGCAAGCGCCGGGAGGAGATCGCCCGCGAGAAGGGCGAGGCGCAGGACGTGAACTTCGGATCGCAGATCCGCTCCTACGTGCTGCATCCCTATTCGATGGTCAAGGACCACCGCACCGACTTCGAGATGGGCGACACCAGCCGCGTGCTCGACGGCGACCTCGAAGGATTCGTGCGGGCCTACCTGCTGAAGGCCGCGAAGTGAGCGACGTGCCGTGGCGCCCCGGTGCCACGCACGAGCCCCCGGCTGAGCGGACGGACGGGGCCGGCCACCCCGCCGGGGCCTCCCGCGAGCCCGCCGCCCAGCCAACCGCGCCGTACCTGGAGGCGATCACCGCCTACGGCTTCCGCGGCTCGGCGCGCTTCCACGTCCCCGGCCACAAGGGCGGGGACGGAGCCGATCCGGGGCTGCGCGCCGCGCTCGGGACCCGGGCGCTGCTGCTCGACGTGCCGCAGGACATCGAGGGCATCGACGTCGGCCCGTCGCCGACGCCCTACGAGCGGGCCGAGCGCCTCGCCGCCGAGGCCTACGGCGCCGAGCGCACCTGGTTCCTCACCAACGGCGCGAGCCAGGGCAATCACGCGCTGTGCCTCGCCCTGGCGCCCCCGGGCACCCGCGTCGTGCTCCAGCGCAACTCGCACGCGAGCCTGATCGACGGCCTGATCCTCAGCGGCGGGGTCCCGAGCTGGGTGGCACCCGAGTACGACCCCGAGCTCGGCATGGCCCACGGCGTCACCCCGGATGCGCTCGCCCGCGCGCTCAGCCGGACCCCGGACGCGCGGGCGGCGTTCATCGTCTCCCCGACCTACTACGGCATGGCCGCGGACGTCGAGGGCTGCGCCGAAGTGGCCCATCGCGCCGGCGCGGCGCTGATCGTCGACAACGCCTGGGGCTCGCACTTCGGCTTCCACGCCGCGCTGCCACGCTCACCCCTCGCGCTCGGCGCCGACGCGATGCTGGCCTCTACCCACAAGATCGTCGGCAGCCTCACACAATCGGCGATGCTCCTGGTGGGACCGGGTCAGCGGGTCGACACCGACGCGGTGGCGCGGGCGGTGCGGCTGGTCCGCTCGACGAGCCAGAGCGCGCTGCTCATGGCCTCGCTCGACGCGGCGCGCCGCCAGCTGGCCGTCCACGGCGAGGCGCTCCTCGACTCGACCCTGCGCGCGGCGGCCCACGCCCGCGGTGCGCTCGCCGATGTGCCCGGTTGCGCGGTCCTCGGCGCCGACCTCGTCGGGCGGCCGGGGATCGCCGGCTGGGATCCGCTGCGGCTGGTCATCGACGTCCGCGGAACCGGATGCACCGGCTATGAGGTGGCGGGCGCCCTGCGCGCCTCCTACGACATCTACGTCGAGCTCGCCACCCACGCCACGCTCGTGCTCGTGCTCGGCCTCGGCCAGCCGGTCGACGCGCTCGAGCGGCTCGCCCACGACTTCGCCGAGACGGTCAAGGCGATCGCGCGTCCGGGCCAGGCGCCGGCGCTGACCCGGCCATCGGCCGCCTTCGAGCACGAGATCGTGCTGTCGCCGCGGGAGGCCTTCCTCGGCCTGAGCGAGGCCGTCCCGGTCGGGCTCGCGGTCGGCCGGATCTCGTGCGAATCGGTGGCCGGCTATCCCCCCGGCGTGCCCGCGCTGCTCCCAGGCGAGCGGGTCACTGCCGAGGTGATCAGCTACCTGCGCGAGCTGACCGTCGCCGGCGCCCGCCTGCACGGCGCCGCCGACCCAAGCTTCGCCACCGTCCGGGTGCTCACCGAGACCGCCCCGTAAGCCAGGGGGCGAGGCGCGAGCCGGCCGCCCACTGGCCGGAGCGGCGTCCGGATGACCGGCCCCACGGACGCCGGGCGAAGCCCGGCCCCAACTCAGGCCGGCGCCTCGGCCAACAGGTCGATCCCCGCCTCGACCGCCTCGCGGACCGCCCGAAGCGAGGTGCGCTTGCGCTCGAACTCCGACGGGGTGTAGCAGTGCACTTCGGCGGGCGCGCCCATCTCGAGCGCGTCCCACAGCGCGCCGGCGTGATAGACCCGCTCGAGCCACGGCATGCCCTCGTAGGCAGGCGAGACGAGTATGACCACGTACTCGGGCCCGCGCTCGCGCTGCGGCAAGGCGCCTTGCTCGTCGGCGACGCGGGCGCCGCCGAGCCGCGCGCGCTCGATCGGCCAGCGATCGCCCACGCGGTCCAGGTATCTGCGCAGCTCGCGCCGGTTGAGGGCGGGCTCCACGGCGCGGATTGTCGCCGCTGGCCGCCGCCGGCGCAACGCTCCAGATCAGGCGGCGGCGAGCTCCTCGATGGTGTGCGGCCCCACGCAGGCGACCGACAGGCGGTCGGGAACGGCATCGGCGACGGCCCGGACCTCGGCGTAGGTCACTTCGTCGAGCAGCTCGATCGTCCGGTCGGGGTCGACGGTCTCGCCGAAGAGGATCGTCTGCTGCGCCGCGTGGCGGGCGATTGCGCCGGTGTTCTCGAACCCGATCGCCCGGGCTCCGGCCGCGTAGGCGCGGGCCCGCTCCACC
>JAFAXX010000029.1 GCA_019240655.1 Solirubrobacterales bacterium
GAGCTCGAGCCCGAGTCGGTGGTCAAGCGTCACAGCCATCCGCACGAGCAACTCGGCCTGGTGCTGCGCGGCTCGATGACCCTGAACGTCGACGGCACCGACCACGTGCTCGAGGAGTTCGACTGCTTCGCGCTTCCGGGCGGCGTCGAGCACGAGGGGATCGCGGGTCCGCAGGGAGCGCTCGTGCTCGACGTCTTCTCGCCCGTCCGCGAGGACTACCACCGGGCGGCGGGCGCCTGACCCGGCGCACCAGCCGCGCCGGCGGCGAGGCTCACCGACCGCGCCGGGGGCAGAGGCGCTCAGGCCGTCGCCCTGGCGCCGAGCGCGCCCGTCACCTCCTCGGTGCTGACCACCCGCCCGACGTTGGTGAGCGCATAGTTCAGCGCCGCGTGTTGCCACTCGTCTCCGGTGGTCGACGTGCCGTCTGATACCACCAGCACCTCGTAGCCGGCGTCGGCGCCGTGGCGCGCGGTGTGCTCGATCGACATGTTCGTCCACGCACCGGTGATGACGATCGTCTCAACCCCGAGGCCGCGCAGCAAGATGTCCAGGCGCGTGTCGTAGAAGCCGTTCATCCGCATCTTCTCGACCACGTGGTCGCCTTCCTGCGGCTCGAGGCCGTCGACCGGGGCGGCGCCCCAGCTTCCGCGCACGAGCGCGTTCGCCTCCCTGACGCCCTGGAACAGGGGCGCGTTCTGCTTCAGCCCGGGCGCCCCCGCCTCGACGATGTAGTGGATGTGGATCACGGGCATGCCGGCGGCGCGGGCCGCGTCGGCGAGCCGCCTCACGTTCTCGACCACCTTCTGGCTCTTGGCATGCGCCGGGGCTCCGGACTCGGCGAACGCGCCGCCCTCGATGATCACGTCGTTCTGCAGGTCCTGGATGATCAGCGCGGAGCGCCTCGGCTCCACGCGCAGCGATTCTTCGCTCACGGCTCTCCTCGTATTCGTTTTCGTTGGCCTAGCGGTGGTAGGGAAGGCGCGCCGAGGCCACCTCGGTGCGCACGCGGTAGAGCGAAGTCGAGCTCGGCATCCATAGTGTCTTCCAATCCGGGCCGCCCCAGGCCAGGTTGCCGACGTTCTCGGGCACCTCGATCACGCCGAGGTGCTCGCCCGCGGGCGAGATCACCCACACCCCGCCCGGGCCGGTGACCCAGATGTTCCCGAGCTGGTCGCACTTCATCCCGTCCGGGATGCCCTCCTCGATGACTCCCGAGCCGATCGCGTCGAAGAACAGGCGCCCGCCCGCGAGCGTCCCGTCGCGCCGCACCTCGTAGACCCGGATCAGCGCGCGCGGGGTGTCGTTTATGTACATGAGCGACTCGTCCGGTGAGAAGCAGAGCCCGTTGGGCTGCTCGAACTCGTCCTCGGCCACCGCGAGCTCGGGCTCGCCGCCCCCCGGGGCGATCCGGTAGACGCCCTGGAAGGAGAGGTCCTGCGGGCGCTCGACGCCGAAGCCCGGCACGCGGCCGAAGATCGGATCGCTGAAGTAGATCGTGCCGTCCGAGCGGGTGACGACGTCGTTGGGGCTGTTGAGCTCCTTGCCCCGATAGTGGGTGGCCAGCGTCTCGCGGCTCCCGTCGGGCCGCTCGCGCACCAGCGAGGAGGTGACGTGCTCGCAGACCAGCAGATTGCCGTCGGCGTCGTAGACCATCCCGTTGCCCTTGTTGCTCGGGCGCATGACCTCCTGGACACCGTCGCGCTCGCTAAAGCGCCGGCGGACGTCGCCCGGCATGTCGCTGAACAGGAGGAACTCGCCCTCCTGGTTCCAGATCGGCCCCTCCGTGAAGGTGAACCCGGTCGCCACTCGCTCGACCTCGGCGCCGGGATCGATCAGCTCCGCGAGCGCCTGTGATTTGACGTTGACCGTCAAGTTGCCTCTCCTTTCCGAGCCCTCTGAACCGCCCGGCGCACGGCCTCAGGGCCGCGCCCGCGGGCGCCCTGGGGCGCGATACTAACCGCGACCGCCACCGCCGTCGAGGCGAGGGCCGGATCGGGCGAGTAACCTCATCGAGCCCCGCCCGAGCCGCGCAACCTCGGCGGCTCAGGCCGCGTGTCGCCGGTCGATCGCGGTCAGCGTGTCGGCCAGCTCCTCGAGGCTGGCCAGGTTGTGGCCGGGCACGAAGCGGTCGACGTGGGGCAGCGCCGCGCGCATCCCCGCGCTCAGCGGCTCGTAGCCGGGGTGGCCCTTGAGCGGATTGACCCACACCACCGCGTAGGCGCTCCGCGCCAGCCGGGCCATCTCGCGGCTCACGAGCTCCGGGTCCTCACGCTCCCAGCCGTCGGAGACCACGAGCACCACCGCGCCGCGGGCCAGGCCGCGCCGGCCCCAGCCGTCGTTGAAGGCCTTGAGCGATGCCCCGATCAGCGTTCCGCTGGCCCAGTCGACGACCGTGCTCGCCGCCGCCTCGAGCGCCTGCTCAGGGTCCCGGGTGCGCAGCGCGACGGTGAGACGGGTCAGGCGCGTGCCGAACGCGAACACCTCGACGCGGCCGGCCTCGACCACGGCGTGCATGAACAACAGCAGCGCCCGCGTGTAGGCCTCCATCGAGCCGGAGATGTCGCAGAGGACGATCAGCCGGCGGGACACGTGGAGCCGGCGCCGGTAGCTACGGGCGATCGGCTCGCCGCCGTGGGCGAGCGAGCGGCGGGCCAGGCGGCGCAGGTCGAGCTCCTCCCCGCGGCGGTGGGCGCGCAGCCGCCGCGAGCGCCGGCGCGGGCGGATCAGAGCGAGCTTGCGCATCAGCGCCCGCGCGCGGGCGAACTCCTCCGGCGTCATCGCGGCGAAGTCGCGCCGGCGCAACACCTCGACCGGGCTCCAGCCGACCTCGAGCGGGTCGGGGTCGGGACGGTGCTCGGCGCCGCGCACCGGATCCCCGCGCCCGGGCCGGCCCCGGCGCGGCAGCTGCGTGGTCACGACCCGCGCCTCCGGCAGCACCGGCGCGCGCAAGAACCAGGCGTTGAACGCGCGGTCGAACGGCTCGATCTCCTCGAAGCGAGTGACCAGCGTCGTGCGCAGGGCCCAGTAGACGTCGTCCTGGCGCCCGAGGTCGACCGCATCGAGCGCGGTCATAGCGTCGGCCACGCGGCCGGGGCCGACCTCAAGCCCCGCCTCCCGGAGGACCCGTCCGAACGTCACAACGTGACGGACGAGCGCGTCCGCGGTCAGGCGCGCGCCTCCTCGAGCAGCCCGAGCAGAGTCTCGTCGCGCACGAGCTCGAGGTCCTCGTGGTACTTGAGCACCGACCCGAGCGTCGACTGCACCAGCTCGGCGTCGAGCTCCCGGCGCCCGAGCGCGGCCAGCGCCTCCGCCCAGTCGACCGTCTCGGCCACGCCGGGCGGCTTGGCCAGGTCGAGCTCCCGGAGTCCCTGGACGAACCTGACCGCCTGCCCGGCGAGGCGGTCGGGCACGCCGGGCACGCGCAGACGCACGATCTCGATCTCCCGTTCGCAGGAGGGGTGGCCGATCCAGTGAAACAGGCAACGGCGCTTGAGCGCGTCGTGAAGCTCACGGGTGCGGTTGGAGGTCAGCAGCACGACCGGCCGCGTCCGCGCCTGGACCGTCCCGATCTCCGGGATCGTGATCTGGAAATCGGAGAGCAGCTCGAGCAGGAACGCCTCGAACTCGTCATCGGCACGGTCGATCTCGTCGATCAGTAGCACGACCGGCTCGGGCGAGGTGATCGCCTCGAGCAGTGGGCGGCGAATGAGGAACTTCGGGCCGAACAGCTCATCCTCCTCGACGGCGGCGCTCTCCTGCGCGGCCCGGATGTGCAGCAGCTGGCGGGTGTAGTTCCACTCGTAGACGGCGTGCGCGACGTCAAGCCCCTCGTAGCACTGAAGGCGGATCAGCCGCGATTCGAGCACCGCCGCCACTGCCTTGGCGGCCTCGGTCTTGCCGACGCCGGCCTCGCCCTCGAGCAGCAGCGGCTGCGGCAGCCGGACGGCGAAGAAGAGCGCCGTCGCGAGACCGTCGCCGGCCAGGTAGTCGACGTCCCCGAGGGCCCCGGCGAGCGCCTCGGGGTCGGGCACGGCGGCACGGATCGCCGCCTCGGCACCCGGATGCGCGGCGCGGCTCACTCCACCCCCGC
>JAFAXX010000045.1 GCA_019240655.1 Solirubrobacterales bacterium
CCGGACGCTGCGACTCCAGCGCCAGCCGCACGCCGCGGTCCATCAACTCCTGTGGGTACTTCCGTCCTCTTGGCATCGCCGGAGCATCTCCTCTCCCCAGGACAGAATCCTGGCTCAGAAGCCTCCGTCAAACCCGGCCTGGCTCAGACGGCGTCGCCTAGGAGCGCCGGGCGTGACCCACAGCCTCCCGCTCCGAGCCAAGCGGCTCGCAGCGGGAGGCACCAGGCACCCCCTTTTTGCCTACGGTCTCGGTCCAGCACGTACGGTAGCTCCGCGCGCCCTCCCGACCTTCCCGCGCCGATCAGCGTGGTGGACGCGGCGCGCTGCCTCCCATGCCGGCGGGTTCGGCTTTCTGAATGGACGTCCTACTGGCTGTGGCGAGCAAGCGCGAACGGGATCGGCGATGCCGATGCGGCCGCCCACGCACTCGGACTCAGCGGGGACGAGCGCGCCGTGATCGTGCTCACGTTCGGCTACCCCGGGCCGTCCGCGCGATCCCGGCCGGCGCTCGCCGTCCGAGTGGATTGCCCTGGCGGGGTAAGCCGTTCGACGAGGTGGTTCAGCGGCTGTAGCGCCCCCATCCTGGCCGGCGCTCCGGGCTCGCCGGCGGTCGTCTTTGCACTCCGGGTTTCTCGAGTCCGCTTGCGCCGGGCCGGCCGCGGGTTCATCATCTGGAGGGTCGATCAGAGGAGGTCTCGCCGTGTGCCACGAGTGGTGGGTTCAGCGCCGCCGGACTGAGGAGGCTGAAGCGAGCCGTCGGATGTGGGATGAGTTCGAGAGAACCCGTCCGCTGAGCGCCCCGGAGGTGACCGAGGAAGAGCCCGAGGTCACGCTCGAGAAGCCCAAGCCCGCGCGCCTCGTCACCAGGGACTGACGGGCGTTTCACGGCAGGCGGGCTCTAACCGGAGCGCTCGAGCCCGCCCGCCCCAATACCGGCGCCCGGCGCCCACGAGCCCGGTCGGCGGCACGCTGTAGGCCGTGCCGCTGGTCAGGCGGCGTGGCTGGCTTGCTGGGTGGGGGTGATCCACTGCTCGATCCACTCGCCGGGTGATCTGCCGGGTGGCGGCGTTGATGCGGTTCCAGACGTTGATTGCGGCGATCGCGACGACGAGCCCGGCGCCGCGCGATGAATCAGCGCTGTGGGCGCGGCTGGCCAGCGCACTGTCGATACTGAACGCGGACGCGGGCTCGGCGTCACGGATCGAGCGGCCGCTCCTGCTCGAGACGCATCGCAGACTCGATGCGGGCGCGATCACCGAGAAGGGCTACCGCAACCAGCGCCGGTGCCTCGAGTCCCGGGTCGCCGAGGTCGCACGCCTGTACGGGGACCACGACGTGATCAGGCCGGCGTAGGCCGGGATACCTACGGCCGACAGGGGTCTTCGGCGGGCGTTCGGCCCGTAGAGCGCCCGCGGACGCCGGCGAGCAGCGGCGGTGAGTACCAGGCGGGCCCCTCCATGTCGATGAAGCGCTTGAGGTTGGGAGTCTGCGGCCGGGCGCGGCCGAGCGCGTACACCAGCACCGCGATAAGCGCACCGGCGATGGCGAGTCCGACGCCGATCCACAGCGCGATGCCGGTTCCGGCGACTGGGCTGCCCCCGACCGTGGCGGCGAAGTGCGCGAACACGGGCGCGATCATGAACGCAGCGACCGCGCGCAGCAGCTCGACGATCGCGAATACGCGCTGGAGATTGTTCGACGGCAGCGAGAAGCCGGCCACGAACAGGGCGGGGGCGACGCTCGCGCCCAGTCCGACCCCGGTGAGGCCTGAGCCGACGAGGGTCAGCGCCTGGCTGGGTGGGAGCTCGACCCGGAAGACGAGGATGCCCGCGGCGAGAAAGGCCATTCCGACCAGGGGCAGGTAGTGCATTCCGCGGGTCTTCATCACGGCACCGAGGGCAAAGGCCGTGAGCACGGCGCCCGCCAGCTCGGGCAGGAAGAGAAGCCCCAGATGAAGCGGTGGGTAACGATCCGCGAGCAGGGCCGCGGTCAGTCCGGTCGCCGACACCGACGCGGCGGCGGCGAACAGGGCAAGGCAGATCGCGGCCACGGGGATCGTGCTCGAGAGCATGCTGCGGATCGTCAACAGCGGGCGCCTTGAGCGGTACTGGTGGACGATCACTACGACGATCAGCGCCAGCCCGCCGGCCAGCGGAACCACCGTGGTCGCCTCGAGGAAGCGATGCGTGAGCAGCTCGGACGAGCCGTAGAACGCCGCGACGCAGCCCACGGCCGCCAGGGTGATCACACCGGGGGTCCACGGCGCGCTGCGATCCATCGGGGGCGCGTCCTCGAAGGTGAGAATCGAAAGGACGAGCGCCGCCAGCGAGATGGCCGCAACGACCCAAAACAGCGGCCGCCAGCCGTTGGCGCTGGCCTGGATCCCTCCGACCGTCGGGCCGAGCGCCACCGCGCCGAAGATGCACAGGCTCATGATCACCGCCGTCTCGCGGAGCCGCTCGAGTCCGAAGCCGAGCGCCAGAGGCGGAACCGCCGCGATCAGGAGCAGGCTCGTGCAAACGCCCTGAAGCACCCGGCCGGCGATGAACATGCCGGGACTCGACGCCGCGGCGGTCAGAATCGAGCCGATCACGAGCACGGCGGCGTACAGGACCATCATCCGCCGCTGGGGCAGATGCTGCGCGAACTGGACCGCCAGCACCGTCCCAATCGCGTACCCGGCGTTCGCCATGCCCGATCCCAGGCTCATCGTCTGGAGGCTCATGTGCAGTTGGTGGGCGACGATCGGCGTCAGCGGCTGAAGCGCGGCCGACAGCGCCAGGAAGGGCACCAGTGCGAACACAACCATCGCCGCCGCGGCCGGATAGCTACCAGCCAGCCGCCCCCGTGGGATCACTGGACGCTCGTCGAGCATGCGCTCCAGAGATAGCAGAGACGCTTACCGACCCGGCCCCGGCCGGGCGTCCCGACTGATTCCGTCGGCGGCGCTCCGGCACGACTACTCCCCGCGGCCACGCGAGATCCTCGCGATCGCCCCCGCTCACGCGCGTGCGGCGCGGCACCCGCGACGACTGCTTCGCTCGTCCGACCGCCGCGAGGCCGACGAGCGCACGGGCGACGGACGCAGGCGCTCAGGAATGGCACCCGAGAACCGTCGCCTCTGTCGGCTACCTTCTTTCCATGGCGAGCGGCGACGGGCAAGGCCGAAGCCGAGAGCGCTTACGGGCGGTGGCGTTTGCGCGCCACTACCGCGAGCAGGAACACCTGACCGTGGGGGACATCGCGAGGCGACTAGGCCGCTCGGAGGCGACCGTACACGCGTACCTCTACGACCCGTCTGATGCTAACAAAGGGCCCAGCGGGGAACGGGAGGCAAGGGCAGGTCGAGAGCTCCGGAGTCACTTGCCAGCCTGGCACCACGAGGTCCCCGACGGGTTTTTCTGCGCTCGGCTGGCTGTCCAGCACCTCCGGTACGCTTGGGGTCCCGTGCTCGACCGTGTCACCGAACGGCGCCGCGCGGCGCAACTCACCCGCCACTACCGTGACCAGGAGGGTCTGTCGATCGCGGAGATCACTCGTCGGCTGGGACGCGCAGAGGCGACCATCAAGGCGTATCTATACGATCCGAACGGCGATGAGGCGCGCGCGGTGAAGGCGCGCTACCGGGGGCTGTGTCGAGGCTGCGGGGCGCCCACCGCGCCACGGAACGGCAAGGGCGACGCCTACGCCTATTGCAAACGCTGCCACCCCGGCGCAATCGCGCCGAAATGGACACGAGAACGGGTCCGCGAAGCGATGCGCGCATGGCAAGCGTGCTACGGCGCCGCGCCGTCCTCCTACGACTGGTCGCGGACGCACGCACGCCGGCGCGGCGGCGAGGCGCTCAAACGGCTACAGGCCGGAGAATGGCCCGCGCCGTCCACCGTCACCGATCTGTACGGCGCCTGGGCGGCGGCCCGCGCCGACGCCTTCGGCGGCGCCTGAACGCCTGGGCGTAAACGCCGTTGAGATACGGACCGGCGGTTGCGCTTGTCCGTCTGTGAACGGGGGCGCTGACGGCCGCTGCCAAACGCTACGCGATTCGTCCGCGCAGCGACCCGGCGTAGGCCCCGGTGACTGCCCCGCCATACAGCGAGGTGTGCTTGCAAGTCGCCGCGGATCGGGGCGCCAGCAAGCACTTCGGCGACTCCCGCAACCTCGGCAAAGCAGGCCCTCGGGCTGATTCCGCCAGACGACCGCACGATCGACGACCCTGCGATGCCCGAGTTTGGCGATTCGCGAGACCGCGGCGCCAGGCCGCAGGAGTCCCGCTTTCCAGCCGGCGCGGGCCTGTTCGGGGCCCGCGCTGTCGGCGCATACAGCCGGTGCTAGCCCATGAGGCAGCGGGCCAGCAGCACCCGGTAGCGCACCAACTGTGTTGCCGTAGGTGGTGGGTGGCTCAGCACCGGACGCGGGTGGCTGCCGCGACGGAGCAGGTTGCTGAGAGCACTCGGATTGGGCCGGTCGGATAAGGGAGGTTGAACGTGACGGCCGGCCCCGTGGTGGTGCCGTGGGGAAGCGCGGCGACCAGCTCGGCCATGTAGGTCCCGGCAGCGAGCCGGTGGCCGGCGAGGTGGAGGTTCCAGCGGATCCGCGAGCGTCCTTTGCGGTGGTGGCCGAGCGCGACCGCGCCGAGCAGCCGCCCACCGCGGCGACCGAGTCGGAACACGAGCAGCTCGAGCGTACGGGGCCTGCGCAGTAGCGCGAGCACCTCACCGCGGCGGGTGATCGAGAGCGCGTGCGGACCGCTCGCGGCGGTGAGTTGCTCGGCGAGCGTTCCGGCGGTGTCTGAGCCGACCGCGATGCAGTTGGTGGTCGATGTGCAGGAGATCCCGTTGAGGCTCGCGGCGATCGGGGTCCCGCTCGGGTTGGTGGGTGTGGGGATGCTCATCGTCGACCATCCGTTGGGCGGGGAGATGCCGTCGAAGGCCTCAGCGTGCGTGACGAAAGTGCCGCTGAAGCTGTTGTCCTTGCCGACGGCCACGCACCCCGGCAGCTCTCGCGCCGCCACAGGGCCACCTGGGCAGGAGACGGCGCCCAGCAGGCTGATGTTCTTGCCCGGGCTGGGGGTGGTGAAGAACGCCACGCCGTGGCCGGTCGGGTTGATCAGGTTGGCCAGCGTGAACTCGCCAGCGAGGTTGAAGTTCTCGCCGACCGCGTAGCAGGTGGTGGTGGAGCGGCACGACGCGCCGGCGAACGCCGCGCCGGTGCTGTTGTTGGCGATCCCGAAGGCGGCCGACCACGTGCTGCCGTTCCAGCCCTCATACAGCGGGCTCTTGCCGTTGCCGCCGACCCCCAGGCAGGATGTCGCTGACGCGCACGACACCGAGTTCAGCGTGTCGAAGGCTGCCCCGAACGGGTCCTGAGTCGTTTGCAGTTCCCAGAAGCTGCCGTTCCACAGGTAAGCCAGGGTGTGCTCGATGTTGGCGCTGTCGGTGTAGGACCCGACCGCCATGCAGCTGCTGGCCGACGTGCACGACACCGAGTTCGCGGTGCTGCTCACGGCCGAGCCGGGCTTCAACATCGCGGGCGTCAGATTCCAGGTCTTGCCGTTCCACAGCTCGGAGACCGCAAACCCCGCCACCTGACCGACGGCCACGCACGAGCTCGCCGACGGGCAAGAAACGCCGTTGAACAGGGTGTTGCTGGACGAGAAGGCAGGGTTGGTGGGTTGGATCGTCCAGCTTGTGCCGTTCCAGCGCTCCGCCACTGCTTGCAGCGGATGCCCGAACGACGTGGACGTACCAACCGCGGTGCATGCGTTGGCTGCCGTGCACGACACCGCTCTCAGAACCCCGGTCGCTCCCGGCGGATTGGGCGTCGGGGTGATCGACCAGCTCGGGCCGGGCGGTCCTGGTGGCCGCCCAATCACCGTAGCCGCGCCGGCCGCCGGCGCCAGCCCAGCCAGCAGAGCTAGCGGAGCCGCGACGCCGGCGAGTCCGGCTCGCCGCAGCTGGGTGAGCGAGGGCCGGCGAGTGATCGCATGGATGGTCATAAAGCTTCCTCCTCACTAGAACTGATTGGATCTGTTCGATCCCGGTACGGCTCGTTTCAAGCCGCGAACAGCTATCGCCGGCGCGTTCCCACGACCATCACCCCGAGCATCGCGCAGATGAAGCTGCCTTCGGCCTCCTCGCGGCGGCGCTCGGCTCGCCATTGGCGCGCAGCGGCCGGCTCAAGTTGCTCGAGTGCGACCTGGAGGCGGCACAGCCGCTCGCTGGTGGCGAAGCTGCGGCTCAGGAGCGGTAGCGCTTCGACGCGTTCGATCACCAGGTCGGCGGCGGCAAACCAGCCCGCCAGCAGGCAGCCAGCGGCTGGATTGCGGATGTGGGCGACGGCGTGGCGCGCCACGGCCTGTCCGACGGCCGCCTCCTGGCCGCTGAACGCGAGGGTACGCCAGTCGGGCTCCAAGGCCACGACCCGTCCGCCACGACCGACCACCCGGGCGAGTTCGCGCACGGCTACCGCCGGGCCCTCGATGTGCTGCAGCACACGTTCGCTGCGGGCGCCGTCGAAGCTGCCGTCGGCGAACGGCAGCGCGCGCGCGTCTCCGTCCCGGAACTCCAGGCTCTCCGCGCCTTGATGGCGTCGTCGCGCCTCGCCGAGCAGGTCGGCGCTGAGATCGACCCCGACCACCCGGCCGCCGGGACCAGCGATGTCGGCGAGCCGCCGGGCGTCGTCGCCAAGCCCGCAGCCGACATCGATCGCGGCCTGACCGGACTGCAGGGCGAGCGCCTGGATCGAGGCGCGCTTGTGAGCATCGGTCATCTCGGCCAGGAAGGCGAGCAGGCAAGCCGCACGGTCGTGCGTCTGGGTCGCGTCGATCCGTTGCCAATCGATTGCCGAGCTCGACATCTCAACGCTCGCCAGAGCGCCCTGGTCTGGCCGCGAATTGAGGCGCTCGCTCGCACATCGAGTGGGTCTTGGTGAGCGCCCGTGGCTGCTTGACGATCTCGCGCAGGCGGCGTCGGTCGACCTTGCCGTGCCAGTTGCGAGGCAGGTTGTCGAGGAAGATGACCTCGCGTGGGTGCTTGTAGGCGGCAAGGCGGCCTTCGAACAGGGCGAGCACCCGCTCGCCGGTGAGCGCGTGGCCTGGGACGGGCACGACGCACGCGACCGGCACCTCGCCCAGTTCGGCGTCGGGCCTATCCACCACGGCCGCCTCCCTGACCTCGGGGCAGTCGTCGAGCACAGCCTCCAGGTCGCCGGGATAGACGTTTGCGCTGCCGACGATGATCATGTCCTTGATCCGCCCGACGATGTGCAGGTAGCCGCACTCATCGATCACGCCCAGGTCGCCGCTGCGAAGCCAGCCGTCGCAGAACACCTCGCGGGTGGCCGGCTCGTTGTCCCAGTAGCCGCGCATCACCGCCGGGCCACGAAACCACACCTCCCCCGGCTGCCCGGTCGCAAGCGCCGTGCCGGTGTCGTCGGCGATCCGAAGCTCGGTGTAGAGCGCCGGCTTGCCGGCCGTATAGGCCGCCCCGGGCGGACTGCCGGGGGGCATCATCGTCGCGGTGGGGCAGGCCTCCGTGCTCCCGTAGCCCTGCCCGATCACAACGCCCTTGGCGTGCCAGGGCTCGATCGCCTTGGCGGTGACGGTCGTCGAGCCGGTGAACACGTACCGAAGGCTGCTCAGATCCGCCTGCGCCCATCCGGGGTGCTCGGCGAGCGCGAATGTCATCGCGGGCGCGCACGCCAGCAGCGTGATCTGCTGGCGTCCTACCTCCTCGAGCACCCGCCCGGCGTCAAAGTCGGAATGGATGGTGATCGTCGCGCCGGCACACAGCCCGGGCAGCGTGTTGATGAACAGCCCGCTGGTGTGGAACATCGGCACTGCCGTGAGGATCTCCTCGACGGCGGTCAGACGCACTCCAGTGATCACGTTTAGCGCGTTGAAGATGAGGTTTTGGTGGGTGAACGTCGCGCCCTTGGGCGGGCCAGTGGTACCGGAGGTAAACAGGACCAGCGCCGGCGCCCCCGCGTCAACGCCCGCGCCCGCCGGCAGTGGCTCCGCCGCGCCGTCGGCGAGCCCGTCGCCGGCCGAGAACTCTCTCACCCGACCGCCGCCCGCCACCTGAACGCTCGCGGCAGCGATGTCTAGAAACCCGTTCTCGGCGATCAGCAGCCGCGGGTGGCTGAGTGTGGTGAACACGCGCAGCTCGGCGGCCGACATCTTGATGTTCAGCGGTACGAACACTGCGCCCAGCCGCGCGCACGCGAACAAGAGCTCAAGCAGCTCGGGACAGCTCGGCCCCAGGTAGGCGACCCGGTCCCCGGCTGAGACACCGTCGGCGTGAAGCCAGCCGGCCGCCGTTCGCACTCTGTGCTCGACCTCGGCGTAGCTCAAACTGCGCCCGTCGAAGCGCAACGCCGTCTTATCGGGCGTCCAGCTCGCCCAATGCTTGACCCAGGCAGAGATGTCCATGGCGATCACTCGCTCCGGTAGCCGCCGATCCGGCAAGTGCTAGAATGGACATCCATCGCTAGAGCAGCACTCTACTGATATATGAATGCTCCTGTCAAGTCTCCGGTCGGTCGGCGAGCCCGGAAAGCGCTCGAGACCCGGCGCCGCGTGCTCGACGCCGCCGAGACCCTGTTCATCCGCGACGGCTACAGCGCCACGACCATGACCGCGATCGCCGATCAGGCCGACGTGGCCGTCCAGACCCTCTACGCAGTGTTCGGCAACAAACGCACCATCCTCCTCGAGCTCATCAACGCCCGCGTCACCGACGACGATCACGCCGACACGCTTCCAGGCCGCGATGACTGGCAGGCGATGGAGCGCGAAAACGATCCCCACCGACAGATCGCACTGTTCGCAGCGATCGCGACCCGCATCGCCACCCGCAGCGCCGCGATCAACGAAGTCATGGTCGCCGCCGCCGGCGCGGACCCCGAGATCGCCGCGATCAGCGAGCAACAACGCCACGCCCGCTACAAAGACCAACGTCGCCTCGCACGCTCCCTGGCCAGCAAAGACGCGCTCCGCCACGGAACCACCGCCGACCTGGCCACCGACATCATCTGGGCAATCGCGACCACCCGCACCTACCGCGCCCTCGTCGGCGAACGGCGTTGGACAACCGACCAGTACCAACGCTGGCTAACCGATCTGCTCTCCCGCGAGCTGCTCGCCGAACCGACCAGCGCCTCCCGCTGCGACCAGAAGCCCAGGCGTCAAGCTGGACGGCGTCTCGGAATCTGACCAAGGTTGAGCGCTGGAAGCAGGCGTCGGCAACCTGACGCTCACAGCGCTCGACTCGTCCCACACGGCCTCCCGGTAGTAATGGAACAGGAACGCACGCTAAGGGCCAGCCCACTTGGCAGGCGGTCCGTCGTCGGTACGACGCGCTCTTGGGCGAAACTCGGGGCGCGTCCGAAGCGCGCGACGAGACCTGCCCTGACATTGGGACGCGACCCTGGCGTCGTGTTCGAGCGGTTTCCTCAATCTCGGGGTGTATGGAGTTCTGCGGTTGGCGATCGCGTCCCGGGGTTGATCGTTGGGTGGCGGCTGTAGGAGGGTGAGCGTTACTCGGCTCGGTCGCCTGTCAGCGATTCGATCAGCGGGACGACGCTGGGAGCGTCGGGTAGCTCGGCGATCTGGCGCGCCACCTTCGACGCCGCGGCCGCGATCGCGGGATCGTTGATGACTTCGTCGAGCGCCGCGTCCAGATCCGCCAGGTCGCACCGGCGCCCGACCCCGGTCTGGTGACACGCGTCGGCCATGCGCAGCTGGCTGGGCGTGCCCCGCGGCATCAGCACCATCGGGACGCCGGCAGCGAGCGAGGCGAGCACGGTCCCTGCGCCGGCGTGCGAGATGACCACCTTGCACGACAAGAGCAGACTGGGGAGCGACACGAATTCACGCGCTTCGACGAGGCGCTCATCGAGTTCCGCGAGCTCGCGTCGAAGTTGCTCGCTGGGAGCAGTGACCACTACCCGCAGGCCGCGAGATGTGCACGCCCGGACTGCGGCCGTCAACTGCGAACGCGCGTTGGCGTGACTGGGAACGGTCCCGAACCCGATGTATGCGTCCGCCTTCGCCACCGGTCCTCGTCGTTCTAGCGGGCGCGGACGGATGGGCCACACAACCGACGCACCCGGCGGACGGTCCTGCAGCATCGGGGGACATGGGTTCACCAGCGCGTAGGCATAGAGGCCTGCTCCCGGCGGCACCTCGCGCCCACATGACTTCCAAAGAGCCGAGGCGAGATCCTCGATCTCTGCGAGCTCGCTCGCTGATCGCACCGGACTTCCCCAACCATACGTCACCCACGGGATGCCCGCCCTGGCCGCAGCGACCGGCGCGGCGTACTCACCTTCTTCGTGGACCACCACGTCCGGCGGCCACTCCCTCATGCGCACAAGGAGGTCCTCAAGCGTGCTCGGCGCCATTACCTGCGCCCACATCCGGGTGGCCGACGCGCTCACCGGCTGCGCGTTTGTCTCAGGCCAGCGATGGCTTCTCTGCTCCCGCATCCGCACGTTGCTCATCCCCGCCGACACGGGCTGAAGGCCAGCTCCAGCGATTACCGCGTGAAACTCCTCGTTCGTCGCGACGCGAACCTCATGGCCAGCGACCTGCAAGGCACCGGCGAGATCGAGCAAGGGCGCGAGATGACCAAGACCAGGAACACTGCTGACGAGCACCCGCACGCCGACGTTCTAGCTCAAAAACGGGACGATCGGAGCGCCGCCGCCCGAGGCCTGCATTCATCGCCGCACGGGCACCACCGCGGTGGCGGAGACGGACCCGCTCCGCGCGGGATCCATAACTCGGGCGGCTCGGGCGCCGCGGCGCTCGGCGGGGCGGTGAGGGCCCCGCGGCCCGCGCTAAGGAGGGCGCGGGGTCCTCTTCCCTGCCGTGTCGGCAAAGAAGGGCAGATGCGAGAACCCTGCGTCCGCGAATTTGCAGGTCTTCGATGTCGTCGGCCGTGAGGACGAGCAGATCGACGACGTGCCGAGACGCGCTGA
>JAFAXX010000068.1 GCA_019240655.1 Solirubrobacterales bacterium
GCGAGATGCGGATCCCCGGTTTTCGCAAGGGCAAGGTCCCGCCCCCGGTGGTGATCCGGCGGCTCGGCCGTGCCGCGGTCCTCGACGAGGCACTGCGCAACTCACTGGGCAGCTGGTACGTCGATGCGATCGACGAGGCCGGCATCAGCCCGATCGGGGATCCCGAGCTCGACGTCGGCGAGCTCCCCAGCGAGGGACAGCCGCTGGCGTTCTCGATCGAGATCGGGGTACGCCCGCGGGCCGAGCTCGGCGAGTACAAGGGGATCGAGGTGGGCCGCCGCGAGCCGCACGTCGAGGACTCGATGATCGACGAGGAGATCGACCGCCTGCGCGACCGCTTCGCCACCCTCGAGACAGTCGCGCGCCCGGCGGAGGCCGGCGACCATCTCGTGGTCGACTACGTCGGCCGGGTCGACGGCGAGCCGTTCGAGGGCGGCGAGGGCCGCGACCAGCTGATCGAGCTGGGCTCGGGCCGGCTCGTGCCCGGCTTCGAGGAGCAGCTGATCGGCGCCTCGGACGGCGATCGCCGCATCGTCGAGGTGACCTTCCCCGAGGACTATCCGGGCGAGCTCGGAGGCCAAACCGCGCAGTTCGAGGTCACCGTCAACGAGGTCAAGGCCAAGCGTCTGCCCGAGCTGAGCGACGACTGGGCCTCCGACGCGAGCGAGTTCGAGACCGTCGCCGAGCTGCGCGAGGACATCGCCGAGCGGCTGTCCGAGGCCGACCGCCACGCGATCGAGCACGAGTTCGAACGGGCGGTGGTCGATGCCGCCGTCGCCGCGTCGAAAGTCGAGATCCCGGAGAAGCTCCTCCACGCGCGGGCGCACGAGCTGCTCGAGGAAACGCTGGCCTCGCTCGAGCGCCGCGGGGTCTCGAAGGAGATGTACCTGCGGATCGCCGGCCAGGACGAGGAGACGCTGGCGCACGAGGCCGAGCCGGAGGCCGAGCGGGCGCTGCGGCGGGAGGCTGTCCTCAGCGCGATCGTCGAGGCCGAGCGGATCGAGCCGAGCGACGCCGACATGCTCGAGGCGATTCGCCCGAGCGCCGAGCGCGAGGGCGCCGATCCGCAGCGGCTGCTCGAGCGGCTGCGCCACAGCGGGCGGCTCGACCGGCTCCGCCGGGAGGTCGCCGCCGGCCAGGCGGTCGAGCGGCTCGTCGCCGAGGCGAAGCCGATCAGCGTCGAGCAGGCGAAGGCCCGGCAGAAGCTGTGGACGCCCGGACGCGAGGAAGCCGGTCAGGGATCGGGCCGGCTGTGGACGCCCGGGAGCGCCACGCCGTAGTCCGGCTGACGCTCCAGGGGCGGTTGCTACATTCGGCAGGAATCCGCCCGAGGAAGCGAAAGAAACGAGCACGATGAGCCCACTCGTACCGATGGTCGTGGAGCAGACCTCCCGCGGGGAGCGCGCGTTTGACATCTACAGCCGCCTGCTCAACGAGCGGATCATCTTCCTCGGCACGCCGGTCGACGATCAGATCGCCAACCTGATCGTCGCCCAGCTCTTGCACCTCGAGTCCGAGGACCCCGACAAGGACATCTCGCTGTACATCAACTCGCCGGGCGGCTCGGTCTACGCCGGCCTGGCCATCTACGACACGATGCAGTTCATCAAGCCCGACGTGCAGACGATCTGCGTCGGCATCGCGATGTCGATGGGCGCGCTGCTGCTCGCCGGCGGCGCCAACGGCAAGCGGATGGCGCTGCCCAACGCCAAGATCCTCATCCACCAGGTCTCTTCCGCCTTCCAGGGCCAGGCCACCGACATCGAGATCCACGCCCGCGAGATCATCGACGTCCGCCGGCGTCTCGACGAGATCATCGCCGGCCACACCGGGCAGGATCTGGAGAAGGTTCGAGCCGATACCGAACGGGACTACTTCATGAGCTCCGAGGAGGCTCAGGAGTACGGGATCATCGATCGCGTCATCTCGCAGCACTGAGCGGTTACCCTTGGGCTCGAGACGGCGCTTCGAGGCGATTCTGGGGAGGGCAGCAGATGGCACGGCCGACTGACTCCAACGAACAGCTTCTTTGCAGCTTCTGCGGCAAGTCGCAGCGGCAGGTCAAGAAGCTGATCGCCGGCCCGGGCGTCTACATCTGCGACGAGTGCATCGACCTCTGCAACGAGATCATCGATGAGGAGCTCACCGCCCCCCCGAGCTTCGACATCGAGAACCTCCCCAAGCCGCGGGAGATCTACGACGTCCTGAACGAGTACGTGGTCGGCCAGGAGCAGGCCAAGCGAACGCTTTCGGTGGCGGTGTACAACCACTACAAGCGCGTGCAGATGATGCAGTCCGACGATCAGGACATCGAGCTGCAGAAGTCGAACATTCTGCTCCTGGGGCCGACGGGCTGCGGCAAGACGCTGCTCGCGCAGACCCTGGCCAAGATCCTCAACGTCCCGTTCGCGATCGCCGACGCCACGGCGCTGACCGAGGCCGGATACGTCGGCGAGGACGTCGAGAACATCCTGCTGAAGCTGATCCAGGCCGCCGACTACGACGTCAAGAAGGCCGAGACCGGGATCATCTACATCGACGAGGTCGACAAGATCGCGCGCAAGGCCGATAACCCGTCGATCACCCGCGACGTGTCCGGCGAGGGGGTGCAGCAGGCGCTGCTGAAGATCCTCGAGGGCACGACGGCGAGCGTCCCGCCGCAAGGGGGCCGCAAGCATCCCCACCAGGAGTTCCTCTCGATCGACACCACCAACGTGCTGTTCATCTGCGGCGGCGCGTTCGCCAACCTCGATCGCGTGATCGAGCGGCGAATCGGCCACCAGGGGGTCGGCTTCTCGGCCGCGATCGTGAGCAAGGAGCAGCGCGACACCGGCGAGATCTTCGAGCACTGCCTGCCCGAGGACCTGATCCAGTACGGCCTGATCCCCGAGTTCATCGGCCGCCTGCCGGTCATGTCGGCGATCCACCAGCTCTCCCGCGATGAGCTCATGCAGATCCTCACCGAGCCGCGCAACGCGCTGGTGAAGCAGTTCCAGCGCTTCTTCCAGTTCGACGGGATCGAGCTGGTGTTCGCCGACGAGGCGCTCAGCTCGATCGCCGACAAGGCACTCGAGCGGGAGACCGGGGCCAGAGGGCTGCGCTCGATCATCGAGGAGGTACTGCTCGAGGTCCAGTTCGAGCTCCCCTCCCGCCGCGACGTTCGCAAGTGCGTCGTGACCCGGGAGACCATCGACAAGGGCACCCCCCCGACGCTCGTCACCGTCGCCGCGCCCGAGGAAGAGGCGGCCTAACCGCACCGCCGCCCTGCGGGCGGGAGATCGGCTCCCGAGACCGCGGGAGCGATCCGCCTAGACTTGCCGGTCGATGAGCGGCCTGCAGGACAGAACGCGCTACGACCCCGCCGAGGTCGAACCGCGGATCGTCGCGCGGTGGCTTCGGGCGGGCATCTTCCACCCCGAGCCGGCCGGCGACGCGGCCGAGAACTACTCGATCGCGATCCCGCTGCCGAACGTCACCGGCGTGCTCCACATGGGCCACGCGCTCAACGACTCGATCCAGGACTGCCTGATCCGCTTTCACCGGATGCGCGGGCAGCGGACGAAGTGGATCCTCGGCACCGACCACGCCGGCATCGCCACCCAGACGCAGGTTGTGCGGGCGCTCGCCGAGGTCGGCACCAGCCGGGAGGCCCTCGGCCGCGAGGCGTTCATCGAGCGCGTGTGGCGCTGGCGAGAGGATTACGGCGGGCAGATCATCGAACAGCTGAAGCGCCTCGGCGCCTCCTGCGACTACGAGACCGAGCGGTTCACGCTCGACGACGCGTACGCGCGGGCGGTCCAGCACGTGTTCGTCGCCCTCTACGAGAAGGGCTACATCTACCGCGACCGCTACATGGTCAACTGGGACCCGGGCAGCCGCTCGGCGATCTCCGACCTCGAGGTCGAGGACGAGGAGGTCACCGACACCCTCTACTACATCGACTATCCGCTGGCCTCCGGCTCGGGCGCGATCACGGTGGCCACCGTGCGCCCGGAGACGATGCTCGCCGACACCGCGATCGCCGTCCATCCCGAGGACGACCGCTACCGGCGGCTGGTCGGCGAGACCGCGGTGCTGCCGCTGGTCGGCCGCAAGCTGAAGATCATCGCCGACGAGTACGTGAAGCCCGAGTTCGGGACCGGGGCGCTCAAGATCACGCCCGGTCACGACCCCAACGACTTCGAGATCGGCGCTCGCCACGGCCTCGCCCAGGTCAGCGTGATCGGCGAGGACGGGGCCATCACCGACGAGGCGCCGGAGCGCTTTCGCGGCCTGACCGTGGAGCAGGCCCGGGATGCCGTGGTGGCGGAGCTGCGGGAGCAGGGGCTCATCGCCCGCACCGACGAGTACGTCCACGAGGTGCCGTTCTCGCAGCGCTCGGGCGAGCGGATCGAGCCGCTGATCTCGCTGCAGTGGTTCATGCGGATGGACGACCTGGCCCCGCCGGCCATCGACGTCGTCCGCAGCGACCGCGTGCGCTTCTGGCCGCAGAGCTACACCCGCGTGTATCTGAACTGGATGGAGAACATCCGCCCATGGTGCATCTCGCGCCAGCTGTGGTGGGGGCACCGGATTCCCGTGTGGTACCGCGGCGAGGAGCTCCACGTGGGCATGAGCCCGCCCGACGGCGAGGGCTGGGAGCGCGACCCCGACGTGCTCGACACGTGGTTCAGCTCCGGGCTGTTCCCGTTCGCCGCCCTCGGCTGGCCGCAGGAGACGCCCCAGCTACGCGCCTTCTATCCGACCGACGCGCTGGTCACCGGCCGGGAGATCGTCTTCCTGTGGGTGGCCCGGATGATCATGCTCGGGCTCGAGTTCACCGGCGAGATCCCGTTCACCGACGTCTACGTGCACTCGATCATCCACGCCCCCGACGGCCGGCGGATGTCGAAGTCGCTCGGGACCGGCGTCGATCCGCTCGCCCTGATCGAGGGCGGACCGCGGCCGTCGGGATTCGCCGAGGGAGGCGAGTTCCCGCCCTACGGCGCCGACGCGGTGAGGTGGGGGATGCTGGCGATGTCCTCGAGCCAGGACGTGAACTTCAGCGAGGAGCGGATCGCCCAGGGCCAGCAGCTGACCAACAAGCTGTGGAACGCCTCGCGGCTGATCCTCCTCGGGGTGGGAGCGCAGGCCCGTGCGGCGGCGATGCCGGCGACCGTGGAGGACCGCTGGATCCTCTCGCGCCTGCACCGCGCGAGGACCGAGGTCGCGAGCCGGATCGAGCGCTTTGACTTCTCGCACGCCGCCCTGGCGCTGTACGACTTCGTCTACGGCGAGCTGTGCGACTGGTACCTCGAGCTGGTCAAGCCGCGCCTGCGAGCCGGGGAAGGCGAGCTGGCCGCCACGCTGCTGCACGTGCTCACCGAGACCCTTTCGCTCGCCCATCCGATCATCCCCTTCGTGACCGAGGAGATCTACAGCCACGTCCCCGGGGCCGAGGGGCTTCTGGCCGCCGGGATCGATGGCGCGGGGGCAGACGGGGCCGGCTCCGCGGACGCCGCAGTGGCCGTGCCGGCGGCCGACGAGGCCGCCGAGGCGTCGCTCGGCCGTGTGATCGAGGCGGTACAGGCGCTGCGCGCCTGGCGTAACGCGGCCGGCGTCAAGGCCGGCGCGACGATGCCGGCGCGGCTGGCCGCGCAGGGCTACGAGGACACCGGGGAGCATCTCGCCCGGCTCGCCCGCCTTCACTTCTCCGAGGACGGCGGTGAGCCGGTGACGCTGGTGCCGGTGCCGGGAGGCGCGGTCGAGATCCTCGCCAGCGAGCATCTCGACCTCGAGGCCTCGGAGCGCAAGCGCGCCGCGCGGCGCGCAGAGCTCGAGCGCGAGATCGAGCGCTCCGAGCGCAAGCTCGCCAACCCCGGGTTCGTGAGCAAGGCGCCCGCCGCGGTGGTAGCGGCAGAGCGGGCGAAGCTGGCGCGGCTGCGCGCCGAGCTGGAGGCGTCGTGAGCTTGCGCGGGGCTGGAGGGGTCGTGAACTTGCGCGGGCTGGAGGGGTCGTGACGCCGGAGGAGGCCGAGCGCTACGTGCTCTCGCTCGAGTTGTTCGGCATGCGCTTCGGCCTCGATCGCATGCGGCGGCTGATGACCGCGCTCGGGCATCCCGAGCGCCGCTTCGACTCGATCCACGTGGTGGGCACCAACGGCAAGTCCTCGACCGTGAGAATGACCGCGGCGATCCTGAGCCGGCACGGGCTGCGGACGGGCGCATATCTGTCGCCGCATCTCGTCTCGTTCGGGGAGCGGATCCGGATCGAGGACCGCGACCTCGACCCGGCCGCGTTCGCGGCGGCCGTCCAACGGGCGGCGCACGCCGCCGAGCTGGTGAACCGGTCGCTCGGCGAGGACGACCGGGTCACCCAGTTCGAGGCGCTGACCGCGGCGGCCTATGACGAGCTGGCCCGGCGCGGGGTGGAGGTGGCGGTGATCGAGGCCGGACTCGGCGGCCGCTACGACGCCACCAACGTGATCCCCTCGAAGGTGCAGGTGCTGACGAGCGTCGGGCTCGAGCACACCCGCTGGCTCGGGCCGACGATCTCGGCGATCGCGACCGAGAAGCTCGACGTCGTCCAGCCCGGCGGGACGCTTGTGCTCGGTCCCGGGCTGCACCCCGACGCGGTCGCGGTGGCGCGCGGCCTCGCCGCCGAGCGCCGGGCCCGGATCGTCGAGACGACTGAGGATCCCGGCATCCGCCTGGCCGCGCTCGGGTCCTTCCAGCGCCGCAACTTCGCCGTCGCCCGGACGGCGGCGCGAGCGTATCTGCGCGAGCTCGACCCGGCGGCGGTGCAGGCGGCGGCCCGCGAGGTGCTCGTCCCGGGGCGGCTGCAGGTGATCGGCCAGGAGCCGCTGACCCTGCTCGACGGCGCCCACAACCCCGACGGGATCGCGGCTCTGGTCGAGTCGCTGCCGGAGATTCCGGGCGCCCGCCGGCGGCTCGTGGCGGTGATCTCGATCCTCGACGACAAGGACGCCGCCGGGATGCTCTCCGGCCTGCTGCCCGCGTGTGCGGCGGTGGTGATCACGAGGAGCGCGAATCCCCGCGCCCTGCCGCCGCCGACGATCGCTTCGCTGGCGGGTCAACTCGGCGGCCCGCCGGCCGAAGTCGTGCCGGCGCCCGCGGCGGCGCTCGCCCGAGCCCGGGAGCTGGCCGGTCCCGAGGGCGTCGTGCTGGCCACCGGCACGATCTACCTGATCGCCGACCTGCTGCGCCCGCCGGGGCGCGAGCGGGCTTCGATGCTGTGAACGACCGCCGCGGCCAACCGGGCTTCGTGACTATGATCGGACTGGTCGCTCTGACCGTGGCCGTGGTTATCCTGGTCTTCTTCGGGCTCGGATACCTGTTCGGTCGGGTCTTCCTGTGAGCCCGCGAACGCGAGAAACCTCTTAGCGAACCGTCTGACCGGTCCGATCACTACACTCGCGCAGAACGATGTTGCCCCCCGGCGTCTTCGGCATACATAACAACGGGATCAACCTCGCGGTCGAGCTGGTCATCCTGTTCCTGGTGGTCATCTGGCTCTCGCTGGTGTACTGGACCTGGGCCGACGCCCGGCGCCGGATCGCCGACCCGTTGCTCGTCTTCTGCGCCACCGTCGCCTCGCTGTTTCCTTTGGTGGGGACGATCGTCTACATGATCGTGCGCCCGCCCGAGTACCTCGACGACGTACGCGAGCGCGAGCTCGAGATGCAGGCGGCCGAGGCACGGCTGGCCGAGCTCGGCTACCACCTGTGCCCACACTGCGACTACGAGGTGGAGCGGGACTTCCTGCGCTGTCCCAACTGCATGCGCAAGCTCAAGGACCCGTGCCCCACCTGCGGCCGGCCGCTCGACCCGAATTGGAAGGTCTGCCCCTACTGCGAGGCCGAGGTCGGCGCCACGCCGACCGCGACCAGGCGGGCCCGGCGGCGGCGAGACAGCGTGGGCGAGACGACGGGGGCCGGCAACGCCGGCCGCGCCGGCGAGCGGGCCTCCCCGGGCGCCGTCCGCAGCGGCTTCGAACCGGCCGCCGAGCGCACGGCTTCCGGACCCGTCCGCGGTGGCTTCGAACCGACCGCTGAGCGCACGGCGTCAGGACCGGTTCGCGGCGGCTTCGACGGCCCGCCGGAGCGCGGCGAACCGTCGGGCGCCTGACGGACCCACCCGATCTCGAGAGCCACAGGAGGCCCCGGCAATGGAGCGCACGCTCATCCTCGTCAAGCCTGACGCGTTCGCCCGCAACCTCACCGGCGAGATCGTCGCCCGCTTCGAGCGCAAGGGGCTTCGCCTGGTCGGGCTCAAGCTGATGACGATGAGCCGCGAGCTGGCCGAGCAGCATTACGCCGAGCATGAGGGCAAGCCGTTCTTCGCCGAGCTGGTCACGTTCATCACGTCGGGTCCGCTGGTGGCGATGGTGCTCGAAGGCGATCGGGCGATCGAGGCGGCCCGCCAGGTGATCGGGGCGACCAATCCGCTGCAGGCCAGTCCCGGCTCGATCCGCGGCGACTACGCGGTCGAGGTGGGGCAGAACATGGTCCACGGGTCAGACGGCCCCGAGTCCGCGCCGCGCGAGACCAAGCTGTTCTTCCCCGAGCTCGGGTGAGCGGCTGATCGCGCAGGGCTGCAGCGCGATCGCCACGGCCGTGCTGGTTCTCGCTTCGCGCTCGCCCCAGCGCCGGGCGATCCTCGAGCAGCTGGGGATCGCATTCACGATCGCCGTCCCCGAAGTCGAGGAGCTCGACTCGGGGCCCGCCGCCGAGGTCACGGTCGAGAACGCCTACCGCAAGGCCGAGGCGGTTGCGCGTCGGCTCGCGGGTCGCCAGCCGACGATGCCCGTGCTCGCCGTCGACACGGTCGTGACCCTCGGAGCTCGCCTGTTCGGCAAGCCCGCAGGCGCGCAAGCGGCGCGGGAGACGCTGCTCGCCCTGTCCGGACGCCGCCACGCGGTGGTGAGCGGGCTGTGCCTGATCGAGGGCGAGCGCGCCCGCACCGCCGCATCGACCACGCTGGTCGACTTCCGCGCGCTCGACGATGCCCTGCTCGACTGGTACTTGGCCAGCGGCGAATGGCGCGAGCGCGCCGGCGCCTACGCCATCCAGGGCCGCGGAGCCGCCCTCGTGGAAGGAATCGACGGCGACTACTGGAACGTGGTCGGGCTGCCCGTGGCCACGCTGGTGGCGATCCGCCCGGGCTTGCTCACCGGAGGGTGAGGGGCGGCCCCGTACCGGCGCCCCCGGGGCGGGCGCGGCCGGCGCCTCGGGGCGCCGCCGCCGGCGCCTCG
>JAFAXX010000102.1 GCA_019240655.1 Solirubrobacterales bacterium
GTAGAACGCCATCGGCACCGGGATCGGGATGTTGACGCCGATCATCCCGACCTGCACCTTCCGCTGGAAGGTGCGCGCGGCTTGGCCGCTGCCGGTGAAGATGGCCGTCCCGTTGGCGTACGCGTTCGAGTTGATGAGCTCGATGGCCTGCTTGAGCGTAGGCACGCGGACGACGACGAGCACCGGTCCGAAGATCTCATCGGTGTAGATCGACATCTCCGTGCTGACACCGTCGAACAGCGTCGGCCCGACCCAGAAGCCGTCGCCGTCGAGGCTCAGCTCGCGCCCGTCGACGACCGCGGTGGCGCCGTCGTCGACCCCTTGCTCGATGTAGCCGCGGATCCGGTCGCGCGCCTGCGGCGTGATCAGCGGGCCCATCTCCGAATCCGGGTCGAGCCCCGGCCCAACCTTGACCTCGAGCGCCTTCTGGCGCAGCCGCTCGACCAGCGGTTCCGCGACCTCGCCGACCGCCACGGCGACCGAGATCGCCATGCAGCGCTGGCCGGCAGAGCCGTAGCCGGCGGCGGTCAGGTGGTTGGCGGCGAAGTCGAGGTCGGCGTCGGGCATCACCACCGCGTGGTTCTTGGCTCCGCCGAGTGCCTGCACGCGCTTGCCCGCGGACGTTGCCCGCTCATACACGTACGTGGCGATGGGCGTGGAGCCGACGAACGACACGGCATCGACGTCCGGGTGATCGAGCAGCGCGTCGACCGCGACCTTGTCGCCGTGCACGACGTTGAACACGCCGTCGGGCAGGCCGGCCTCGGCGTACAGCTCGGCGACGAAGTTCGATACCGACGGGTCACGCTCGGAGGGCTTCAGCACGAACGTGTTGCCCGCGGCGATCGCCATCGGGTGCATCCACATCGGCACCATGATCGGGAAGTTGAACGGCGTGATCCCCGCGCAGACGCCGAGCGGCTGCCGGAACGAGTAGGCGTCGATGTCGGTCGAGATCTGGTCCGAGTACTCGCCTTTGAGCAGCTGGGGCAGACCGCAGGCGTACTCGACAACCTCCTGGCCGCGGATCACCTCGCCGCGCGCATCGGACAGGACCTTGCCGTGTTCGCTCGAGATGATGCGCGACAGCTCATCGGCATGGCGGTCGATCAGGTCACGGAACTTGAACATAACCCGAGCCCGGCGGGTGAGTGAGACATCCTGCCAGCGCTCGAAGGCGCTGCGGGCGGCCCTCACCGCGCGATCGACATCGTTGGCGTCGGCCAGCAGGACCTCGGCCTGCTGGTCGCCCGTCGCGGGGTCGTAGACCGGGACGGTCCGCCTTGAGGAACCGGGGCTCTCGTGTCCCGCGATCCGGTGCTGGATGATCCTCGTCGTGGTCGTGCTCATTGCAGTGTCACCTTCTGTTGTGTGCTTCGTAAGTAGGTCTTCTGGTCTCGCTTGTGCCGGTCGTAGACGGTGCGGGCGCGCTGGGTGCTCTCGAGCTCCGACACGGCCGCGACTGGCACGTCCCACCACGCCCCAGAGCTTGGCGCCGGGATCAGCGGGTCGGTATGCACCTGCACCACGGTGGTCACGTCGCCGGCGCGCGCCTCGCGCAGCGCGACCTCGAACTCGTCGATCGTCTTCGCGTCGAGGACCTTGGCGCCCATTCCCGCCGCGGTCGCGGCGAGGTCCACCGGCAGTACGTCACCGTCGAGGCGGCCGCTGATCGGTTCGCGATACCGGTAGCTGGTCCCGAAGCGCTGGGAGCCCAGGGTCTCGGACAGCTCGCCGATCGACGCGAAGCCGTGGTTCTGGACCAGCACGATGTTGAGCTTGATCCCCTCCTGGACCGAGGTGACGATCTCCTGGGCCATCATCAGGTAGGAGCCGTCGCCGACCATCACGAACACCTCGCGCTCGGGGTCCGCGAGCTTCACGCCGAGACCGCCGGCGATCTCGTAGCCCATGCACGAGTAGCCGTACTCGACGTGGTAGCCCTTGTGGTCGCGCGTGCGCCACAGCTTGTGCAGGTCGCCCGGCATGCTCCCGGCGGCACACACCACGACATCGCGGGGCTCACTGATCCGGTTCACGATCCCGATCACCTCGCTCTGGGCCGGGAGCGGGCCATGACCCAGCGTGTACGCGACCTCCACGGTCCGGTCCCACTCGTGGGCCAGGCGCTGCGCGCGCTCCGTGTGCTCGGGCTCCACGGCCCACCCCGCGAGCGCGCCGCCCAACGCTTCGAGCCCGGTGCGCGCGTCGGCGAGCAGCGGCAGCCCCGACTGCTTGAACGCGTCCACCGGCGCGACGTTGAGGTTGATGAAGCTCACCTCTGGGTTGGCGAAGATCGTGCGCGAGGCGGTGGTGAAGTCGCTCCAGCGCGTGCCGACGCCCAGCACGACGTCGGCCTCGCGGGCCAGGGCGTTGGCGGCGGTGGTTCCGGTCGAGCCGATCGCCCCGAGCGAGCCGGGATGGTCGTAGCGCAAAGATCCCTTGCCGGCCTGGGTCTCGGCGACCGGGATCCCGGTGGCGTCGACCAGCTCGCGCAGCGCCTCGCATGCCTCCGAGTAGATCGTGCCCCCGCCGGAGACGATCAACGGGCGGCGGGCTGAGCGCAAGAGCGCGGCGGCCTCCTCGAGGGCCTCGGATTCAGGAACGGGCCGGCGCACCCGCCACACGCGCTTGGCGAAGAACTCCTCGGGCCAGTCCCATGCCTCGGCCTGGACGTCCTGCGGCAGCGCCAGCGTCACCGCACCCGCTTGGGCCGGGTCGGTGAGGACCCGCATGGCCGCGAGGGCGCTCGAGAGCAGCTGCTCGGGCCGGTTGATCCGGTCGAAGAAGCGGCTCACCGGTCGAAAGCAGTCGTTGACCGAAATGTCGTAGGACGTTGAATCCTCGAGCTCCTGGAGCACCGGGCTTGGTGCGCGGGTCGCGAAGATGTCCGCCGGCAGCAGCAGAACGGGCAGCCGGTTGATCGTGGCCAGCGCGGCGCCGGTGACCATATTCGTGGCGCCCGGGCCAACCGAGGTCGAGCACGCGTACGTCGACAGGCGGTTGCGCTGGCGGGCAAACGCCGCGGCCGCGTGCACCATCCCCTGCTCGTTACGCCCGAGCACGTAGGGAAGCCGCTGCGCATCCTCGAGCTCCGCCTCGAGCAGGGCCTGACCGAAGCCGGCGACGCTGCCGTGGCCGAAGATGCCGAAGCAGCCCGCGACCAGCCGCTGTTGTATCCCATCACGCTCGCTGTACTGGTTTGCCAGAAAGCGCACGAGCGCCTGAGCAACCGTGAGTCTCATTTTCCTCCCCCCGTCATTGGGAGCCGCGGGTCGATCGATTGCCCGATCCAGGTGTCGCGGATCCAGGCGTGCGCGGGGTCATCGCGGAACCGCCAGGCGCGCTCGCCCGGACCGGCCATCACGTTCAGGTAGTAGAGGTCATAGCCCGGCGCCGCCATCGATGGACCGTGGTAGCCGTGTGGCAGCAGCACGGCGTCGCCGCTGCGCACCTCCGCGAGCACGTCGATCTCTCGCTCGGGTCCGGAGCCGTAGCAGCGCTGGTAGCCGAAGCCGCCGCGTGCGACCTCGAAGTAGTAGATCTCCTCGAGCGCGGTCTCCACGGCGGGGATCTCCTCGTCGTGCTTGTGCGGCGGGTAGGAAGACCAGTTACCCGCCGGAGTGAGCACCTCGACCGCGATCAGGCGGTCGGCGGCGAACGCCTCGGGCGAGCAGAAGTTGTTGACCTGGCGGCTGGCCTGGCCGGCGCCCCGGAGCTCGACCGGTACCTCCTCCGCGGGCACGTAGCGCGCCTGAAGGCGGTCCCCCGCGCGCGCTGCAGGCAGCGCCAAGCGACCGCCGGTGTCGCTCGCCACCTCGACCTGCGCGTCGCGCGGGACGTAGACGAAGTCGCTGACGCCGGTGAACACGCTCTCGCGGCCCGCCAGCGCGAAGGTCTGCCCATCGCACGTGACGGTGCAGCCCCCGCGCAGCGGAAGCACGATCACCTCGTCATCACCCGTCTCGAGCGCCTGCGTCGCGCCGGCCGCCAGCTCCAGGATGCGCAGCCCGCTGAAGCCCCAGCCGGCCTGCTCAGGCGTGATCACAAGCTCGAACGGCGCGTCTGACGCGGTCGCCTTGTGAATGTGCTCCGTACTAGGCATCTACGAGCTCCTCCTGTTCGAGCAGTGCCTCCACCTCGTGCTGTTCGGGCATCGCGTCGGCGCATGCCAGCCGCGAGGCGACGAGCGCGCCCGCGGCATTGCAGAAGCGCATCGCGCGCTCGAGCCTCCATCCCGCGAGCAGGGCGTGGCACAGCGCACCACCGAACGCGTCGCCTGCGCCGAGGCCGTTGACGACATCTACCGGGACCGGAGGCACCTCGACCGACTCTTCGCCACTGACCGCGAGCACGCCCCGCGGCCCCTGCTTGACGACCGCGAGCTCCGCCCCGTGCTCGCGGAGCGCTGCGGCGGCCCGCGCCGGCTCGCGCTCGCCCACCGCCGTCTCGCACTCGTCCATGTTGCCGACCGCGACCGTGACGTGCGCCAGCGCCGCCTGCACCTGCCGGCGAGCCTCCTCGCGCGAGGTCCAGAACATCGGGCGGTAGTCGAGGTCGAGGATCGTGATCCCCCGGCGCCTCCGAGCCTCGAGCGCGGTCAGCGCCGCGGTGCGGCTCGGCTCCTGCGAGAGGCCCGTGACAGTCACCCAGAACACGCTCGCCGCGCGGATCGCGTCGAGATCGAGCTCGTCGGGCGCGATCTCGAGATCCGGGGCCTTCGGGAAGCGATAGAAGTAGAGCGGGAAGTTGTCCGGCGGGAAGATCTCGCAGAACGTCACCGGCGTGGGGAGCTCGGGCACGGGCGCCACCCAACGGTCGTCGACGCCGAAGCCCCGCAGAGCATCGTGCACGAACAGACCGAACGGGTCGTCCCCCGTTCGCGTGATGACCGCGCTGCGGCGGCCGTAGCGGGCAGCGGCCACCGCCACGTTGGTCGGGCTCCCGCCGAGGTACTTGCCGAACGAGCTCACCTCGCGCAGCGAAAGCCCCATCTGAAGCGGATAGACGTCGACGCCGACGCGCCCCATCGTGATCACGTCAAAGCTGCACATCGCACCGTCTCCCGGAGTGAAGGACGCAGTCGCGTCGCCATCGCCAGCTCCACGCAGGCGACGATCACAAGTACCCCGAACGCCGGCGCATAGCCATGGGTTGCGTCGGGCAGCGCGCCGATCAGGACAGGCGCGGCCGCCGCGACCGAGTAACAGATCAGGAACGTCATCGCCGCGAGCCGGCTCGACGCCTGCGCATCGCGGGCCAAGTCGGCGAGCAGCACCAGAGCGAGCGAGAACCCGCCGCCCAGCCCCAGGCCGAGCACGGTCGTCACGGCCCACGGCGCAGCGGTCGGCGCCGCGAACAGCACCGTGGCAGCGAGGACGGTGCAGGCTACCGAGCCGACCAGCGCCGGCCGGCGATCGCGCTTTCGCGACAGATCGGCCAGTGTCGGAAGCACGAGCGCCCACTCCGCGAACTGCAGCAGCGACAGCAGCGCTCCGGTGCGTCCCGCCGGCCACCCCCGACTCTGCATGTCCGGCGCCAACCAGGCCAGGTATCCATAGGCCAGCGCCGACTGGACGCCGAGGAACCCGGCGAGCAGCCACGTGCTGCCCGAGCGCCACGGCAGCCGGGCCGGGGGCGGGGGCGCGACCGTCGTGGCCCAGGGTGTCCGCGCCGCAGTCCGGGCGATCGGAGCCCACACAACAAGCGCCGGCCAGGGCGGGGACCGTCCAGCTCGCCAGCGAGGCCTGCCAGGACCCGAGCGAACGCGCCAGCGGAACCGCCAGCGCGGGCGCCGCCGTCGCTCCGAGCATCATCGGCACGCTGTAGGCCGCGGTGGCCGCGCCCGGCCGGTCCGGAAAGCGCTGCTTGATGAGGCTAGTGATTGTCACACCGCAGATCGCGATCCCCGCTCCGGCGATCAGCGTGCCGCCGCACAGCATGACCGCCGCGCCGCCTCCCGCGCGCAGCGCGGCCCCGAGCGCCACGAGGCCGATCGCCCACAGCGTCGCGAGCTCCGCCCCACGCCGGTGGATGAGACTATGAGCCGCGGGCGCGAACACCGCCATGCATAGCACCGGAAGCGCGGTCAGCAGGCCGAGCGACGGACCCGAGAGACCGAGCGAGCGGTGAACCCGGTCAAGCAACGGTGGCAGCGAGGTCACCGGCGTGCGCGGGCTGAAGACGACGAGCGCCATCGCGAGCAGCGTGAGCGCCGGACCGACGCTGCGGCTCCGCGCGCGGCCGCGGACGAACGATGCCTCGCCTCGAACCGAGGGTTCGGTCATGAGGCTGTCAGGCCGCGCGGGCACGCTGCCTCTCCAGGTGCCTCCAGGTCCGCGTGTAGCGCTCCATCTCCTTGCGCATGAACCGTGAGGACTCGTGCGCGCGCTCCTCCCAGGCGAAGACGCACGCGGTCATGATCCCGTCGAAGCCCAGCCGCTCGAGCGTCCCGAAGAAGAGCGGCCAATCGACCTCACCCTGACCGATGTCGAGGTGCTGGTGGATCCGGCAGGTCGACCCCGGCGGGTTCACGATGTAGCGCAGTCCGGACGACGCGCGATGATCGAAACTGTCCGCGACGTGCACGTGGGTCAGCAGGTCGCCGGCGTACTCCATGATCCCCGCCATGTCGCCGCCCATGTGGAACGTGTGCGGCGCGCAGTACAGGAAGGACACGTTGGACGAGTTGATGCCGCGGATCATCTCCACGGCCTCGCGGCCATCCTCGATGAAGTCGTCGGGATGCGGCTCGAGCCGCAGCTGGATGCCCTCCCGCTCGAATACCGGCAGCAGCTCCTCGAGCGAGCGCCAGAACTGCGCCTCGCTCTCGGGCTGTTTCTCCGGACGGCCGTTGAACTCGCTGTTCATCACCTGCACGTCGAGCTCGACGGTGATCTCGATGGCGCGCTTCCAGTAGCGCACGGCGGCCTGACGCTCGTCCTCGTCCGGGCCTGCCCAGCGGTACAGCGGCAGCACGGCGGCGATCTCGACGTCGGCGGCCTTCAGGGCCTTCCGGAAATCGGCGATCGTCTGGCGATCGGCGCGCGGGTGGACGAAGAAGGGAATGAAGTCCGAGCGCGGCGACAGCTCGATGTAGCGATAGCCGAGCTCCGCGACCGTCCGCGGCAGCTCCAGGAGCGGCACGTGGCGGAGCATGTATGGGTCAAGGGTGATCTTCATTAGCGGAATCTCGTCAGCTTTCTCTGGAAGGGTGGCCGGGCGGAGGTCCTCGATCACGACCTACGTCGCGACTGAGGACCTCCGTCGCTGGCTCTCAGGTCAGGAGACCTGCAGGCCTGGCGCGATCACGGGGACCGAGCGCACGCTCTTGATCCCCTTGGCCCGGAAGGCGTCTTCGAGCTCTTCCAAGCTCCGGCCTCGTGTCTCGGGCACGTACAGGGCGACGAACGCGATCGACAGCAGGTTGATCGCCACGAAGATCCCGAACGTTCCGGTCGCCCCGAGCGAGCCGACGAGCTGCGGGAACACCAGCGAGATGGTCGCGTTGACGATCCACAGCACGAACACCGCGATGCCGATCGCGAACCCGCGGATCTTCATCGGGAAGATCTCCGACAAGAGCAGCCACACGCCGATCCCGATGAAGCACTGCACGAAGCCGACGAAGCTCACCATGAACGCCAGCACCAGATAGCTGCGCAGCGTCGACTCCGGCAGCGCGAAGCACAGCGCCAGCGCGGCCTGCGAGGCCGCAACCCCGCTGGAGCCGGTGATCAGGAGCGGGCGGCGGCTCATGAAGCCGAGCAGCCAGATCCCGACCAGCGTCATCGTGACCGAGATGACCCCCACGGCGATCGTCGCCACGAGCGAGGCGCTCGTACCAAGACCGGTCGACTTGAGGATGGTCGGCGCGTAATAGATCGCCGTGTTGATCCCGGTCGCCTGCTGCACGACCGCCAATCCGATGCCGACGAACACGACCCGGCGCATCCACACGAACGCCCGCAGGTCGCGCAACGCGGCACCCCTGTCCTCCGCGTTGTCGCGCCTGGCGTGTTCGATCACCGCCGCGTACTCCGACTCGACCTCATCCACCGGCCGGGTCAGCTCGAGGACGCGCCACGTCTCGTCCACGCGACCCTTGAGGGCATACCAGCGCGGCGAGTCAGGCAGGAACATCATTCCGACGAACAGCAATACCGCGGGCACGGCGGCGACGGCGAGCATCCAGCGCCACACCGAGGGGCCGTCGTACCAGTGGTTCAGGCCCGCGTTGACGATGAACGCCGTCAACTGGCCCGAGACGATCATCAGCTCGTTGATCGTGACGATTCGTCCCCGGCGAGCGGCGGGCGCGATCTCGGCCAGAAACAGCGGGACAGTGGCCGACGCTGCGCCCACGGCCAGGCCGAGAACGACGCGTGCGCAAATCATCGCCAGCAGGGTCGGCGCGCTCGCGCTACCGAGCGCCCCGCACAGGAAGAACACCGCGCACAGCATCAGGGTGCGCTTGCGGCCGAGGCGGTCGGCTATGCGGCCACCGAAGAGCGCCCCCAGCGCCGCGGCGAACAGCAGCGCGCTCACGACGAATCCCTGCCAGAACGAGGTCAGGTGCAGGTCATGCTTCATGTACAGCAAGGCGCCTGAGATGACGCCCGTGTCGTAGCCGAACAGCAGGCCGCCGAGCGTCGAAACGATCGTGATCTTCTTCAGAAAGCGCCGGTGGGCATGCGTGGCCGCGCGCGGCACGCTGCCGGCGGAGGCTTCCGACGCGCCGGAGCTTGTCATGACGCTCATGGGTTTGCTCCTCCCTCGTGGGTGACCGACGCGGTTGCGGCGGGCTCACGCCTCCGGACTTGCCCGGTAAGGCGCCTGGTTATTCCGTGCATCTCTTCCTCCACTTCTCACAATGTGGACAGCTTGTCCAAGATACGGTACGCCCCGGCGGAGGACCTGTCAAGGCAAATTCTCAGGGTGTGGGCAGCCTGTCCTGTAAGCTGGGATTCATGCCGATCGAACATACAAAGCCGCGCAAAACGGAAAGCGGCCGCTCCAACGGAAACGCGCCGGTGGCCGTGCTCTCCAAGGCCGTCTGCCTGCTCGACCACATCGCCGAACAAGGAGAGGTCACACCGGCCCGGCTGGCGGAGCTGGCCGGCGAGCCGCGCAGCACCGTCTACCGGCTGCTGGCCAGCCTCCAGGAACTGGAGCTGGTTGAGCCCGGACCCCGCCGAGGAACCTACGTGCTCGGCGTCAAGCTGTTCCGGCTCGGCCGCGCCGTGGTCTCCCGCTTTGACGAACGGCAGGCGGCGCTGCCCGTCATGCAGCGCATCCACGACGAAATCGGCGAGACCACCTTCCTCCTCATCCGCCGCGGGTACGAAGCCGTCTGCATCGAGCGCATCGACGGCACGCGCGTGAACCTGCTCGCCCTCGGCCTCGGCGGCTCACTTCCGCTTCACGCCGGCTCCGCACCGCGCGCGATGCTCGCGTTCATGGCTCCGAGCGAATGGGACGACTACCTCGACCACGTGCCGCTTGAGGCCTACACCTCCAAATCCATCATCACACGCGAGCAGCTCATCGCGGAGCTCGAGGCGACTCGCGAGCGCAGCTATGCCATATCCGACGAAGATGTCACCCCCGGGGTCGCGTCGGTCGGAGCGCCGATCTTCGACCACGACGGAGCCATCCGCGCATCGCTTTCGGTGGGCGGCATGCGCGAGCCAATCCTCGGCGACGGCTCACGCGCCATCGAGCTGTTGCTCGAGGGCGCCGCAGAAATCTCCCGCGCGCTCGGACACGACATGCGGGCTTCGTGACCGCCGGCGGCCGCCCGGTCGACCCGAGGAGGAAGCTACGGCGGGTCCTACATCTCGCTTTCAGCGCTGCAGCCCGGCGACCTCGTCTTCCTTGGCTCATCATCGAGCGCCATCGATCACGCCGGCATCGTTGTCTCGGGAACCGGCACGTCCGCACTCATATCAGCCGCGATCTCCGAGCACTACGGGATCGTTAGCACCGATACCTTCACGGGTCAGCCCACGACGATCCAGTGGTTCAAGGGCGAATTCAGCTGGGTCGGTGCGGTGGCAATCCCTGGCGTCGGGGAACACCGTACGTTGCGCCGCATTCGAGCACGGATCGGTCCGAGTGCTAGCAACTTCGCGGCTAACGAGCGGAGGAAGCGGAAGTCCGCAGCGCCGCGAGCTGGCTTCTGGATCGTCGCCCTGGGAGCACTCCTACATGAAATTCCGCTCCGGCCTACCGCCGGCCCGGAGGAGAAGTCTCGCCGCGGACGCTTGCCGACGCCAAGGCGCCTGCTGGTGCGTGAATGCGGGAGCCAGACGGAGTTCGTCGACACTTCTCGATGCCTGGCCCGCTAGCTGCGAGCGTGCAAGCGTTTGGGCGCGCAGTTGGCGAACAGGGGGAGGATCCGTCGACCCGAGCCGCTTCTGCTTTCGTGTCGCGACGGGTTACCGTCAAGGGTTCGGCGACCGCACTGGCGGACGGCTTCCGTCGCGACTGCTTCGCCACGCAGGAACTCGCCGGGTCGGCGCCGCTGACTTCACGCCCTCGCCGTGGCCCCGGGCGACATGAGCGCCGGCGCGAGCACGTGAGCACTTAGCTGCTGGCGGGTGGCCTCGGAGCGAGCGGCGCTGAAGCGACGCAGGCGCAGGGCGTTGGTGACGACCGAGATGCTCGAGAAGGCCATCGCCGCTGAGGCGATGACGGGATTGAGCAGTCCGACGGCGGCCAGCGGCAGTGCGGCGAGGTTGTAGCCGAACGCCCAGCCGAGGTTTTGCTTAATTGTCCGCAGCGTGGCGCGGCTGAGGCGGATGGCATCTGCCGCGGCGCCTAGGTTGCCGCTGACGAGTGTGAGGTCTGAGGCCTCGATTGCGACGTCGGTGCCGGTGCCGATCGAGAGGCCGAGGTCGGCCCGTGCGAGCGCGGGTGCGTCGTTGACACCGTCTCCGGCCATCGCCACGACTCGGCCTTCCGCCTGTAGACGGGCGATGACCTCGGCCTTGTCGGCGGGCATGACTTCGGCGATGATCTCGTCGATCCCCACCTCGGCGGCGACGGTCCGCGCGGTGGTCACGTTGTCTCCGGTGAGCAGGACGGTGCGGAGCCCGAGTGCCTTCAACCGGGTGATCGCTTTGGCGGAGGTGGGCTTGATCGCGTCGGCGACGATGAACACCGCGGTGGCGTGCCCGTCCCAGCCGGCGACGATCGCGGTCTGGCCGCGTGCTTCTGCCGCCTGCCGTGCGGCATCGAGCTCGGCCGGGAGATGCATCGTCCAGTCCGCGAGCAGGGCGGGTCGCCCGGCGACGATGGCGTGCCCGTCGACGATGCCCTCGACGCCGAGCCCTTCGCGATTCGCGAACCGTTCGACGCCCCCGAGCGGCGATTCGGCCTGAGCCGCTGTGGCGATGGCGCGGGCGATCGGGTGCTCGGAGGCGTCCTCGAGCGCGCCGACGAGTCGGAGCGCCTGCTCACGGTCGACGCCGTCGGCGGTGATGATGTCGATGAGGGTCATCTGTCCGGTGGTGACGGTGCCGGTCTTGTCGAGCACGATCGTGTCGATCCGGCGGGTCGATTCGAGGATCTCGGGGCCCTTGATGAGCAGCCCGAGCTGCGCACCGCGACCCGTGCCGACCATCAGCGCGGTCGGGGTCGCTAGCCCGAGCGCGCACGGGCACGCGATGATGAGAACCGCGACCGCGGAGGTGAAGGCGAACGTGGTGCTCTGCCCGGCGCCGAGCCAGAAGCCGAGGGTCCCAACGGCGATCGCGAAGACGGTCGGCACGAAGATGCCAGAGATCCTGTCGGCGAGGCGTTGCACCGGCGCCTTGCCGGTCTGCGCCTCGGTGACGAGTCGGGCGATCTGGGCGAGCGCGGTGTCGCTGCCGATCTTGGTGGCCCGGACGATCAGCCGTCCGCCGGCGTTGATCGTGGCGCCGGCGATCTCGGAGCCGGGTGCGACTTCGACCGGGAGGGATTCGCCGGTCAGCATGCTCATGTCGATCGCGGAGTGCCCGTCCTCGACGGTGCCGTCTGTGGCGACCTTCTCGCCGGGGCGGACGATGAACCGCTGGCCGACCTGGAGCTGCTCGATCGGGACCCGACGCTCGCTGCCGTCAGGCTCGAGGATTGCGACGTCCTTGGCGCCGAGTTGGAGCAGCGCCTTCAGCGCGGCGCCTGCTCGCCGCTTGGCGCGGGCCTCGAAGTAGCGGCCGGCGAGGATGAACGTGGTCACGATCGCGGCGGTCTCGAGGTAGATCTCGTTCGCGCCGCTCCCGGAGGATGGGATCAGGTTGAACACCATCCGCATGCCGTTGTCCCCGGCGTTACCGAGGAACAGTGCGTATAGCGACCAGAGCCAGGCCGATAGGGTGCCGACGCTGATCAGCGTGTCCATCGTTGCGGTGGGGTGCTTGAGGTTGGCCCAGGCGGCGCGGTGAAACGGCCACGCTCCCCACAGAACGACCGGCGTTGCGAGCTGCAGCGAGAGCCACTGCCAGTTGTCGAACTGCAGCGAGGAGATCATCGAGATCAGCAGCACCGGCACCGACAGGAGCGCGCTGATGATCAGCCGGTTGCGAAGACGGACGGTCGGGTCTTGTTCGGCTGGCTGGTCGCTCTCCGTTTCGGCGCTTGGCAATGCTGCCTGGTAGCCGGCGGCCTCGATGGCCGCGATCAGCTGCTCGACTTCGATCCGGTCTGCGTATTCGAGGTAGGCGGTTTCGGTGGCGTAGTTGACTGTGGCGGTGACGCCGTCGAGCTTGTTGAGCTTGCGCTCGATCCGGTTGGCGCACGAGGCGCAGGTCATGCCGGTGATCGGGAGTTCGAGTCGTTCTGTGAGGGTGGTGGCGCTCATTGGTCCTAGGCGATGTCGTAGCCGGCTTCGTCGATCGCGTCGCGGACGGCGGCGTCGTTGAACCCGGCGCCGGTGACCGTCACGGTCTTTGCGTCGTGGTCGACGTCGACGGCGCTGACGCCGGCGATCTTGGTGACCTCGCCGGTGATCGCCGTGCGGCAATGGCCGCAGGAGATACCGGGGACGGAGTAGGTGGTCTGCATGGAGTGGTCCTTTCTTGTGGGGTTGGTCAGGAGATGGCTTGGGTGAAGGCGACGGTGTGCACCCGGCCGTGGGTCTGGAACTGGAGGAAGAGGCGGTAGGTGCCGCGCTCGCTCAGCTCGGTGTTGAACGTGATGGCGCCACTCCCGGGGTCCGCGCTGATGGGGTGAACGTGCGAGTAGGCGGCTTCTGGGGCGTGCAGAGCGACCAGGTGCCCGTATGAGCCCAGGTAGGCCTCGAGGTCGTTGATCGGCTGGCCGTGGCGGGTGATGCGGGAGGTCAGTTGCGACTCCTGCCCGGCCGTCATCTGCGCGGGGCGCTGCAGCTCGACGTCGTACCCGTCGACCGATTTCTCCAGCGCGGGTGCGGGGAGCGGGATGTTGCGGACCGTCCCCGGTGTGGTCAGGTTGGTGCCGAGGACGTACTTGCGCCCGTCGATCACGAACTCGGCGATCGCCCGGTAGCTGCCGGGAAGCGCGGTCCGCAGCTCGATCGTGAACGTCCCGTCGGCGCCCAGCGTGGGGTGTAGGTGCTGGTAGCCGGTGAGGTCCGTGCGGACCACGATCAGGTGCAGCAGCTTGGTGTTGTCGCGGTCGAAGTGGCGGACGGGGTTGCCGTCGCAGCCGATGATCCGGAACCGCCAGGTCGTGGACGCGCCGGCGGTCAGAGTCCGGGAGAGCGGAGCGAGCCGGAGGCCCGCGAGCTGTGACCGCAGCCCGTCGGAGCCGGGGACGGGCTCGATCATTGGCGGCGCGCCATGGCTGGCATCGGCCATCGCCTGGGTGCCGAAGCCGGCGTTGGCGGCGGCGACTTTGAGGCAGTCCTGGAACGGCGGGGTGGTGGCGGTGGCGGCACCGATCGCGGCGGCCGATCCGGCGGCGAGCGCAAGTCCAGCTGAGAAGGCGGCGAGGCGGGAAGCGGTTGTCTTGAGCATGGGTACAGCCTGCCGCCGGAGCGCTGATCTGACATCGGGTAGGCACCCTTAGGTCGCACCCTTAACTGCCGGTGCCCGCCGTCTGGCGGGCACCGGGCCTGGGGTTGCTTGAGGGGTTCACGCCTCGGCCGCGGCGGGCTCGCCCTCGAGGGAGACGCGCGGGAGCCAGTGGAGCTTGCGCGGAAGCCACCAGTTCCAGTCGCCGAGCAGCTTCATGCTGGCCGGCAGGAGCATCCCGCGAACGATCGTCGCGTCCAGGAGCACCGCGACCGCGAGCCCGACGCCCATTTCCTTCAGGCCGATGTTCGACAGCGTGCCGAACAGGGCGAATACGGCGACCATCACCGCGGCGGCGTCGGTCACGACGCCGGCGGTCGTCCCGATCGCGTGGGCGACGGCGCGCTCGGTGCTCATCCCCTTGTCGTAGGCCTCGCGGACGCGGCTGAGGATGAACACGTGGTAGTCCATCGACAGGCCGAACAGCACGACGAACAGGAACAGCGGCAGCCACGAGATGATCGCGCCATCGGAGTGGAAGCCGAGCAGCCCCTGCGCCCAGTGATATTGGAACACCAGCACGAGCACGCCGTAGGACGCGGCGACCGACAGCAGGTTGAGCGCGATCGCCTTGAGCGGCACGACGATCGAGCGGAACGTGACGAGCAGCAGCATGAACGCCATCGTCAGCACGAACGCGAACACGATCGGGGCGTGTGACTTCATCGAGTCGTTGAAGTCCTTCGAGCCAGCGGTCATGCCCGTCACCTGCGCCTTCGCGCCGGGCACCTGTCCGATCGTCGCGGGGATGACCTCGTTCCGGAGCGTGTCGAGCGCCCGGTAGGACCCCGAGTCGGTTCCCTTGCCGCTGAGCGGCACCGACACGACCGCGACCGTGTGCGCCGAATTGACCT
>JAFAXX010000104.1 GCA_019240655.1 Solirubrobacterales bacterium
CCTCAACCTGTTCGCCGGCTCTCCGGTGGCGGCCGAGTTCGGGCCCGAGCTCGAGCGCCACGGGCTCGCTTACGCCGCCTCCGCGAGCCCGTTCGCGAACCTCTATCCGGGCGCCCGCGCGCTGCGGGTCAGGCAGGGCAAGGCCCAGACGCTGGCCGAGCTCGAGCGCCACGACGGGCGGGACGCCGAGGGCTGGCAAGAGCTCGACGCTCTGTACGAGCGCCTCAGTCCGGCGCTGTTCGCGCTCTACGGCTCGCGGCTCGATCCACGCAGCCTGGCCGCGCTGGCGGGCGCGCAGCTGCCCGCGCTCGGCCTCGGCGGCGCCCGCGAGCTGACCCGTCTCCTGATCAGCTCGACGCGTGAGCTGGCCGAGGAATACCTGCACTCGCCTGAGGCCCACGCGCTGCTGGCCTGCTGGGGGATGCATCTGGACTTCGGCCCCGACGTCGCCGGCGGGGCGATGTTCCCGTTCCTCGAGGCGTTTACCGACATGCGGACGGGCATCGCCCTGGCGCGCGGTGGCGCGGGCAGGCTGATCGACGCGCTCGTCGCGCTCGGCGCCGAGCAGGGGGTCGAGCTCCGCACCGCCGCCGAGGTGGCGGAGGTCACGGTCGCCGGCGGGCGGGCGACGGGCGTCGAGCTCGTCTCCGGCGAGCGGATCGCCGCCCGGCGCGCGGTGATCGCCGGCCTGACCCCGGGGATCGTGTTCCAGCGGCTGCTGGCCGGGGTGCCCGTCGCGCCCGCCGTCCGGCGCGCGGCCGCCCGCTACCGCCACGGGCCGGGGACGCTGATGCTCCATCTCGCCCTCTCCGCGGCGCCGGCCTGGGAGGCCGGTGAGGATCTGGCCGGCTTCGCCTACCTCCACATCGCGCCGTACGTCGCCGACCTCGCCGACACCTACGCGCACGCGTGTGCCGGCGTGCTTCCCGACGAGCCGATGCTGGTCGTCGGCCAGACCTCGGCCGTCGATCCCTCGCGGAGCACGGAAGGAGCCATCCTCTGGGTCCAGGTGCGCGCGCTGCCGGCCGAGATCCGCGGCGACGCCGCCGGCGAGATCGATGCCTGTAGCTGGGATCAGGCGGGCGAGCGCTACGCCGACCGGGTGATGGCCAAGCTCGAGCGCTACGCGCCCGGCCTCGGCGCGCTGGTGCTCGATCGCGCCGTGCTCACCCCCGCCGATCTCGAGCGCCGCGACCCCAACCTGGCCGGCGGCGACTCAATCGCCGGCAGCATGCACCTGCGCCAGAACTTCCTCTTCCGCCCCCTGCCCGGGCTCGCGGACTACGAGACGGGGGTGGCCGGGCTGCTGATGGTCGGCGCCGCCACGTGGCCAGGCGCCGGGGTCAACGCGCTCTCCGGCTACAACGTCGCCCGGAAGCTGCTAGCGCCGGCGCCGAGGCGGTGGGCTGACGCAAAGCTGGCCCTCAGCGGCGTACGCGCAGCAGCTGCGCCGCTCGTGCGAGCCGCCCGCCGCGGGCGATGACCCGCAGCGCGACGATCCGGCCGGAGGCAGCGTTGAGACCGGGGCCGGGGTACGTCGAGGCGCCGCACTGGTAGAGACCCTCGACCGGCGTGGCGTGGGTGCCGTATCCGGGCAGCGGCCGCCACAGGTAGGACTGACCGAGCTCGCAGTCGCCGGCGTAGATGTCGCCGCGCACCAGATTCGGGTTGCGCCGCTCGAGCTCGACCGGCGAGAGCACCGCGATCTCGCCGCGGGCCGCCGGCCAGTTCTCGACGTGCGCCTCGAGGCGGGATAGCACCCGCTCGGCGAACGCTCGCTCGAGCTCCGGGGTCCACGTGCCCTCGCCCGCGTCGATCTCGCCGGCTGCGTCGCCGGTGGGCGCGTAGGGGACCTGCTGGAGCTGAATCCACATCACGCCCGCACCCGGGGGCGCCCGGCTCGGATCGACCACGGTCGGCTGGCCGACCACGATCGTCGGCTGCGCCGGGAGCAGGCCGGCGGCGGCCTGCGCGCAGGCCAGCGAGACGCTGCCGAGGCCGTCGCTCAGGTGGACCACCGGCACCGCGTCGAGCCGAGAGTCGCGCCAGCGCAGCGGCTCCTTGAGCGCCACGTGGATCTGGGCGCCGGCGCGGGGGCTGAAACGAAACCGCCGGCCCTGCTCAACCGCCTCGGGCGGCGCGGCGTCGGCGTCGAGCAGCCGCCCGTAGAGCTGGGTCGGGGTGGTGTTGGCGATCACCGCCCGGCGGGCGTGGAGCTCGCGGTCGCCGGCGATCACGCCGGTGGCCCGCCGGCCCCGGGTGAGGATCCGCTCGACCTCGACGCCGGTGCTCACCCGGCCGCCGTGCTCGTCGATCATCCGCTCGAACGCGTGAACGAAGTTGCCCGCCCCGCCCTGGACCACCGGCATCCCGACGGCGTGCAGCGAACCGGCGATCGCCAGCACCTGAAAGCCGCTGCCGGCGCTGTCCGGCGGGAGACCGGTGTGCAGCGACCACGGCGCGTACAGGTCGGCGACCTCCCCGCCCTGAAAGCGCGTCTCGAACCATCCGCGCGCGGAGGACAGAACGTCGGCGGTGAAGCCGAGGCCGCGGCGACGGCCGAGCTGGCGCGCCAGCTTCACGGTCAGCTTGGCCGCGTCACCGGAGAACAGCTCCACGCCGAGCAGCTGGCCGACGGTCGGAATGGTGGCGCCGAACGAGTCGATCTCGGCAACGTATGCCTCCCGGTCGCGCGAATCGAAGCCCTCGCTGGTTTGCCGGGGGTCGCGGTGGGCGAGCACGACCGCCCCGTCGCCCCGGACGTTCGCGGTCGTCAGCTCCGGCGTCTCGCAGTAGCGCAGGCCCCACGCCGAGAGCTCGGAGCCGAGCTCGGCGTACGCGGCCGAGAGCTTGAACAGCGGGTGCCACGAGGAGAACGTGTCATGCACGAAGCCGGGCTCGGTCAGCTCCTCGCTGGCCACCGCCCCGCCGGCCACGGGGTTTCGCTCGAGCACCTCGACGGTCAGGCCGGCGCGGGCCAGATACGCGGCGGCAACGAGGCCGTTGTGGCCCGAGCCGATCACCACCACGTCGACGCTCTCAGCCATGTCCCGGCGCTTCGCCTCTCTCAGCCGCCACAGTCTCCCGCCTCGACCCGGACACGCGCTCAGCCGCCACCGACTTCCCACTCAACCCGGACACGCTCTCGGCCGCCACCGACTCGCCCGAGGCGGCCCGAGCGGTCCGGCGGCCCGAGCGGCCTGAGCGGACCGGCGGCCCGGCGGCCCGAGCGGCCCGGCGGCCCGAGCGGCCGGGCGTGGCGAAAATTGTCGGTATAGCCGGACTTTTTCCCACGTCCTCACAGCGCCTGAATCAGGGCCCGCGCGTTGGCGGGCGCGAACCCCCGCCAGTCGTTGTTGACCGGTCATCTCGGACACGCTCTCGGCCACCACCGACTCCCCGCTCATCCCGGACACGCTCTCGGCCACCACCGACTCCCCGCTCATCCCGGACACGCTCTCAGCCGCCACCGACTCCCCGCACATCCCGGACACGCTCTCAGCCGCCACCGACTCCCCGCTCATCCCGGACACCCTCTCAGATCATTTGATCAAGTGTCAAGGCGTCGCAGCACCACGGTTGCTGCCAACCACAGGGCCGCCAACCCGCCGAACCCGATTCGCCCGTTCCCCGGCAGGGCGAGCGTCGCCCCGACGAGCGGCGCCCCGCAGACGATGACCGTGATCGCGTACACGTTGACCGCGCCGACCGCAGCGCCGGCCGCCTCGGGGTGGGTCCGGGTCGCGCCGGCCACGGCGGCGCCGAACGGGATCCCCGCGGCGATCCCGATCAGCCCGGTAGCCACGGCATCGCCGGCGCGGCCAGGCGACAGCACGACGAGCGTCGTGCCGAGCGCGCCGGCGGCGAAGCTGGCCGCGAGCATCTTCCGAATGTGGCGAGGGATGGCGCGCACGAGCATGCCGCCGGCCGGACGCCCGACGATCCCGAGCAGGAAGATCAGCGACCCGATCGCGCCGGCCGTCGCCCGGGACATGCCCTCGGTTCGCTCGAGGAGCGTCACCACCCAGTTGCCGAGAATCACGCTGAAGCCGAACGAGACCGACAGGATGATCCCCAGCCGGATCAGCCTGCGGTCGGACAGCAGCGCCGCGAAGCTCGGACCGGCGGCGTGGCCGCGGTGCCCAGGGGCGACCGGGCAGAGCGCGATCAGCGGCATGCACAGCGCCGCGACCCCGGCGCCGCTGGCATACGGCGCCCGCCAGCTCAGCGCCGGGACGAGCTGCGGCACGATCGCCAGGGCGAGGCCGCCGCTGCCCAGCGAGACGCCGCCGTAGATGCCGCCGGCCAGCGCGACCGCCGGTCCCGCGCCGGATTGCGCATAGATCGCTCCGGCCAGGAAGCCCAGGCCGACCCCGAGCCCCGCCAGGCCGCGCAGGCTCAACGCGACGGCCGGCGCGGTGGACAGCATCAGCAGCAGGTTGGCCACCAGCGAGACCGCTACCGCCAAGAGACCCATCCGCTTGGCCCCGTGGCGGTCGATCGCCCGGCCGCCGGGGAGCATCACCGGGAGCTCGCCGAAGAACAGCACCGTGGTGAGCAGGCCGATCGTCGCCAGGCCGATGCCGTAGGTGTGCGCGAGCAGCGTCGCCACCGGCCCGACGTTGGCGATGTTCCACGAGATGGCGATTCCGACGAGGCAGCCGCCGATCAGCGGCCCTCGCCTCAAGGCTGTGCCCGGGAGTGCTCGAGCCCGCGCCTCAAGGCTGCGCCCGGGAGTGCTCGAGCCCGCACCTCAAGGCTGCGCCCAGGAGTGCTCGAGTCCCTTGATCAGCGCGGCGATGGCCTGGTTCAGCGGCGTGGCGATCCCCCACTCGGTGCCGAAGCGAACGATCCCGCCGTTCAGCGCGTCGATCTCGGTGGCCCGCTCGACGAGAACGTCCTGGAGCATGCTGGCGCGGTGCTCGTAGGCCACCCGAGCGGCGTGGTCGACCAGCTCGTCCGGATCGGAATCGAGCGCGATCCCGAGCGCGTCGGCGACCGCCTTGCCCTCGTCGACCAGGCCGGTGATCAGCCGGCGCGTGTCCGCGAGCTCGCACACCCGCCCGTGGGTGAGCCGGGTGAGCGCGCCGACCGGGTTCGTGGCGGCGTTGAAAATCAGCTTCGTCCACTGCGCGCCGCGCGCGTCAGCGAGCGCCTTCGTGTTCATCCCGCCGGCGGTGATCGCCTCGGCCAGCCGACGAACCTCCTCGAGTGCGGCCGGCCGCGGCTCGAACGGCCCCAGCCAGGTGTCACCTCTCGTGTCCATCTGCACGACGCCGGGCTCGAGCATCCGCCCGGCCGGGAAGGTGGTTCCCCGGATCACGCGCTCGACGTGCTCGGCGATCACCTCCTCGTTGCCGACGCCGTTCTGGACCGAGGCGACCGCGCCCGCGCTGAATGCATGCGCGGCCGGCTCGATCGCCGCCCCGGTGAACATGCTCTTGGTGGCGACGATCCCGAACTCGCAGGCCGGGAGCTCGCCCGGATCGGTGGTGGCGCGCACGCGGCCGATCAGCTCGGCCTCCCCCACCAGCCGCAGCCCGTCCCGGTTGATCGCCTCGACGTGGGCCGCCGAGACGTCGTAGCCCCACACCTCGACGCCCTCGACCTGGGCGAGGTGCGCGGCGA
>JAFAXX010000041.1 GCA_019240655.1 Solirubrobacterales bacterium
TCCGGCCGGAGCGGAGATCGCGAAGCTCTATCGCGAGCGTTTCGAGCCCGGGCGCCTGGCCGCGCCGCGGACCGCGGTCGCCGCCTGGGTCCTGTGCGCGCCGAGCGACGAGGAGGCGCGCTTCCTCGCCGCGAGCAGCCGGATGACGTTCAAGCTGCTGCGCCGCGGCGAGCTGATCCCGGTGCCCCCGCCGGAGAAGGCGGTCGAGTTCCTCGAGCGCGACGGCTCCGCTCAGAGCCGCCATCAGCGGCGGACGATCATCGGCACGCCGGAGAAGGTGCGCGCGGCCGTTGAGGAACTCGCGCACGAGTACGGAGCCGAGGAGGTCATTGTGGTAACTATCACCCACGATCACGAGGCGCGGCGGCGCTCCTACGAGCTGCTGGCCGATGCCTTCGCCCTCACCCCGCGCGAACTGGCGACGACCGGTGCCTAGCCTCCTGCGACTGCTCGTCACGTGGGTGGTCAACTGCGCCGGGCTCGCCGTCGCCGCGGCGGCGATCGCCCCGATCAGCTACGGCGATCGGCTGGGGACGCTGCTCCTGGCCAGCGCGATCCTCGGGCTGGTCAACTTCGCCGTCCGCCCGCTCGTCATTCTGCTCACCCTTCCGGTGCTCATCCTCACGCTCGGGCTTGGCCTCGTGGCGGTCAATGCACTGATGCTGTGGCTGACCAGCCGGATCGTCAGCGGCTTTCACGTCGGCGGGTTCTGGTCGACGGTCGGCGGCGCGATCGTGATCTGGCTGGTGAACCTGGTACTGCGGCCGTGGGCGCGCCGCGGCGCGACCGAGCGCCGGCGCCGGCAAGCCGGAGCCTGAGGCGACGTCCGCCCGCCTGAGACCGGACTTCCGGCCTCTCAGCCGGCCCGCTCGGCGTCCGGCCTCGCCCGGACGGGCCGGCTGACAGTCGTCCGGCCTGGATGCCGAGCGGAGCGAGGCCCCTACCCGGTGGCCGAGGCGCGGTCAACCCGTGAGTTGCCTGACGGCGGCGGCGACGAAGCCACGCGCCAGCGAGTCGCCGATGCTCGCCACGGGCACGAAGCGGGGCACGTCCAGGTCAGCCCGTAGCTCGAGATCGATCCGCGTCTGCGTCTGGGTCTGGCGGGCGAGCCGCCAGGTGACCTCGAAGCGCTCGGGGTCGCCGGGCTCGTGCGGGATGCGCGTGAGGCGGACGAGCTCAGGACGCTCGACCGCGACCGCCAGCAGGAGCCGGAAGTCGCGGGCGATCGGCCCCTGGGCGAAGTGCAGCTTCGCCTGCACGCGCTGGGGCGGGCCGTCTGCCCCTCGCTCGAGAACCTCGACCTGCTTTACGACCTCGGGATACCACGTCGGGTAGCCGTCGACGGCCTCGAGCAGTGCCTGCGCGCGCTCGAGCGGGGCATCGACGGAGGCGCCGGCGGTGCCTCGCAGCTCCTTCATCGCGGCGCCGGCTGGAGCGAGCGGCTCAGAGCTGTCGCGAGGACCACAGAATCGCCGAGAGGATCACGCTGACCCCCGCGACAACGAGGCCGATGATCCAGCCCTGCACGGTGCTCGAGACGAGGATCGCCCCGAGCGCGACGCCGATCCCGACGATCCCGGCGGTGGCGACGAGACGGACGAGCAGGCGCTCGAGCCCGAACCGGCGGCGCTCACGCCCCGGCAGCATGTTGCGCTCGTCCCCGCGGTCGCGCCGTCCACGGCGGCCGGTTCGCGCGGGCTCGGCGAGCTCGCCGCTCGCCGCGGCGGATTGGCCGGCCGGCGCGGCGGACTCGCCGGTGCTCGCGGTGGACTCGGCGGCAGGGTCGGGGGGGTAGCCGGAGGCGGCGACGTCGCTCGGTGCACTGGGCTCGCGGCGCTCGCGAAACTCTCTGTCAGGAGTCATACGATCATTGTCCCCCCCAACTCGCGGGCGAAACAATGTTCGCCTCGATGGGCGGAAACAGTGTCGCTTTGCCCGCCCTCGCGGCGGGTAGTCGCAGCGGCGTGCGATTCTGCCAGCGATCGGCTTGAGGGTGGCGGTCAGCGCCAGCGACGTTCGCCGCCTCGCCGCGCAGCGGCTCGGGTTCGAGTCGCTGCGGCCGGGTCAGCTCGAGGGCGTGCAGTCCGTGCTGGCAGGGCGCGACACGCTGTGCATCATGTCGACGGGGTCGGGCAAGTCGGCCATCTACCAGCTCGCCGGCATGCTGCAGCGCGGTCCGACCGTCGTGATCTCGCCGCTGATCGCGCTGCAGCGAGACCAGGTCGAGGCGATCGACGGCGAGGGCGACGGCGAGGACGGCGCGCCCGAGGCGGCGCTGCTCAACTCGACGCTGAGCGAGCGCGCGCGCGAGGAGGTGCTCGAGGAGGCGGAGGAGGGCGAGGTCGAGTTCCTGCTGCTGGCGCCCGAGCAGCTCGTGCGCGAGGATGTGCTCGCCGATCTGCGGCGTGCGCAGCCGTCGTTGCTCGTGGTCGACGAGGCGCACTGCGTCTCGGAGTAGGGCCACGACTTCCGCCCGGACTACATGAAGCTGGCCGGCGCGATCGAGGCGATCGGCCGCCCCACGGTGCTCGCGCTCACCGCCACCGCGGCTCCGCCGGTTCGCGCGGACATCGTCTCGACCCTGGAGCTCCGCGACGCCGCGGTAATCGTCCGCGGGTTCGACCGGCCGAACATCCACCTGGCGGTCGAGCGGTTCGTGGACGACGGGCACAAGCATCGCGCCGTCATCGATGCCGTGGCCGCGGCCGAGCCGCCGGGGATCGTCTACGTGGCGGCCCAGCGGGCATGCACCGAGCTCGCCGGCGAGCTGGTCGAGCGGGGCGTGCAGGCTTGCCCGTACCACGGTGGGATGGCGGCAGGCCGTCGGGATCGGGTCCAGGAGCGCTTCATGTCCGATCAGGGCTGCGACGTCGTCGCGGCGACGATCGGGGCTTGGGCGCGCCGTCCGAGGCCGAGGACCCGACCGGGCTGTCGCTGGGCGACCGCGTGACGCACGCCAAGTGGGGCGCGGGGACGGTCGGCCAGGTCGAAGACGGGCAGGTCACGGTTGTGTTCGACACGGTCGGCTACCGCACGCTGGACGCGTCGCTGGTGGCCGAGCGGGGGTTGCTCGAGCGGCTCGCGGAGTGACGGTGGCGCGCCGGTCGCGGCGCCCGGGCTCGCGAGGCCGAGCGGCCCCAGAGCGCCTCGCCCGCGGAATGCGTCGGATCAGAAGACGATGACCGCGCGCCCTCGCAGGCCGCCGGCGTCCATGACCCGCTGGGCCTCGCCCGCCTGCTCGGGCGGGTACTCGCGTGCGACGCGAAGCTGGAGCCGGCCGTCGGAGGCGAGCCGGCGAAGCTCCTCGAGCCATTCCGTGCGCTCGAGCACCGCGGCCACCATCACGGCGTGGACGGTGATGCCGCGCTCGGCCTCGCCCTCCCACCCTCGTACGGCGACCATCCCGCCGCCGTCGCGGATGGCCGGGAAGGCCTGGCGGCCCAGCAGCGCGGTGTCGTAGAGGCCGTCGACCCCATCGGGGGCGAGCGCGCGGATCGCCTCGTTGAACCTCTCACCCCGCGGGACGACCTCGTCCGCACCGAAGCTTCGCACGAGGCCGTCGTCCTCTGGCTTGGCGTCGGCGATCACCCGCAGGCCTCGCTCCTTGGCCAGCGGGATCACGTAGGAGCCGAGGAGGCCGGCCCCGCCGCTGACGGCCAGCGTCTGTCCGTGGCTCAGCCCGAGCATCTCGAGGCCCCGCATGGCGGTGAGGCCGTTCATCGGCAGCGTCGCCGCCTGCGGCAGGGTGGCTCCGTCGGGAATCGGCGCGACCGAGGCGGCGGGGACGACGATCATCTCGGCCTGGGCTCCGCCCTCCGGACGGCGGGGGCTGACCGCCGCCATCACCTCTTCGCCCGCCCGCAGGCGGTCGACCCCGGCCCCGACCGAGTCGACGACGCCGGCGGCGTCCATCCCCGGGATCCACGGGGGCTCGCCGGCGCCTCCGCGCTGGCGCAGGCCGACGTCGGTCGGGTTCACCGCCGCCGCCTTCACGGCGATCCGGATCCCGTTCTCACCCGGTTCAGGGACAGGCAGGTCGGCGAGCTGGAGAACTTCCGGTCCGCCGGGCTCGGTGATCACGACGGCGCGCATCGGGCGCGCACGCTACCAAAGGCACGGCGCCCGACGTACCAGCGCCGGGACGCAATCGCTCTGCGGACGCGCGAAGGAGCCGCTAAGCCGTCAGCCCCGGCCGCCGCTACGTCTCCAGCGACGAGATGACCAGCGAGGCGTGCGTCTCCCCGTCCGGGTCGACGATCCAGCGACGCTCGCCGGCGCAGAGCACGAGCTTTTGCCCCGGCTGAGCCGGCGCACGGAACTCCATCTCGACGTCGATCCGACCGGGCTCCTCGGTTCCGAGCAGCTCCTCCTCGAGCGGCTCCCAGTACGCGGCGTTGTTGATGTGGGCGGCGAGGTCGCATTCGGTCTCGCGGAACGTCCAGCCGAAACTCCGCCCGCCGCCATCCGGCGGTGATGCCGGATGGCGCAGCCGGGCGGTCACCCGCCGCTCTCCGGCGGCCTCACCGTAGACGGCGAGTTCGTCCCGGGTGAGCGGGAAAGGCCGGCGCCCCTCTGGGTGCAGATGCACCCACAGGGTGACTGCCTCGACGTCGCCCTCGCCATCGCCAACGCCGGTGATCGTGGTCCGCCGCTCCGCCCACATCCGCCCGAGCCCGCTGCAGAACGTCGCGGCCTCGAAGCGCTCGCCGAAACGGGGAAAGCGCTCCACGCGCAGGCGAGTGCGCCGCACCACCCAGACCGCGCGATCCGCCACCCCGGCGTCGTCCACGTCGGCGTAGGCGACGTCCTGGATCCAGCGGGCCACGGCGTCGAGGCGGGCGCGGCCCGACGGAGAGCAGTCGGCCAGACCGACGCGCCCCGGCTGGCGGAACACCCGCCCGGCCGCGGGAGCGGGGACGAGCTTTGTGAGCGCACCGGTATGCACCGACCAGAGGCTACGGGTCACCGTGCTCCCCCGTGTTGCCCGGACGGAGTCAGCTGAACAGCCGGGGGTCGGCGGTCGTGATCCCGTGCACACCCAGCTGCCGCAGGCGCTCGATGGCGGGCCGCTCGTTGACCGTCCATGCGTAGAGCAGCCCGCCGCGAGAGCCAACCTCATCCAGCAGGCGACCGTCGACGAGCCGATGCTGGGCCATCAGCGCGTCCCAGCGCCGAGACGCCAGGCCCGCCAGCACCGCCCCACGCCAATCGCGCCAGTGCCGGCTGCGCCGGGCAACGCGGCCACCGATCGAGATCCCAACTCGCACCCCGGGCTCGAACGCCCGGCTGCGGTCGAGCACCTCGGGCACCTGCGAGGAGATGAGTGCCCGCTCGAGCAGGCCGAATCGCCGCAGCCCTTCGATCAGCACCGCCTCGCAGCCGACGTGCTTGACGTCGACGTTCAGCTCGAGACCGCGAAAGCGGCGGCTCGCGAGGTGCTGCAGGGCGTCGATCAGGCGCACGCGCTCCCCGGTACGGGCGTGGAGCAGGGTGTGGGCCAGGACAAGCTCGCCGCGGCCGGCTCGGACGTCGAACTCGACCATGTCCACGCCGAGCTCCTGCGCGGCGTCGAAGGAGGCGAGCGTGTTGGCGGGCGCCACCGCGCTCGCGCCGCCGTGGCCGATCCGCTGACACGACTGGCCGCTCACGCCGGCCCCGAGGGCGCCTCCAGCGCCGTGTCGAGGCGCGTCAGCACCTCGCCGTAGATGCGGCGCAGGCCGAGCGGCGCGAACAGGCGCTCGAACACGCCGCCGATCCCCCCTCCCCCCTGCCAGGTTGCCTCCAGGGTGACCGTGCTGCCGCTGCCCCGAGGAGCCACCCGCCACATGCTCTCGAACGACGAAAACTCGTCGCGCTCGCGCAGGGAGCCGTCGACGTCCTCCACGTGCAGACGGTAATCGCGCTCACGGCCACCGGCGGCAAAGTGGTAGGCAAAGACAGTTCCGGCGCCCTCGCCACCCTGCTCCACGCGGTACGCCGAGTAGTTGTCGGTCAGGATCTGTGGACGGCGCCTACGGTAGTCGCGCAGGAACTCCAGCACGCGGCCCGGCGGGGCGTCCACGACCTTGCTCGCGTTGGCCTTCACCTTCGCCATCGGGCCTATTTTGTCAAGGCGCCAACCCGGCGAGAGCGCGCCACGGGAGGGCGGGGCGCCTACCCGCGGCTTCGGTCAGGCATGATTCGCCCATGCTCGCCGCCTTCGCCGTCGACTTCGACCGCGACGATCCACTCCGGGCGCTCCGGATCGACGAGCGCCCGGAGCCCGAAGTCCCCGCAGGCTGGACCACGGTGAGCGTCCGCGCCGCCGCGCTGAACCACCACGACCTGTGGTCGCTGCGCGGGGTCGGGCTCCGGCGGGAGAACCTGCCGATGATCCTCGGCTGCGACGCCGCCGGAGTGGACGACGACGACAACGAGGTGATCGTCCATTCGGTGATCTCCGACGACGCCTGGCAAGGCGACGAGACGTTCGATCCGCGCCGCTCACTGCTCTCCGAGCGCCACCAGGGAACCTTCGCCCAGCGCGTGGCGGCACCTCGGCGCAACCTCGTGCGCAAGCCGCCGGCGCTGTCCTTCGAAGAGGCGGCCTGCCTTCCGACGGCCTGGCTGACGGCCTACCGCATGCTGTTCACGCGCGGGCGCGTGGTCCCCGGCATGACGATCCTCGTGCAGGGCGCGACGGGCGGCGTCGCGACCGCGCTGACCGTGCTGGCCAGCCGTTGCGGCATCCGGGTGTGGGTCACCGGCCGCTCCGAGCGCAAGCGAGAGCAGGCCGTCGCGCTCGGCGCCGATCAGGCTTTCGAGCCGGGGGCGAGGCTGCCCGAGCGCGTGGACGCGGTGATGGAGACGACCGGCGAGGCGACCTGGTCGCATTCGATCAGGGCGCTCAAACCGGGCGGAACGCTTGTCGTCTCCGGCGCCACGACCGGCGACGGCCCGCCGGCCGAGCTGACCCGGGTGTTCTTCCTGCAGCTGTCGGTAATCGGGTCCACCATGGGCACCCGCGACGAGCTCGAGCGGCTCGCCCGGCTATGCGTCGACAAGGGCATTCGGCCGGCGATCGACACCACGCTGCCGCTAGCCGATGCCCGCCAAGGCTTCGAGACGATGCTGAACGGCGAGGTCGTCGGGAAGGTCGTCTTCACGCCGTAGCGGCGGGCGTCAGCCATAGGTGGCGCGGGCGACGGCCAGGAACTCCGCGGCCGCGGGCGAGTGGCGGCGCCCTTCCCGCCACGCCAGCGTGATGTCGCGCGCGAGTGACGGGTCGGTGAGGGTGGCGACGGCGACCTCGGGAGCGGTGCTGACGGCATCCGACCGGGGCAGGATCGCGACTCCCATGCCGCGGGCGACCAGCCGGCGGATCCGCAGGCTCTCGTTCGACTCCAGGGTCACCCGAGGCTCGAACCCCGCCTGCCCCGCCGCCCACTCCAGCAGTTCGCGCATCCGCGCCCCGTCCCGGAAGGCGATGAACTCCTCTCCGGCGAGGTCGCCCATGCGCACCCGCTCACGCCCGGCCAGGCGATGAGCGGGCGGCAGAATCACCGCGATCTCCTCGGACACGAGTTGGTGGCATCCCAGGCCGTGCTTCTCGACGCGCTCGGTCACCGACAAGAAGGCGAGATCGAGCTCGTCGACTCGGAGCATCTCGGCCAGTTCCTCGCTGGACTGCTCTCGCACCGTCAGCTCGACGTCCGGATAGCGCTCGTGGAAGATGGCCAGCACGAGCGAGAGGTCGACCGGCCCCATAGTGTGCATCGCCCCGACGCTCACGTGTCCGGTGTGCAGGCCGCGCAATGCCTGTAGCTCGGTGCTCGCAGCGTCGAGCTCGGCCAGGATCCGCCGCGCCCGGCCGACCAGCAGCTCGCCGGCATCGGTGATCGCCACCCGCCTCGTCGTGCGCTCCACGAGCGCCAGGCCGACCTCGTCCTCGAGCCGGCGGATCTGCTGTGAGAGCGCCGGCTGGGCGATGTGCTCGCGAGCGGCGGCACGGGTGAAGTGGCGCTCCTCGGCGAGCGCGACGAGATACCTCAGCTGGCTCAGCTCCATAAGCAAAGCTTATAGAACTGCGCCGATCAATTGACGAGGTAGGCGCGCGGCCCTAGCCGCCGCCTGGCGCGTTCTCGCTCGCCGGGCTATCGACGCCGGCCGGGTGATCGACGCCCGCCGCGTCATCGGCGCCCGTTAAGCGGTCGGCGCCCGCCGCGTCATCGGTTGGGCGGTCGGCGTCCGCCGCGTCATCGGTTGGGCGGTCGGCGTCCGCCGCGTCATTGGCGCCCGTTGGGCGGTCGGCGCCCGCCGCGCGGTCGGCGCCCGTTGGGCGATCGACGCCGGCCGGGTGCTCGACGCAGGCCGGGTGATCGGCGCCCACGGCGGGCTCCCTGCCGGAGTCAGCGGCGGTGTCGGGTGAGGCCGTCCCCGCCGGCGTATCCGCGCCCGGGGCGGCGCCGCCGGCGGTTGCTGGAGCATCCGCGTCGGTCCTCGCCCCGGCGCCCGAGCTTCGTGCGCCCGTATCCGCGCCGGTCGGGGCTTCCACCTCAGCCTTGCCCTCCGCGCCGGCCAGCCGGTAGCCGCGCTGTGCCTTCATCACCTCGCCGCTGCGCGCCAGCTTCGAAAGCGTGGTGCTCACCGACGCGCGACCGAGCCCGGTGGCGCTCGCAACCTCGCCCGCGGTCATGGCGCCGCCCTCCGGGCCGGCCAGCGCCGCGAGCACGGCGCTTCTCGTTGCGCCGAACGCGCTCCGCGCCGATGCCGGCAGAGCCGCGCCCGCGCTGGATGAGGCGCCGCCGGTGCGGGAAGCTGCCGCGCCGGAGCCGCTCGCAGCCCGGCCGCTCGCGCCCCGGCCGCTCGTATCCCGGCCGCTCGCGCCCCGGCCACGCGCCGCCCCGGCGCCGCGACCGCCCACCCCGGCGCCACGACCACCCGCCCCCGTCCCGCGACCGCGTGCCCCCGACGCGCGCGAGCTGCGCCCGGGGCCCGACCGCAGCGCGCTGAGCGCGCGACGGAGCCTCTCCGCCTCATCCAGGAGCTCCTCGATTCGCTCCTCGATGTCCTCCCGAATTCGTTCGATCACTTGGGCACCTATCCCCCGTTCGCCGGCGCTGCGCATCGTACCTCCGCCGCCGCGCCAAGCGGCCCGGTCAATCCGCCTCCCGCGTCACCCAGCGAAGCGCCGGCTCGTCGCCGCCAGTGTCTCCCTCGCGTCGGCCGCCAGCGTCCGGATGATCTCCGCCGCCGGCCGCTCCCGCGCGAGCTCGTGCGCTTGCCCCGCCCACAGGTTGAACCCGTCCGCGTCACCGCGCTGGCGCGCCTGCGCCCGCAGGGGGCTGGTCACGTGATGGATCTCCGGGTAGGCGCTCGGCGCTGCCGCGCTGTGCTCGGCCTGGAAGCGATTAACCATCCCGCGAGCGAGGCGCCCCGTGAACGCCCGCGTCAGCCCTGTCGGGATCGCCTCGCGCAGCAGCGCCCGCTGCGCCGGAGTGGTCCCCGCCTCGGGCGCCAGCATCAACGCGGTCCCGATCTGCGCCGCCGCGGCGCCGGCGCAGAGCACCGCCGCCACCGCCGCGCCGTCCGCGATCCCTCCGGTCGCGATGAGCGGGATCGAGACCGACCGGCGCACGAGCGAGAGCAGCGCCAACAGCCCGATGCCCGCCGCCTGCTCATCGTCCACGAAGCCACCGCGATGACCCCCCGCCTCCGTGCCCTGGACGACGAGCGCGTCCGCGCCCACCTCCGCCGCCGACACCGCCTCCGAGACCCGCGTTACGGTCACCCACACCGACACCCCGGCGTCGTGCAGGCGCCTCACCGTCTCCGCCGAGGGGCATCCGAAGGTGAAGGACACCAACGGCGGCCGCTCTTCGCATACCAGCTCGAGCTTCGCCTCCCAGCCGTCGTCCTCGAACCGCGCCGGCCCCAGCTCGACCCCGAGACGAGCCGCCTCGCCGGCCAGCTCCCGCATGTAACGGCTCACCGCCGCCCGGTCGGCCGGCTTCGGGCTCGGTACGAACACGTTGACCCCGAAATGACGTTCCGTCCCTCTCCGCACCGCCTCGATCTCCAGCGAGACCTGTTCGGCGCGCTTGTAGCCGGCGGCCAGGAACCCGAGCCCTCCGGCCTCGCTCACCGCTACGGCAAGCTCGGGCGTCGACGGACCCCCGCCCATCGGCGCCTGGACAATCGGCCGCGTGAGCTCGCTGATCTCGAACATCACGCCGCCGCCCGTTTCGAGAGGTGGCCGGCCGCGTCCTCGAGCCGGTCGTCGCCCCAGAACAGCTCGTCCCCGACGGCGAACGTCGGCACCCCGAAGACCCCGAGCTCGTACGCCGCCTGCGTGGCGTCCCGCAGCGCCGCCTTCACACCCGGGTTCTCCGTCGCCGCCGCCACCTCCGCGCGATCGAGCCCGACCGCGCCGGCCGCCTCGTATAGGCGAGCCGGGATGCTCAGGTCCGAACCTCGCTGGAAGGCGTCCCGGAACGCGCGAAACGCGAACTCGCGCCCGGTCTCTTCCGCCAACCCGAACCCGAACGCGAACGTGACCGCCCGCATCGCCAGCAGATAGTCGCTCGGCCACGGGTCCGGCCAGCGCACCGGCGGCAGACCGTAGCTACGTGCCCTGCGCTCGATCTCCGCCATCCCCGCCTGGCGGCGGCGGTAATCGCCAAGCGCCCACGAGCTCCGTCCGGTGAGCCTGAACAGGCCGCCGAGCAGCACCGGCTGCCAACGCACTGGGCGCGCCACCAGCGCGTCCATCCGCTCCGCCGCGAGATATGCGTACGGAGAGCCGACGTCGAAGTAGAACGTCACACTGGCCATCGGCCGCGGTCCTTTCGTTCGGTATATTGAACGATGCGTTCTCTATGGTAGATGAGACGAGACCGGACGGCGTTCACACGCTGCTGGCCGGAAACCTCCGCCGGCTGCGCATCGCGCGCCATCTCTCGCTCTCCGAGCTGGCGCGGGGCACCGGGATGAGCAAGGCGACGCTCTCGAGCATCGAAAACGGACGCGCCAATCCCACCGTGGAGACCCTCGCCGCGCTGGCCGAGGCGCTCGGGGTCGCGCTGACCGAGCTGCTCGAGGAGCCGCCGGTGGCCGAGATCAGGGTCGTCCGAGCCGCCTCCCCGGATGGAAGTCGCCGCCTCGCAACCGGCCGCAGCGAACCCCCCGACGGCGTGCCCCAAAGGCTGATCGACACGATCACCGGCGGCGACGGGTTCGAGTTCCGACAACTCGAGCTTGCCGCCGAGCAGAGCCGGGAGGCTGCGCCGAGGCCTATCGGGTCGCGCGCGCATCTGTTCATCACCGCCGGCAAGCTGATCGCCGGCCCGGTCGAGCGCAGCACGGAACTCGGGCCGGGCGATTACGCGTCGTTTCCGACCGACGTGCCGCACATCTACCAGACCGGTCGTCACCCCGCCGAGGCGCTGCTCATCGCACAACGCCCCGCCCGCGCCGGGTGAGCTCCCTCTAGCGCGAGATCGGCGAGCTGCGGGCCGAGCCTTCAAGGACGCGCGCGAGCCACTCGGTCACCGCTCCGCGCAGCGCACGAAGGTCGCTGTTCAGGCTGTGGTTGCCGGCGATGACGGCCACCTCGCGTTGCCTGCCGGCCGGCGGCACGCCGAACGGGTCGCCGGCGCCCTGAACGACGAGCGTGGGCACCCGGACAGCGTCGAGCTCGTCGATCCGGCTGTGCGACCGGCCGTCGCTCGCGCGGCGCGGCGGGACGAGCGGGAACGCGAGGCACAGCACCGCCACCGCGCCCGTCTCCTCGGCCGTCCGGCAGGCCACCCGAGCCCCGGAGGAGCGACCGCCCACGATCAGCGCCAGCCGCTCGAGCTCGCCCGAGCGAAGCCGGCCGGCCACCTCGATCCACGCCTGGTCGAGCCGCGGCGCCGGCGCCGGCGATCGCCGCCCGGCCACCAGGTAGGGCTGCTCGACCAGCGCGACCGTGACGCCGAGCGCCCGCGCAGCCTCGCTCACCGCCGCGAGGTCGCGCGCCGCGACCCCGCCGCCGGCGCCGTGACCCAGCATCAGTGCCGCCGCCGGCTCCGGCGCGCGATGTAGGTGCGCCCGGGCCGTGCCCTGCGAGGTGGCGATCTCCAGCATCCCCGGCATAGTCGCACCGCCGCCATGCCATAGGCTGTCGCGGTGGGCACCGGATGCTTCATCTCCCCGGGACGCTCGCTCCCGAGAGCACTCGAGCGGGTCAAGCTGGCCGACTCACTCGGCTACGAGGCCGTCTTCACCACCCACATCGCCGGCGCTGAGTCGCTGACTCTGCTGACCGCCTATGCGATGGCCTCCGAGCGCGTCCGGGTCGGCAGCGCCGTCGTCCCGATCTACACCCGTACGCCGGCCACGATGGCGCAGACCGCGGCCACGATCGACGAGCTCTCCGGCGGGCGGTTCATCCTCGGCCTCGGTGTCTCGCACCGCCCGGTCGTCGAAGCCTGGCACGGGCAGACGATCGACCGGCCGGTGGCCGAGATGCGCGACTACGCGATGATCGTCCGCGCCATCCTGCGCGGCGAGGAGCCGCCCGCCTCGGAGAAGTGGCGCACGAATTTCCGGCTCGCCGGGCTCGAGCACCGCCCCGCGCTCCCGATCTACATCGCCGCCCTCTCGCCGGCGATGCTCCGCCTCGCCGGGGAGGTCGGCGACGGGGTCCTCCTGTGGCTGTGCAATCCCAACTACGTCCGCGATGTCGTGGTGCCGGAGGTGACCACGGGCCGCGAGCGGGCCGACAAGACGCTTACCGGCTTCACCGTCGCCGCCGCGATCCCCGCCGCCGTGACCGACGACGTCCGCGGCGCCTACGAGCGGCTTCGCACCGACCTGCTGACGTACTTCGGGCTGCCGTTCTACCGCGCGATGCTCGAGCGCTCCGGCTTCGGCGAGGACATCGCCGCCTTCGACGCCGCCGAGGGCGACCTCGAGCGGATGCGCGCGGCCATCTCGGAGGAGTTCCTCGCCACCCTGACCGCGATCGGCGACGAGCACGCGCTTCGCCAAGGCGTCGAGCGCTATGCGCGTGCGGGCGTCACGCTGCCCTGCGTCGGCGCGGTCCCGATGACCGACTTCGACGCCATGCTGCGCAGCGCGGCGCGGTAGCCGGCCGGGCCGCGGGGTATTCGCAGGACGATGGGCGATGCCGAGGCGATCCTGCGTGGGGCACGCCGCCCACTGGTGATCGGGATGGGCGGCGGCGGCGACGTGGTCGGCGCGCTGGCCACGGCCGAGCTCAGCCGCCTCTACGACGGCGCGGACCCAGTGCTCGGCGGCATCACGTGGGAGCGACGGCCGATCGACCCGGTCCCGGGTGCGAGGTCGGTGCACGAGATCGAGGGCGCCTGCGAGCTCGCCCCCGGAGTTCTGCTCGCCGGCCCACAGACCCGCGTGCGAGGACGCGACGTCCTGTTCGCCGAGTCCTGGATGGCCGCCTTCCTCGACCGGCCGACCGTGTTGATCGACATCAACGGGGGCGCCGGCGCGGTCGCCGACGGCCTCGCGCAGGCGGCGCGTGGGCTCGAGTGCGACCTGATCGTGTTCATCGACGTCGGCGGGGACGTGCTGGCCGAGGGCCCCGAGCCGGGACTGACCAGCCCGCTGTGCGACGCGATCATGCTCGCCGCCGCGGCCCGGCTGTGCGCCGCGGGCCACTCCGTGCTCGCCGGGATCTTCGGGATCGGCTGCGACGCCGAGCTGACCCCGGCCGAGGTGCTGGCGCGGATCGCGGCGGTCGCCGGCGCCGGGGGCTTCGCCGGCGCCCGCGGGCTTACCGAGGCGGCCGCGCGGCGGCTCGAGGATGCGATCGCCCTCGTCCCCACCGAGGCCAGCGCGCAGGCGGTGCGCGCCTTCCGCGGCGCCTCCGGGAACACGCCGATCCGCGACGGGAGCCGCATCGTGGAGCTCTCTGCCACCGCAGCGGTGACCTTCTACCTCGACGTCGAGGCTACCGTCAGGGCGGCCGGGCGCCTGGCCGGCGCGGTGGACGGCGCCCGCGACCTCGAGGCCGCCAACCAGGCGCTCAACCACCTCGGGCTGTTCACCGAGCTCGACCGCGAGCGCGAGGCGGCCCGGTGAGCCGACCCCGGCAGGTCATTGCCGGCGCACATCAAGCGCCCTGGCCCGGCTACAGCGCAGGGGCTGACACTCGTCCCACTTACACCTTTGGTTACCATCCCCGGCGCTCGGCGAATGATGTGAAGCTCGTATGCCGCTGACCACCTCAGCCGGAGAAGGTCTGTGGCTCGACACCGCGTCGAGCACCGACTATCCCAGCCCGCGGCAAACGGTTGACGTCGACGTGGCGGTGATCGGCGGTGGCATCGCCGGTGTGACCGCGGCGTTGCTGCTCGCGCGCGACGGCGCTCGCGTGGCCGTGCTGGAGGCGGCCCGGGTCGGGACCGGGGTGACCGGTTGCACCACCGCGAAGGTGAGCGCGCTGCAGGCGACGGTGTACTCCACGATCAGCGCACGCAAGGGCGATGAGGCGGCGGCTGCCTACGCGGAGGCGAGCTTGGCCGGGGCGCAACGGGTGGCTGAGATCGTCGCGGAGGAGAAGATCAACTGCCAGCTGGAGCGGCGCGATGCCTACACCTACGCGGCGGATGAGTCAGAGCGCGCGTCCGTCGAGCGCGAGCAGGAAGCGGCGGCCCGGGCCGGACTCGGCGTAGAGCTCGTCGACTCGCCCGACCTCCCGTTTCCGACGCACGGGGCGGTGCGGCTGCACGATCAGCTGCAGTTCCATCCCGTCCGCTACGTCCAGGGCATCGCCGCGGCGCTTCGGCGCGCCGGCGGCGAGGTCTTCGAGCAGGTGCGGGCGCTTGGGCTCAGCGAGGAATCGCCGTGCCGGATCGCGACCACCGCGGGCGAGGTCCGCGCCGGCCACGTCGTGGTGGCCACTCACTATCCGTTCCTCGACCGGGGACTGTACTTCGCACTGCTCAAGCCGCAGCGGTCCTATTGCGTGGCCGCCCGCCTGGCCGCCGGCTCACCGTCTCAGGGGATGTCGATCAGCGCCGGCAGCAACACGCGCTCCGTGCGCTCCTTCGGAGGGTGGCTGATCATCGGTGGCGAGGGCCACCCCGCGGGTTCAGGTAAGGCTGTCCCGGAGCGCTACGAGCGCCTCGAGGACTTCGCGCGCGAACACTGGAACGTCGCCGAGGTCACGCACCGCTGGTCGGCGCACGACCCCGTCTCGTACGACCATCTGCCCATGATCGGCTCTTACCGGCCGGGATCGTCGCGTTTGTGGGTGGCCACCGGCTTCATGAAGTGGGGCATGACCACGGCCACGTTCGCCGGCATGATCCTGGCCGACCGGATCGCCGGACGCGAAAACCCGTGGGCGGCTACCTTCTCGCCCCAGCGCGCGTCGCTCACCTCGCTCCACGAGGTGGCACAGCTCGGGGCGAAGTTCGCCGCCGGCGTCACGCTCGACCGCGTCAGCCCACCGGAGGCATGGTCGGCCAAGGGCATCCAGCCGGGGGAGGCCCGAGTGCTGCGCGACGGGGCCGGCAAGAAAGGCGTCTACTGCGACGAGGAGGGCACTGTGTTCGCGGTCTCGCTGGACTGCACTCACCTGAGCTGCGTGCTCCGCTTCAACGCCGCGGAGCGCTCCTGGGACTGCCCCTGCCACGGCTCGCGCTTCGCGGTCGACGGCTCGGTGCTCGAGGGACCGGCGGTCCGGCCGCTCCCGCGCCGCAAGAGCTGATCGGGCGGTCGGCAGGAGCCTGTGGGCGGATTCGCGTTTTGGCGAGGCGGTAGCGATAATCGGCGGGTGGCATGCAGCGCGCGCCTGCGGGCAGCCTCGTTTCGCCTGGCGCTGCTGGTGCTTCGGGGATGGTGGGTGCTCCGGCGGCCGCGATCGGCCGGTATCCGCTGCCTCCTGCGCAACGGCGATGCGATCTTGCTCGTCCGGCACACCTATGGGGATCGCCGGTGGATGCTGCCGGGCGGACGGATGCGCCGCGGCGAAGACCCAGTCGCCGCCGCGCGGCGGGAGATGCGCGAGGAGCTCGGGGTTAGCTGCCGGCGATGGCAGCTGAGCGGCTGCCTGGAGTCTCGCCCCGGCTATCTCCGGCGGTCCGCCGCCGACAGCTTCCGCCGCCACAGCACTTACTACCTGCAGGGCGAGGTCGAAACGGCCGAGTTACATCCCCGGCGCGGCGAGCTGTCTGACGCCCGCTGGTTTCACACCAATGCGCTGCCGCACGAGCGCGCGGACAGCGTCGAGGTCGCGGCGAGCGCCGGCTGTTACCCGTCGTCACCGCCAATCCAGTGAAGTTAATCTGGCTGTCACCAGTCGGGCTGTTCACCGAGCTCGACCGCGAGCGCAAGGCGCTCGGTAAGCTGACGCCATGGCGGCAAGCGACGACGAGCTCTTCGGAGGCGATCATGTCCGCGTCTACCGCGAGACCGGCGGTGAGCGCGGCTATCACTGGCGCGGCACGACGATCCTTCTCCTGAGCACCCGCGGGCGCTCGTCCGGCGAGGAACGGACCACGCCGCTGATCCACCGCGTCGACGACGACCGCTGGGTGGTGGTGGCCTCGAAGGGCGGCGCGCCCGAGCATCCTGGCTGGTATCAGAACCTCGAGGCGCACCCGGAGGCGACGATCCAGGTCAAGGCGGAGCGCATCCCCGTGCGCGCGCAAACCGCGCAGGGGGAGGAGCGCGAGCGCCTGTGGAAGCTGATGGCCGAGGTGTGGCCGCCCTACGACGAGTATGCGCGCAAGACCGATCGCCGCATCCCGGTGGTCGTGTTCACCCGTCGGTAATTGGGGCTGCCCTGCGGGCAGCGTCCGTGGGGCCGGGGAGTCCGGTCAGCCCCGGGCGGGCGGCCCGGTCTCTCGACTCACCCGCCGTAGCAGCTCGAGCTCCCGCCGGCCGTACTGGCCCTCCGCGGGCGAGCCCGAGGCGGCGAGCCGCGCCAGCGCCGCCTCCAGCAGGTCGACCCGCGGCGCGCGGCCCAGAGCCTGCTGCGCGCGCACGTAGGCGCTGACCGGCCGCGTCCGCCGGCGGCGGTTGCACCCGCGGCAGGCTACGGCAAGGTTCTCGGCGGTCGCGCGACCTCGGCGCGAGCGGGGCAGCAGGTGCTCGGCGGTCAGGTCGCCACGCCAGTGCGCCCGCCCGCACCACACGCACACCGCGCCGTCCCGCTCGATCAGCTCGTCGAGCAGGCTCATCCTCCCGCCGGGCTCTGCGGCTAGCGAGCCTTGCCGAGCACGTATCCGATCGCCCCGAAAGCCAGCCCCACCGCCCCCGTGGCCACCAGTAGGTTGCGCGGATTCTCGAGCCGGCGGGCGATCACGCTGGCGGCGATCTTGCCGACCGGCAGCGAGTCGCCGGCGGCGGGCGTGGCCTTGGGCGGCGTGGGCGGCGGAGTCGGCGCCGCCGCTCCCGGCGACGGGCCGGGCGCGGCTGCGCCAGCCGGCGGGGCCGCGCCGCTCTCGGCCGGCGTCGCCCCGGGCGGCCAGGGCATCGCCGACTCACCCGATCCCGCCTCGCCGGGAACGGGCGGGGTGACCGGGGCGCCATCGCCCATCGCACCGGTCGGCTCGGCCGCGGCAGCGGCTGGCGAGATCGCCGGCTCGGCGGCCTCCCGCGCCGGCCCCTCTCCCGGCGCGCCGTCTCCCCGCGCGCCGCCTCCCGGGGCGCCGGCCACCGGCTCGGGCGCGGCCGCCGGTTCGGGCGCGGCCGCCGGCGCCTCGGGTCCGGCCAGCATCGCGGCGAGGTTCGTCGCAAACGTCTCGACCAGCTTCTCGGCCACGTCGCTGATCACGCCTCGCCCCATCGACGCAGCGCGGCCGCTCAGCTGCAGGTCGGTGGCGAGCCTGGCGTGCGAGCCCTCGGGGTGCTCGTCGAGCGACATGTGGATCGAGGCGTCCGCCGTGCCCTGTCCCCGCGCCTCGCGGGCCTTCGCGCGCATGGTCGCCCGGTGCGCGTCGTCGTCGCGCTCGGTGATCTCGACCTGCCCGCGATAGAGCATCGAGATCGGGCCCACCTTGACCCGGATGCCGACCTTGTAGGCGTTCTCGCCGGTCTGCTCCATAACCTCGGCCCCGGGCATGCACGGCGCCACCTGCTCGACGTCGAGCAGCGTGTTCCAGGTCTTCTCGATCGGCGCCTTGACGGTGAAATCGTTTTCGAAGTTCATCGGCTCTCTCCTCGAGCTCCCGCGATCGCCCCGGCCACGGCCGATAGCGCGCGAAGGTTGTGTCCACTGACGAAAGCGTCGCAGAATGGCAGCGCCGCGGCCATGCCGCCGGCCAGAGGGGCGTAGTCGCGGGCGGCCTTGCGCGGGTTGACCCACACGATCCGATGCGCCAGCCGGCGCAGGCGCTCCATCTCGGCGCCGACCGCGGCGGGGTCCTCTCGCTCCCAGCCGTCGGAGAGGATTACCACCACCGCGCCGCGGGCCATGCCGCGCCGTCCGTAATCGCGGTTGAACCGCCGCAGGGCCTCTCCGATCCGCGTCCCGCCGGCCCAGTCCCTCGCGGCCGCGGCGGCGCGCTCGAGTGCGACGTCGGGGCGGCCGCCGCGGAGCGCCCGGGTGAGGCGGGTCAGGCGGGTGGCGAACACGAACGCCTCCGCGCCGGCGCCGCCGACGGCGGCGTGGAGCAGCTGCAGGAAGGCACGCGAGTACGGCTCCATCGACCCCGAGATGTCGCACAGCAGGACGACCCGGCGCGGCCGCTCGCTCCGCCGGCGGAGCACCCGCCGGGCCGGGTCCCCGCCGGTCCGGCTGCTGGCCCGGAGCGTGGCGCGCAGATCGAGCTTGGCTCCGCGCCGATCCGGTCGGAAGCGACGGGTGCGGCGGACCGGCGGCGCGAGCGCGAGCTCGCGCATCAGCTCGCGCAGCCGCCACAGCTCCTCGGGACTGAGCTCGGCGAAGTTGCGCTCGGCGAGGCGCTCGAGCGAGCTGGCCGCCGCGAGCGCGAGCTCCCTGGCGGGCTCGTCGCCCTCCGGGGCGCTCTGCACCGCGGCGTCGGCTCCGAATCGAGCGTCGCCCCCGGGAGGCTGGGCGAGCCCCGCGGTCTCCCGCGCCGGGGGCCGGGGGCTGAGCTCGGCCGCGCGCAGCGGCGGCGCCCGCTGATCGCCGCGGAACTCGGCCGGGTCGAGCCGACCTTCGAACACCGAGGCGAACACCCGCTCGAACGCCGGCAGCTGCTCGCGGCCGGAGACGAGCACGGTCCGCGCGGTCCAGTAGAGCTCCGCGCGGGAGGCCGGCGGGGCGAGGCTGAGGGCCCGGGCGAAGCGAGCGGAGCGATCCGGAGTGACCGGGACGCCGGCGCCTCGCAGCGCCCGCCCGAACGCGCCCGTCAGCGCCGGCAGGTCGATCGCCTCAGCCATCGGGCGCCCCCACGAGGTCGCCGAGGCCCTGTTCCCGGACCAGCGCCTGGTCCTCCCGGTATTTGAGCACCGACCCCAGCGTCCGCTCCGCGCTCGCCGCGTCGAGTCGCGGCACCCCGAGCAGCCGCAGTGCCGAGACCCAGTCGATCGCCTCGGCGATCCCCGGGGGCTTCTGCACGTCGCTGTCCCGCAGCCGGCGGAGCGCAACGGCCACATCCACCGCCAGCTCGCGGGCGGCGTCGGGTACCCGGCGGCGGACGATCTCGACCTCCCGCTCGGCGTCGGGATAGTCGATCCAGTGGTAGAGGCAGCGTCGCTTGAGCGCGTCGTGCAGCTCGCGGGTCCGGTTCGAGGTCAGCACGACCACCGGCGGGTGGGTGGCCCGCACGGTCCCGAGCTCGGGGATCGTGATGCTCGCCTCGCCGAGCAGCTCGAGCAGGAACGCCTCGAAGTCGTCGTCGGCCCGGTCGAGCTCGTCGATCAGGAGCACGGCCGGCCGCGGGCCGGGATGCTCGAGCGCGCGGAGCAGCGGCCGCTGCACCAGGTACTCCGGGGAGAACAGGCTGCGCTCGTCGATCTCCTCGCCGCCGGCCTCGGCCAGGCGGATCCGCAGCAGCTGCCGCGGGTAGTTCCATTCGTACAGCGCCTCGGCGGCGTCGATCCCCTCGTAGCACTGCAGCCTGACCAGCGGCGTGTCGAGCGCCTCGGCCAGCGCCTTGGCCGCCTCGGTCTTGCCGACGCCGGCCTCGCCCTCGAGCAACAGCGGCTGGGGCAGACGGAGGCTGAAGAACAGCGCGGTGGCGAGGCCCTCGTCGGCGAGATAGTCGACCGCGTCGAGGCGTCGCCTCAGCGCCGGCACGTCGGGGACGAGCGAGCGCACGGCCTGCTCGGCGCCGGGACGCGCGGGGCGAGCGGCCCGGGTCACGAGGCCAGGACCGCCCGGTAGTCCTCCCAGGTGTCGACGTCACGCGGAACCCGGCCGGCCACGCGGACATCGACGAGGTCCCCGGCGTGGCGGTCGAGCAGCTTCCACACCCCCCTGTCGCCGTGGAGCGCCGCGAGCTCTGTGAACAGCCCGCGGGCGAAGGCCAGCGGATGGCCGCGCCCGTCGTCGTACGCGCACGCGGCCAGCGGCGCCCGGCCCCGCCCGGCCAGCAGCCGCGCCACCGTTCCGGCGCTCACCCCCGGCTGGTCTCCGAGCATCAGCACCAGCACGTCGCTGGCCGGATCTACCGCGGCGAGCGCCGCGGCGATCGACGACGAACAGCCCTGGCCGAACTCTCGGTTCTCGATCACCTCGACGCCTCTGAAATCGACGGCCGCGCGCACCGCGCCGGCACCGCCCCCGACCACGCACAGCCGCTGGTGAAACTGCGCCTCACGGGCGACGTCGAGCACATGCCCGAGGAGCGTCGCGCCGCGGTAGGGCAGAAGCTGCTTGGGCTGCCCGAGCCGGCTCGAGCCTCCCGCCGCCAGCACCAGACCGGTGACCCTAGGGCGCGACGAGCTCGCTGGCATGCTGGTGAGCGTACGCGTCCCGGCAACGCTCGCCGCAGAAGTGCACGCGGCCGGCTCGCGTCTCGAGGCTAACCGTGCTCGCGCCGATCGCCACCGTCATCCCGCAGATCGGATCGGTGGCCGACTTCGCAACCGGCGCCCGCTCGGCAACCGCCGCCTCCCCGTCAACCGCCGCCCGCCTGGCAACCGCCGCCTCGCGCGGCCCCGGCTGGGCGCGATGCTCACGGATCAGCTCGGCGAGGATCGAGACCGCGATCTCCGCCGGCGTGCGGGCGCCGATGTCGAGGCCCGCCGGCGTGTGCAGCTGGCGGCGGAGCTCGGCGGGGACGGCCAGCGCGGCACGCACCGCCTCTCCACGCGTGCGGCTGGCCACCAGCGCCACGTAAGGGATGCCGGTCTGCAGCGCCTCGGCGAGCAGGCGCTCCTCCTCGCCGGCGCCGTGGGAGGCGACGATCAGCGCCGCGTCTCCGGGCGCCGGGGCCGCCTCGGCGGCGCTCGAGCGAGGTGCCTCGTAGCCGGCCGCCCGGGCGAGCTTCTCGACCGCGCGAGCGATCGGCGCGTCCCCGACGATCACCAGGCGCGGCGCGGGCGTCCGCGGCTCGAGGAACAGCTCGAGCTCGCCGCCGCTCAGGCACGGATTGCGCTCGACCACCGCGCCGTCGGCGGGATCGCCGGTGGTCTCGCTCGACGGCTCGCCCGGCACCAGGCGGAGCAGCAGCGGCTCGCCGGTCTCGAGCGCCCGCAGCGCGTGCAAACGCACCGCGGCCTCCGCGCAGACGCCGCCGATGAACCCGTCGATCGTCCCATCGGCGGTGACGATCGCCGCGTCACCGGGGCGCACGCTGGTCGGGCGCCGGGCCCGCACCACTGTCGCGAGCACGAAAGCGCGGCGCGACTGCACCAGCCCGGCCGCCCGCTCGGCCAGCTCCCCGCTGATCACTGCGGCGGCTCCGCGTTTCCGCGCATGGCCTCCCACACCCTCGCGGGAGTGCACGGCATGTCCATGTGGCGCACGCCGTAAGGCGCCAGCGCGTCGCAGATCGCGTTGACGATCGTCGGCGGGGAGCCGACGGTCGCCGACTCGCCGATGCCCTTCGCGCCGATCGGGTGATGCGGCGACGGGGTGACCGTGAAGTCGGTCTCCCAGTCCGGACACTCGAGCGCGGTCGGGATCAGGTAGTCCATCAGCGATCCGCCCAGGCAGTTGCCGTCCTCGTCGAAGGCGATCAGCTCCATCAGCGCCATCCCGATCCCGTCAGTCAGCCCGCCATGGACCTGCCCCTCGATGATCATCGGGTTGATCCGGGTGCCGCAGTCGTCGACAGCGACGAACCGGCGGACCTTGACCTCGGCGGTTCCGGGGTCGATGTCGACGACGCAGATGTAGGCGCCAAACGGGAAAGTGAGGTTCGGCGGGTCGTAGACCGTCTCGGCGTCGAGCCCGCCCTCCACCCCGTCGGGCAGCTCGATCGACCCGTGCGCGGCCATCGCGATCTCCTGGATCGTCGCGCCCTGATCGGGATCGCCCTTGACGAACCACCGGCCCTTCTCCCACTCGAGGTCGTCGGCCGAGACCTCGAGCATCGCCGAGGCGATGATCCGGGCCCGGTCGCGGACCTTGCGCGCGACCAGCGCGGTGGCGGCGCCGCTCACCGGTGTCGAGCGCGAGCCGTAGGTGCCCAGCCCGTACGGGGTGGTGTCGGTGTCGCCGTGGACCACGTCGATGTCCTCCGGCGGGATGCCGAGCTCCTCGGCCACGATCTGCGCGAACGTGGTCTCGTGGCCCTGGCCCTGGGTCTGCACGCTGATCCCGAGCTGCGCCTTGCCGGTCGGGTGCACACGCAGCGTGGCGCCGTCGTTCATCCCCAGCCCGAGGATGTCCATGTGCTTGCGGGGGCCGGCCCCTACCGCCTCGGTGAAGAAGCCGACGCCGATGCCCATCAGCTCGCCATGCTTGCGCTTCTCGGCCTGCTCGCGGCGGAGCTCGTCGTAGCCGATCCGCTCCATCGCCTTGCGCAGCGTGGTCTCGTAGTCGCCGGAGTCGTACACCCAACCGGTCTTGCAGGCGTACGGGAACTGCTCGGGCTTGATCAGGTTGCGCAGCCGGAGCGCCGCCGGGTCGATTCCGAGCTCGTCGGCCAGGCAGTCGACCATCCGCTCGACCAGGTACACCGCCTCGGTCACCCGGAACGAGCAGGCGTACGCGACGCCGCCGGGCGCCGTGTTGGTGTAGACCCCGGTGACCTTGCAGTGCGCCGCCTCGAGGTCGTAGGAGCCGGTGAACACGTTGAAGAAGCCGGCCGGATACTTGGTCGGCTGCGCGGTGGCGTTGAACGCCCCGTGGTCGGCGATCACGTCGACCTTGATCGCGGTGATCCGGCCGTCCCGGGTGGCGGCGATCCCGCCGCGCATCACGTAGTCCCGGGCGAAGCCGGTCGACATCAGGTTCTCCGACCGATCCTCCATCCACTTCACGGGCTTGCCGGTGACGATCGACCCGACGACCGCGCACACGTATCCGGGATACACGGGCACCTTGTTTCCGAACCCGCCGCCGATGTCCGGTGAGATCACCCGGATCTTGTGCTCCGGCAGTCCGGCCACGAGCGCGTAGACCGTGCGGTGGGCATGCGGCGCCTGGGTGGTGCACCACAACGTGAGCTTGCCGCTCACCTTCTCGAAGTCGGCCACCGCGCCGCAGGTCTCCATCGGCGCCGGGTGCGAGCGCGGGTAGAGCATGTCCTGCTCAACCACCACGTCCGCGGCGGCGAACGCCGCATCGGTCGCCGCCCGGTCGCCCGACTCCCAGTCGAAGATGTGGTTGTCGGCCTGGTCCTCCTTATCGTCGCGGATCACCGGCGCATCGGGGTCGAGCGCCCGGCGGGCGTTGACCACCGCCGGCAGCGTGTCGTACTCGACGTCGATCAGCTCGAGCGCATCGCGGGCCGAGTACCGATCCTCGGCGACGACGAACGCCACCTCCTGTCCCTGGAAGCGGACCTTGTCGGTGGCCAGCACCGCCTGAGTGTCGTAGGACAGCGTAGGCATCCAGGCCAGGTTCTGGGCCTCGAGGTCCTTGCCGGTGATCACGGCGCGGACCTTGGGGTGCGCGAGCGCGGCCGAGGTGTCGATCGAGACGATCCGGGCGTGCGCGACCGGGCTGCGCAGGATCGCGCCGTGCAACATCCCCGGGAGGTTCACGTCGTCGACGTAGCGCCCCTGGCCGCGGATGAATCGCGCGTCCTCCTTGCGCCGCATCCGGCCGAAGCCGATCGGGCGCTCCTCCGTGGTAGCCATCAGCTCGCCACCTCCTCGGTGTGGGTCGCCGCCGCCGGGTGATCCGCCGCCCAGCGGATCGAGCGGACGATCGTCGCGTAGCCGGTGCATCGGCAAATCTGGCCGGAGATCGCCTCGCGGATCTCCGCCTCGGTCGGGTTCGGGTTCTCGTCCAGCAGCGCCCGCGCGGTCATCATCATCCCCGGCGTGCAGAAGCCGCACTGAAGGCCGTGCATCTCGCTGAAGCCCTGCTGGACGGGGTCCAGCACGCCGTCGACCTCGAGCCCCTCGACGGTGCGAATCTGGTGGCCGGATGCGGTGGCGGCGAGCACGGTGCACGACTTGACCGGATCGCCGTCCATCAGGACGCTGCAGGTGCCGCAGTTCGAGGTGTCACAGCCCCAGTGCGTCCCGGTCAGCCCGAGTTCGTCGCGCAGGAAGTGCGTGAGCAGCATCCGCGGCTCGACCTCGCGCGTGTACTCCTCGCCATTGACCGTCATGGTTATCTGCATCACGCCTCCGCTCCGAGCGCGCGAGCCGCGGCCCGGCGCAGCGCGCGGCGGGTCAGCTCGGCGGTCAGGTGTCGCTTGTAATCGACGCTGCCCCGCTGGTCGGCTACCGGGTCGCAGTCCTCGGCGGCGATCTCGGCGGCTCGGTCGAACACCTCCTCGGCGGGCCGCTCGCCGACCAGCGCGGCCTCGGCGCGCTCGGAGGTGACCCCGCCGCCGACGGCAGTCGTGCCGATACCGGCACCTTCGATCGTCCCTCCGGACAGCCACAGGGCGGCGCCGACGGCCGCGACGGCCCAGTCCCCGGCCCGTCGCTTGACCTTCTCGTACGCGCTGCCGGCGCCCTCGCGCAGGGGCACCCGGACCTCGATCAGCATCTCGGCCTCGCCGACCACCGTCTCGTACGGCCCGACGTGAAACTCCCGCATGGCGACCTCGCGCTCGCCGCTGCGGCTGCGGATCACCGCCCTGCCCTGCAGCGCGGCGATCACCGAGGAGAGGTCCTCGGCCGGATCGGCCTGGCACAGCGCGCCGCCGATCGTCCCGCGGTTGCGGACCAGCGGATCGGCGATCAGCCGCTCGGCGTCGGTGAACATCGTCAACCGGCGCGCCAGCAGATCCGAGGCGAGGATCTCGCGGTGGCGCGTCATCGCGCCGATCCGGACCTCGCCCGCCTGCTCGCGGATGTAGCCGAGCTGGACGGCCAACGGATCGAGGTCAATCAGATGCTCCGGCGCGGCGACGCGCAGCTTCATCATCGGCAGCAGCGAATGGCCGCCGGCCAGAAGCCGAGCCTCGGGGCCGAGGCGCTCCAACAGCTCGAGCGCGTGGTCGACGCTGGTCGCACGCTCGTACGCGAATGGTGCTGGGACTTGCACGTCATCCTTCCTGATCGTGACCCGAGAGCGAACCCGGGTGGCTCCTCTCTCTCCTGATCGCTCACTCTTACGGTCCATTCCGCGTTCGTCAAGGCGGTTTAACGGATCGCTAGCGACGCCGTCCTGCGAGGCCAGCCCGTGCATCATCCCCGCAAGGCCCCCGTGCATCTTCCCCGCAAGGCAGTTCGGGGCCGGCGGCAGGGCTGGCGGGAGGCCTGCGGGCTCAGCCGATGACCCAGGTGTCCTTCCCCCCGCCCTGTTGGGAGGAGTTGACCACCATCGCGCCCGCCTCCAGAGCCACGCGGCTGAGCCCACCCGGGATCAGCTCGACCCGCTCGTCCGAGAACGTGAATGCAAACGCCCGGAGATCGACGTGGCGCGGCTCGAGTCGGCCGTCGATCACCGTCGGGTGGCGGGACAGCGTCACCGTGGGCTGGCTGACGTAGCGGCCGGGGTTGCGCTCGAGCTCTTGTGCGAGCTCGGCGAGCTCGTCCTCGTCGGCGTGGGCGCCGATCACCACCCCCTTGCCTCCGTGGCCGTGGCGTGGCTTGATCACCCGCTCGCGCAACCTGCCGATCATCTCCGGCGCCGGCCGCTCGGGCGCGACGGACTCGGTGGGGACCGATCGCACGGCCGGCTCCTCGCCGAGGTAGAAGCGGACGAAGTCCTCGACGTGGCCGTGCATCAGCTTGTCGTCAGCGACGCCGTTGCCGAAGGCGTTGACGAGTCCCAGCCGCCCGGCCGTCCACGCCGGCACGAGCGCCTGGCCGACCGCGGTCAGCCGGCCGTGCTCGTCGTGGGCGCGGTCCTCGTCGGTCCGGCGGTAGACCACGTCGACCCGCCGCGGCTCGCCGCCGTCCGGGCGAACGAGCGGGCCGTCCCGGTCGGCGACCAGATCGGCCAGCGTGACCAGCGGCACGCCGAGCCGCTCGGCAGCCAGGCGATGTTCGAAGTAGGCGACGTTGTCCGGGCCGTCGCTCAGCACCACGATGAGCGGCTCCTCCACTCCCGGCGGAGTGGCCGCGCGCAGCGCCCGGTGCAGCAGCTCGTAGCTGACCGGATCGATCGCACGCGGACGCGGGCCGCCCGTCGGAAGGACGTCGATCAGCGCCTCGCGCGCCGCCAGCGCGTACGTGTAGCCCGAGGGCGTGCGCAGGTTGTCCTCGAGCACGAGGAACTCGCCGCCGGGGTCGCGCACCACGTCGAAGCCGGCGATCGCCGCGGGCGCGCCCGGGCGGGGCACGCGGCCGCGCAGCCGGGGGTCGAACCCCTCCGCCGCGCCGATCGTCTCGGCCGAGACGACGCCGGCTCGAACGATCTCCTGTTCGCCATAGACGTCGTCCAGGAAGCGCCCGAGCGCCCGGGCGCGCTGGGCCAGCCCACCAGCGAGCGCGTCCCACTCGACGCCGGAGAGCAGCCGGGGGACGGGATCGACCACGAATGGGCTCCCTCCGAAACTGACTCCACGGTGCTTCAGGTGGTCGGCAACGGCATGGCGCAGCGAGCTCAGATCGGCCTCGGCGAGGGACTCGAACAGCTCGGCGTAGCCGGGCCGCCAGGCCCCGGTGTCGTCACGGTCCTCGCGGAAGCCGGAGGCGATCGGGGGTCGCTCAGATGCCATGTCGCCGCAGCCAGAGCTCGAGCAGCCCGAGCTGCCAGAGCTTCGAGCCCTCGAGGGTCGTCAGATGGTCGTTCGGGGCGTCGAGCAGCATACGCACTTGCCCGGGGCGGAACACGCCGCGCGCGCGCACCGCGGACTCGTCCAGCGTCTGCCGCAATAGCTCGAGCGTGGCGCCCTCAATGTGCGAGAGCGCGGGCACCGGGAAATAGCCCTTGGGCCGGTCGATCACGACGTCGGGGATCACCCGGCCCGCCGCGGTCTTGAGGACGCCCTTGCCGCCGTGGGCGAGCTTCAGCTCCGGCGGGCACGCCGCCGCCAGCTCGACCAGCTCGTGGTCGAGGAACGGGGTGCGGGCCTCGAGCCCCCACGCCATGGTCATGTTGTCCACACGCTTGACCGGGTCGTCGGCCAGCATCACCTCGGTGTCGAGGCGCAGCGCGCGATCGAGCGCCGAGTCGGCTCCGGCGCGCGAGAAGTGCCGGTCGAGAAACGCGCGACTCGGGTCCGCGTCGAGCAGATAGCGATCGGTGAGCGTTTCGGCGAACTCCTCCGGCCGGCGGTCGAAGAACTGGGCCTGGTAGATGTCCGCCCCGCTGCCGTCGGCGCGCAGCAACGGCGGGTACCAGGAGTAACCGCCGAACACCTCATCGGCGCCCTGTCCGGATTGGACGACCTTGAGCGACTTGGAGACCTCCTCGGAGAGCAGGTAGAAGGCCACCGCGTCGTGCGAGACCATCGGCTCGCTCATCGCCGCCACCGCCCCGTCGAGGGCCGGGAGCATCCGCTCGGTAGGGACATGGATGCGGTGATGGCAGGTCTCGAACTCGCGGGCGATCATGTCGGAGTACCTGAACTCGTTGCCCTCGCGCTCGCCGACGTCCTCGAAGCCGACGCTGAAGGTCTGAAGCCCGCGCTGCCCGGCCTGCGCGAGCAGGCCGACGATCAGGCTCGAGTCGAGACCGCCTGAGAGCAGCACGCCGACCGGGACGTCGGCCACCATCCGGCGCTTCACCGCGGTCGTGAGCGCGGCCAGCACCGCCTGCGCCCAGTCATCCTCCACCCAGTCGGCATGCTCGAGGCGGCGCCTGAACTCCGCCCGCCAGTACGGCTCCGTGGCGCACGTCCCATCGGGCTCGACGGTCATCAGCGTCGCCGGCGGGAGCTTGCGCACGCCTTTGAGGATGGTCAGCGGCGGCGGCACCACCGCGTGCCAGCTCAGGTAGTGATGGATCGCCACCGGATCGAGATCGGTGTCGATCCCGCCTCCGGCCAGTAGCGCCGGGAGCGTCGAGGCGAAGCGCAGCGAGCCGCCGCGCGGCGCAAGGTAGAGCGGCTTGATCCCGAGCCGGTCGCGCACCAGCACGAGGCGTCCCCGGGCGTGCTCGTAGATCGCGAAGGCGAACATCCCGAACAGGTGCTCCACGCAGCGGCGGCCCCAGCGGTCATAGGCCTTGAGGATGACCTCGGTGTCGCTTTGCGAAGAGAACCGGTAGCCCTGGCCCGCGAGCTCGCGCCGCAGCTCGTGGTGGTTGTAGATGCAGCCGTTGAAACGATCGTCAGGCCGAGCTCGGCGTCGACCATCGGCTGCCCGCCCGCGTCGCTCAGATCGATCACCTTCAGCCGACGGTGGCCGAGTCCGATCCGCTCGTCGGCCCAGGCACCGGCGCCGTCCGGCCCGCGGTCGCACATCGTCTCGGCCATCCGCTCGACGGCGTCCAGATCGGGACCCCGCGCGAACGCCAGCTCACCGGCGAAGCCGCACACGACCGAAAGGATGGCGGGCCCGGGCTTTCACCGCCGACATGTTCGCGCGCGGCCGGCCCCGTCCGCGCAGCTCGACCGGGTCCGCGCACCTCGGCCGGGTCCCCGCAGCTCGGCTGGTCCGCGCAGCCGGAGAACGCTCGGCCGTCCGGGTGCGGCCCACCGACGCGCTACCGTATCGTGCCCGCCGCTCGTGTGAAGGAGACCGCTCATGCCCGAGGTCATCAACTCATGAGTACCGTCCCGGCTCCCGACGGACCGGCGGTCCTGTGCTGGGACGGCTCCGAAGCAGCCGCCGAGGCGATACGCGACAGCGCCCGCCTGCTGGGCGATGGCCAGCCGGCGATCGTCCTGTTCGCCTACGTTCCCACGGAGCGGGCGCGCGGCGTGCTGGGCGGCGTCTCGGGCCCCGACGCGCCGATCATGGCCGCGGTTGAGGCCGAGGAGCTACTCGACCGTGGCGTCGCCATGGCGCGGGACGCGGGCCTCGACGCGACCGGCGAGCTCGTCGTGGCCGAGGCGAAGACGGCGGGGATCATCGCCGAGCTGGCCGAGGAACGTAATGCCCGGCTGATCGCCATGGGCCAGCGCCGGCGCTCCGCGCTCGGCAGGCTGGTGCTCGGCTCGGTGACGCGCGAGCTGCTCGGCGACTTCCACCGGCCGGTGCTCGTGGTCGGCCCGGGCAGCCCCGGCGCCCATCCGCGGGGCGCCTAGACGCTCGCCGGCGCGGGGCGGCGCGCGCCGCGCCGCCGCGAGCCGCAAGAATGCCGGATGATGCTCGGCCGGCCCGGCGCCCTCATCTACGGCGTGATCACCGTCGACGCGCTGCTGGCGGCCGAGAGCTCGCAGCGCCAGACCTACACCGAGACCGTCGCCGCGGTGTTGCTCGCCCTGCTCGTGTACTGGCTCGCGCACTCCTACTCGGAGTACGCCGACACCCGTCTGCGCAGGGGCGAATCGCTCACGCCTCGAGGCCTCCTGTCGGCGATGACGGAGGAATTTGCGATCGCGCTGGGCGCAGCGGGGCCGCTGCTCGCCCTGGGCATCTCATGGGCGGTGGGAGCGTCGCTGACCACCGCGGTCAACTTCGCCATCTGGACCTCGGCGGTGGCGATCACCGTGATCGAGGTGGCCGCCGCGGTCCGGGCGGGCAAGACCGGCAGAGACCTCGCCGCGCAGAGCATGGTCGGCGCGCTGCTCGGCCTGGGGGTGATCGCCATGCGGCTGATCCTGCACTGAGCGCTACTACGGCAGACGCCCGAGCCAGCGCGTCGAGCCCGCCGCCGCCAGCGCCAGCGCCATCAGGCCGGCGATCGCGAACACCACGGTGATCTCCCGTTTGCGGGTCACGGTGCCGAGCTCGCTGCCGAGCCGCTTGTAGATCGAGCTGAGCTGGTCGGCGCTCTGGGCGTTGAACGTGCGCGCGCCCGACGCCTGGGCGATCTGGGCCATCAGCTGGGGATCGGGTGGCACCGGGATCGGCGGCCCGAGCGGATCGGGATTGGCCAGCGTGCCGTTCGGGGTGCCGAGCGCGACGGTGTAGATCGGGATCCGGTCGCTCCCGGCCTGCCGGGCGACCGTGACCGAGTCGGGGCCGGCGTTGGCGGCTCCGTCGGAGAGCAGGACGATCGCCGCCGGCGCGTGCCGGCGGCTCGAGCCGTGCAGGAGCTGGAGCGCGAGCTCGAGCGCGTCGCCGGTGTCGGTCCCGCCGCCGGCGGCCTGGCCGTCGACCAGCGTCCGCGCCGCGCCATGGTCGGCGACCGGCTGCTGGACGGTGTCCGGCGAAGAGGAGAAGCCGATCGCGCCCAGGCGGACCGAGCTCGGCAGCTGATCGATGAACGAGTTGGCCGCCGCCACCGCGGCCGCCAGGCGGGTCGGCTGGACGTCGTCGGCGGCCATCGAGCCCGAGTGGTCGATGATCAGCATCATCGAGGCTTCCGACACCGAAACGCGATGGTTGACCCGCGGACGCGCGAGCGCGAGCGCGAGCAGGGCGATCGCGGCCAGCGCGAGCGCGGCGGGAACGTGCGTTGGCCACCGGGGAGCTCCGTCGAGCGCCGCGCTCAGGGTGGGCGCGGCCGGGAAGCGGACCGCGTAGCGCTGCCGGCGCCGGCGGGCGGCCAGGTACGCCGCCAGCGCGATCGGCACGAGCGCCAGCGCGGCCAGCCAGGTCGGTGCGGCGAAGCTCATCGCAGCTGGCGCCCGAGCTCGCGCAGCCAGTCGTGTTCGGTCGAGAGCGTGACCTGGGGGACGCGCAGCCGGCGAAGCTCGCCCGCCACGGTCGCGCGCCGGTCTTGCTCGAGCTCGGCGAACCGCCGGCGGATCCGGCGGCTCGAGGTGTTGACCTCGATCCGCGCTCCGGTCTCGGGGTCGACCACGGCCAGATGCCCGACCGACGGGAGCTCAGCTTCACGCGGGTCGAGCACCTCGACGGCGAGCAGCGAGTGGCGGACCCGGAGCGAGCCGAATGGTCGCTCCCACCCGAGCTGGTCGCGGAAGTCGGAGATCGTCACCACGAGCCCCGGCTGACGGGCCAGCCGCCCCACCCGTCGCAGGGAGTCGGCCAGGGCGCCGGCGTCGTGGCGGCCGTCGGGCGCGACGCCCTGGGCCAGCACGCGACGGAGCGCGACGATTCCCGGTCGCGAGCCGCGCGGGGGCAGGACGAGTGGCGCCGCGGCGCCGAAGACGACGAGGCCGACGCTTCCGGCCCGGCGCACGCCGAGGCGGCCGAACACGAACGCGGCGCCCTCGGCCACATCGGCCTTCAGGCGGCGCGCGGTGCCGAACGCCATCGAGGGCGAGACGTCGAGCACGATCCAGGTGGTGAGCGCCCGCTCGGGGACGTGCAGGCGGATGTGAGGCTGGCGGGTGCGGGCGCTGGCGGCGGGATCGATGTGACGCACGTCGTCCCCCAGCTCGTAGGGGCGCAGCTGAGCCAGCTCGGTTCCCAGCCCGACCCCGGCGGCACGGCGATCGCCGGGGAGCGTGCGCGCGACGAGGCGGCTGACCGCGACGTCGAGCGCCTCGACCAGCGGCTGGGCGATCGGTCCCGGGCCCTGGCGGGCGGCCGGAGGCTGCAGCTGCGCCGTGCTCACGCCGGCCTCACGAACCCGGCCCGGATCTCCTCGGGGCTGTCGTGGATCAGACGCCGGCCGCCCGGTTGCGGCACCGTGGCGAGCACGCGGTCGAGCAGGTCGTCGGCGGTCACGCCGTCGCTGAGGGCGTCGTAGGAGAGCACGATGCGATGGCGCAGGACGTCCGCGGCGAGGTCCCGGATGTCCTCCGCGACCACGTGACCGCGCCCGCGCAGCAGCGCCAGGACCCGCGCCGCCTGCACGAGCCCGATCGGGCCGCGCGGGCTCGAGCCGAAATCGATCAGCGCCTGCATGTCCTCCAGGCCGTGCGCGGCCGGATTGCGGGTGGCGTCGGCCAGCGCGACGGCGTATCCGATCGCTTCGCGATCGACCATCACCGTGGTGGCCACCTGGCCGTAGCGCCGAAGATCCTCCAGGGCCAGGCATTCCCTCACCGTGACCGGATCGGCCAGGCTGCGCCCGACCACGGCGGCCTCCTCGCCGATGCTCGGGTAATCGACGAGGATCTTCATCAGGAACCGGTCGACCTGGGCCTCCGGGAGTGGATAGGTCCCCTCCGACTCGATCGGGTTCTGGGTCGCCATCACGATGAACGGCAGCGGCACGCTGTAGGTCGTCCCGCCGATCGTCACCTGCTGCTCCTGCATCACCTCGAGCAGCGCCGACTGCACCTTCGCCGGCGCTCGGTTGATCTCGTCGGCGAGCAGGAAGTTCGTGAACACGGGACCGAGCTCGGTGTCGAAGCTGCCGGTGTTGGGTCGCCACACGCGTGTGCCGACGAGGTCGGCGGGTACCAGGTCCGGCGTGAACTGAACCCGGCTGTAGGTGCCGCCGAGCACCGCCGCGATCGTCTTCACGGTCAGCGTCTTGGCCAGGCCGGGGACGCCTTCGAGCAGCACGTGGCCGCCGGCGAGGAGGCTGACCAGCAGCCGCTCGAGCATCGCGTCCTGGCCGACGATCACGCGCTTGATCTCGTATAGCGCCTGGGCCAGCGCATCGCGCGCCTGCGCCCGGATTCGCTTGGTCTCATCGATTTCGTTCACGGGTCCTCCGGTGTCAGGCGAGCCGTCCGAACCAAGCCAGGGACAGGACGCCGCCGAACAGCAGCAGCACCAGCCCGCCGCCGGCGAAGCTCGCGGTGATCTCTTGCTTTATGTGCTTGTGGCTGAGCTGGGTGGCGAGGTGGGCGTAGATCGCCCGCAGCTGCACGTTGTCGGCGGCGGTGTAGGCGCGGCCGCCGGAGGCGCTGGCGATCTCGCCGAGCTGCTGCGGGCTGACCGGCACGGGCGTGGAGACGAGGTGGCCGCCCTGCGGGATCGGGATCGTGCCGTGGGCGGTCCCGAGCGCCACCGTATACACCGGGATGTGCTGGGCGGCCGCCGCCCGCGCGGCCTCGACTGCGTTCTCGCCGACGTTCGAAGCCCCGTCGGAGAGCAGCAGGATGGCGCTCGGCGGTCGCTTGCCGCCCTGCGCGGGTAGGGCCCGCAGCACGCGTACCGCGGTCGTGATCGCATCGCCGATCGCGGTGCCGCCGCCGCCGGGGTGCAGCTGGTCGATCGCCGAGCGCACCAGCCCATGGTCGGTGGTCGGCGACTGCAGCACGGTGGGGTGCCGCGCGAACTCGAGCGACCCCACCGCCACCGAGTCAGGGACACCGGCCAGGAAGCGCCGCGCGGCCTGCTGGGCGGCGCCGAGGCGCGTCGGGCGAACGTCGGTCGCCTTCATCGAGTCGCTGATGTCGTTGGCCAGCATCACGGCGGCGCTGCCCAGTGGAACCGCCACGGTCCGTTGCGGGCGCGCCGCGGCGATGATCAGCGCCGTGATCGCGAGCAGGAACGCGAGCATCGGCGCGTGGCGCCGCCAACCCGGCCGCCGCGGGGCGACCGACGCAATCAGGGCGGGCGCGACGAACGCCTGCGTGGCCCTTGCCCGGCGGCGCTGCTGGCCGACGTACCACCTGATCAGCAGCGGGAGCGCGATCAGCGCCAGTAGGGCAAGCGGCGCGGAGAAGCTCACGGGTGGTTCGACGGCGGCCCGACCAGCACCGCCTGCGCGATGAAAGGCGTCGAGCCGCGGTTCACCTGGACCTCTACGTACGCGCCGGGACGGAGCGCCGAAACCGCGCCGGCGATCTGCTCCGGAGCGGTGATCGGCCGGCCGTTGACCGCCACGAGGATGTCTCCGGGCTCGAGTCCCGCGCGCTCACCCGAGCTGCCCGGCGCCACCGTCTCGATCACCGCGGTGCCCGGGGTGACGCTCGCGATCTGCATGCCGAGCCAGCGGATCGGCCCGTTCGGCGGGCTCACCGTCGCCGCCGCCGGCGACCCGGAGGAGGACAGCACGCTGCTGAGGCCGTAGGCCCCGGCGGCGAAGAGCAACACCACCGCGAGCACGACGGGGAGCGCCTGGCGCAGCCGCGGCAACAGCGGTGGGTCTGAGCGCCGGCGGCGCGCGCGGGGCGGTGCGGCACCGTCGCGCCGCGGTGCGGGCGCATCGCGCGGAGGCGGCGAGGCGGGTCGCGGCGAAGGCGGGGGCGAGGTAGGCGGCGGCGGAGGCGCGAAAACCGGCCGCGGCGGCGCGGCCACGGGCCGCGGCGGCACGGCGACCGGCGGAGGCGGAGGGGCATCGGGGCGCGGCCTCGCCCGCCGGCCGGCGAGCTCGTCGGTCAGGGCGTCGGATTCCCGCTGCCAGTCGCCCGACCACAGATGCTTGGGTGCGCTCATCAGCTGCGTTCGCACGCTAGGTGGTGTTGGTGAGAGGTTCTTAAGACGCTACCGGCCGGGCCTATATTGGACCGATGCATTGTGGCGTCGCGCCGCCGCGGGAGGTGACCGGCGACCTTCACCTGGCGGGGCTGGCCGAGCAGTCCTTCGCGCGCCGCGGCGATTACCCGTCGCTCTGGTTCGAAGGGGAGTGGCACACTTCGGGCCGCCTGTTCGAGCGATCGACGCGGATCGCCGCCGGGCTGGCGGAGCTCGGCGTCGAGCCGGGCGACCGGGTCGTGGTGACGATGGCCAACTGCCCCGACGTCGGGGTGATCTACAACGCCCTGTGGCGAGCCGGGGCGGTGGTGACCCCGGCCACGTTCCTGCTCCCGGTCGAGGACCTCCGCCACGTGATCGCCGACTCCGGTGCCCGCGCGGTCCTCAGCACCCCGGAGTTCCTCGCCAAGGTGACCGAGGCGGCGGCGGGGCTCGAGCACGTCAGGTGGCTGATCTGCACCGGAGACCCGGCGCCCGACGTGGTGGCGCTGGCGACGCTCGAGGCCGCGGCGCCCGGACGCGTGGCTGCGCGCGCCGACGACGATCTCGCCGCGCTGCTCTACACCGGCGGCACGACCGGCCGCGCCAAGGGCGTGATGCTCTCGCACCGGAACCTCCATTTCAGCGGTCACGCCGCCTATGCGGCGGGCCATCTCGAGGGGGTGAACCGAGCGCTGACCACGCTGCCCCTTTCGCACTCCTACGGGCTGCTGGTCACGCTCGCCGCCATGCACTCCCCCGAACGCCCGGTCTCGGTTCTGCTGCGCTGGTTCGATCCCGCCATGTTCCTGGCGCTCGTGGAGGAGCATCGCCTGCAGCTAAGCGCCGTTGTCCCCTCGATGCTCCAGCTCCTGCTCGCCCAGCCGCTCGAGCAGCACGATCTCTCTTCGCTGCGCTATCTCACTTCCGGAGGCGCGCCGCTCGCGCCCGAGGTCGAGCACGAGTTCTGCCGGCGGGTGCCGTCGGCTTCGATCCGCCAGGGCTACGGGCTCACCGAAACCGCCGCGCTGATCTCCACCAACCCGCCCGGAGGGGTGAAGGCCGGCTCGGTGGGGCTGCCGGTGCCCGGGACCGAGATCCGGATCCTCGACGACCGCGGCCGGGCGGTTGCACCCGGAGAGCCCGGCGAGATCTGCTGCCGCTCACCCGGGGTGATGGCCGGCTACTGGCGCGCGCCGGAGTCCACCGCCGAGGCGCTGAGCGACGGTTGGCTTCGCACCGGCGACGTCGGCTACGTCGACGAAGATGGCTATCTGTTCGTCGTCGACCGCAAGAAGGACCTGATCATCCGCGGGGGCTTCAACGTCTACCCCCGCGATGTCGAGGACGCGCTGGTCGAGCACCCCGCCGTGCAGATGGCCGCCGTGGTCGGAGAGCCCGATGCGATCCACGGGGAGGAGGTGGTCGCCTTTGTCGCGCTGCGGCCCGGCGCCGCCGCGACTGCGCGGGAGCTGATCGACTGGTCCCGGGCGCGGATCGGCGGCTACCGCTATCCGCGGCGTGTGCACATCCTCGACTCGATTCCGGTCACGCCGGTCGGCAAGATCGACCGTAAGGCGCTGCGCCCGCGCGCTGTTCGCTGAGGCCGCCCGCGCCGCGCCCGCGCGCGGTTCGCTGACGGCCGCCCGGCGGGCTTGCCCGTCGCTGCCGCGCGGCTTGTCGGTGCGCGCCGTGTGCGTTGCCAAGCGAGCGGCGCGGCGCGAGCATCTCCGCGTCCGGCCAACTCGCTGGAGGAGTGAGACTGAGATGGTGGATCGGTTCGGTGGGCCTCGCACATGGCGCGCGATGGTGGGGCTGGGGGCGGCGGCGCTCGTATGCGCCGCGGTGCTGGCGATCGGGTTGGGCGGCGGCGCCGCCCGCGCTCGACCCGCGCACCAGCTGGTGAGGGACTCCGCCACGCTGGCGCCGATCAGCCCGACGATCCCGGCGAAGATGAGCTGCGCCGCGGTTGCCGGACTGACCAGCCTGGCGGCGCTGCCGGACTACCCCACGAGCATCGCCTCGGCGACCGACGTGCCCGCGGCCGCCGGCAATCCGCAGTACTGCGACGTCAAGGGGATGATCGCGCCCCAGACGCACTTCGAGCTGAAGCTGCCTGACAGCTCGTGGCAGGGCCGCTACCTCCAGAACGGCTGCGGCGGCTACTGCGGGACGGTCAGCAACCAGAGCTTCCCGTCGTGCGACGCGACGCTGGGCGGCGACTTCGCGATGGCGACCGACGACGAGGGACACACCACCTCCGGCGGCCTCGGCGGCGCCGGGCTGTTCGCCTTCAACGACCAAAAGCTCCGGACCGAATACGGCTACGAGTCAGAGCAGGCGATGTACGTGGTGGCAAAGAAGATCATCGCCGACTACTACGGAACCCCGCCGAAGTACTCCTACTACAACGGCTGCTCGGACGGCGGCCGCGAGGCGATGGAGATGGCCGAGCGCTATCCGGACGACTTCGACGGGATCATCGCCGGGGCGCCCGAGATCATCGCGGGTCCGCTGAACGCCGAGCTGCAGACCTGGCAGTACCGGGTCAACTCCGACGCGAGCGGCAACGCGATCCTGACCAGCGACAAGCTCCCGGCCCTGGCCCGGGCGGTCATCAACCAGTGCGGCCACGACGACGGCACGAACGACGGGATCATCACCGATCCCCGGAGCTGCCATTTCGACCCGGCCACGCTGCAGTGCCCGGCGGGCACCGACACCACCTCGTGCCTGACCGCGGCGCAGGTCGACGTCGCGCGCAAGATCTACCAGGGACCGGTCGACGAGCACGGCCGGCGCCTTTACCCCGGCGGGCTTCCCTACGGGTCCGAAGGGGGCTGGAACGTGTTCGCGGTGCCCCAGACGCCCGCCGGCGGCGGCCCCGTGCCCGCTTCGGCCGCGCTGGCCTACTTCGGGCTGTCCCTCCCCTATCTCCGCTACCAGCTGCTCCCGCCCGGCCAGCTCGGCCCTGATCCCAGCCAGTGGCAGTTCACCGACGCCGGCTTCCGGGAGATGTTCCCCACCGCCAACATCTGGGACGCGATGGACACGAACCTGCGTGCCTTCCGCCGCCACGGCGGCAAGCTGATGATCTGGCAGGGATGGGACGACAACGGGATCCCTCCGTTCGGAACCGTCGACTACTACGACACGCTGGTCAGCCGGATGGGCGGCCTGGCCTCGACCCGGCAGTTCGCGCGCCTGTTCATGTTCCCGACCGTCTACCACTGCGGGGGCGGGTACGCGAACAGCAGCTTCGACGTGGTGTATCCGATGGTGCAGTGGGTCGAGCAGGGCTCCGCGCCGGCGGAGGTCACCGCCACCGACACCTACAACGGGGCGACGTTCACCCGGCCCGTGTACCCGTATCCGGAGATCCCGCGATACAACGGGAGCGGGCCGACCAGCCAGGCTTCGAGCTTCCACCCCGTGCGCTCGCCGGAAGCCGGCGACTACACGGACTGGATCGGCAACTACCTGTTCTACCAGCCGGTCACCCGGCGCGGCTGAGCGCGGACGGCGCGGCGGTGATTAGCTGCCGCCGTGCCCCCGCCCGAGCAGGTCGAGCGCGCCGTCGCCGCGTGGGCGCGGCGGCGGCGCTTCACCGCCGAGCAGTTCCCGCCTGAGCACCTGCGGGCGGTCAAGGCGGGCACGTCGGTCGCCGTGGTGATCCCGACGAAGGAGTGCGCGGAGACGATTGGGGCCGTGCTTGCCCGCGCGGTGGCACCGCTCGCCGGCCACGGGCTGCTCGACGAGGTACTGGTCATCGACGCGGGCTCGGCCGACGGCACCGCCGAGCGCGCCGCCGCCGCGGGCGCCCGGGTCGTCCAGCAGGACGACGTACTCGGCGCCTTCGGTCCCGCGCTCGGCAAGGGCGACGCGATGTGGCGGGCGGTGCACGTCACCCGCAGCGAGGTTGTCTGCTTCATCGACGGCGATACCGCCGATCCCGTCCCGCGCCACGTGCTCGGGCTGATCGGCCCGCTGATCGCCGATCCTGCGATCGCGTTCGTCAAGGGAGCCTACGAGCGGCCGCTGCGCGCCGGGGAGCTAGAGCTCGCGCACGAAGGCGGGCGGGTGACCGAACTGATGGCACGGCCGCTGCTCAACCTGCACGAGCCGCGGCTGGCCGGGTTCGCCCAGCCGCTCGCCGGCGAGTTCGCCGCCCGGCGGCGGCTGCTCGAGTCGATCCGCTTCCCGGTCGGCTACGGAGTCGAGATCGCCGTGCTGATCGACGCGCTCGCGCTCTGCGGCCTCGACGCCCTGGCCGAGAGCCACCTCGGCACGCGCCGCAATCGCCATCAGCCGCTGCGCTTCCTCGGCGAGATGGCGTATGCGGTGCTGGCGGCGGCCGAGCGGCGGCTCGGGTGGCCCGGCCCGGCGCCCGACGGCCGCTACCTGCGCCCGTGGCAGGACTTCACCGCCACCGAGGTGCCGATCGCTGAGCGCCCCGCGTTGCGGTCGCTCGAGGACCGCTGAGACGTTCTCGTCCGGACGTACGCCGCCGTACGGTCGCGCGTGCCTTGCGGCCTTCGGTGGTGAATTACTACTGCAATCCAATCGGAGGTGAAGCGTTGCTTCTCGTACTCGCAGTAGTGCTCTTGATCGTGGCTATCGCCGGTGGGGTGATCGTCCACCCGCTGCTGTTCCTGATCGCCATCCTGGCCCTGGCGGCGTTCTTCGCCAACCGGATCTGATCAACGCGTGGCAGGGGGCAGGACCACGCCAAACGATCAGATACGCGAGCGCGCGGCCGGACCCGGCGGGGGGCCGGCCGCCGCTCGACCTCAGCTCATTGCCGCAACCAGGCGGTGATGACGGAAGACTTCGGGCGGCGCTCCGTGGAGGATCCAGACCTGGTTATCGGCACGGCTGATCGCCCCGGCACGGACCAGGTTGCCCATCGCGGTCGTCACGGTCGGGCGATGGGCGCCGACCAGGTTGGCCAGGCGCTCGTGTGAGAGCGGAAGCGGGACAGCGATGCCGTCGGGCCGGACCCTGCCCCAGCGCTCGGCGAGGTGCCAGAGGGTCAGGAGGAGCCGGTCTTCGACCCGGGGATGGTGCGAGATGGCCAGCGCGACGGCCAGGTGGTGCGCCCTTCGCGTGCCCCGGCTGAACAGCTCCTCGCCCAGCTTCGGCCACGGATTCATCCTCGCCACGAGGCGATGGTCGAGCACAGCGAGCCGGGTCGGGTCGAGCACCATCCACCCCACCTCGGCCTTGACGTGTGACCCTTCCTCGTCCCACGTCCACGGCCGCAGCACGTCGGCCGGGCCGATCAGCTCGACGCACCGCCGGCCGAGCACCTCGACCTGCCGGCTGAGCAGCCCGTCGACGACGAGGAAGCCGCGATGGTGGGTGTCCGGCTCGAGCGCGCTGGCCGCGTCCCATGCCCCCGGAGAGAGCCGCCGGACCCGGGTCACCGCCTCACGGCGGGCGCGCTCCAGCTGCGATTCGTCCAGCAGGTCGGCGAGGTCGGGATCGGCCTCGACAATGCTGATCAGGTCGGGCATCTCGGCGAGCCCAGGTTACCGGTGTCCGCCAGCTCACGCCGCCGGAACCGCCTGCTGCGGCGCCGGTTCCGGCGGCGCAGGAGGCACGGTCGGTGACCGGCGCCGTCAAGAACCCGCGTGCCCGACGCCGGCCTGACTGCGGACCTCAGCGCGTAGCGCGGGTACGATCGCCCGTCTGCGGCGATCCAGGTGGACACGACGAGGACGCTTGTGAGCACCCGTGCGCTCGTGGGGTGCGTGTCGGCGTGCGCGCTGGCCGTCCTCGCGCTGTGCGCTTGTGGGGGCGGCTCCCGGAGGCGCCCGAGCTCGACCTCGGCGCGCCCGACCCAGACGAGCGGGACCACAGCCGCAGCGCCGAGCCCGACGACGACGAGCGCCCGAGCGCCGTCGGCGGACATCCACAAGATTCGTCATGTGGTCATCATCATGCAGGAGAACCGCTCGTTCGACTCCTACTTCGGTACCTATCCCGGCGCCGACGGGATTCCGATGCGGGGCGGCCAACCGGCGGTGTGCATATCCGATCCGCGCTCCGGTACGTGTGTCCGGCCGTTCCACGACCGCCAGGACCGGAACCTCGGCGGCCCCCATGGCGCCGCGAGCGCCACCGCTGACATCGACGGCGGCCGGATGGACGGGTTCGTCCAGCAGCAGCAGGCCGGGCTGGCCGGCTGCGCCCAGACGTTCAACCCGGCCTGCGGCGACGGCGGCGGCGCCTCCGACGTCATGGGCTACCACAACGGCGCCGACATCCCAAACTACTGGACCTATGCCCGCGACTTCGTCCTCCAGGACCACATGTTCGAATCGAACGCGTCCTGGAGCCTGCCCGCCCACCTCTACCTCGTCTCCGAGTGGTCGGCCTGGTGCCGGCGGCAGGGCGACCCGATGAGCTGCCAGAACGCGCTCCAGTCTCCGGGGAACCCGCCGGACTTCCAGCGCCGGCTCGGGATCCGCGCGCCGGTCGCGCCGGACTACGCCTGGACGGATCTGACCTACCTGCTGCACCGCGACGGCGTCAGCTGGGGCTACTACGTCTTCACCGGTTCCGAGCCCGACTGCGAGAACGACCAGGCCATGTCGTGCGCCGCGGTCGGCCAGAGCGCCCGGACGCCCGGGATTTGGAACCCGCTGCCCTACTTCGACACCGTCCGCCAGGACGGCCAGGTCGGGAACGTGAGGTCGCTGTCGGACTTCTTCAGCGCCGCCAAGGCGGGCACCCTCCCGGCGGTGTCCTGGATTGGCCCGAACGGCCGTGTCTCCGAGCACCCGCCGGCACTGGTCAGCGCCGGGCAGACGTACGTCACCGGACTGATCAACGCCGTCATGCGCGGCCCCGACTGGAACAGCACGGCGATCTTCCTCTCCTGGGACGACTGGGGCGGCTTCTACGACCACATCGCGCCGCCGCGCGTGGACGCGAACGGATACGGACTCCGCGTCCCCGGCCTGGTGATCAGCCCGTACGCCCGCCATGGCTACATCGACCACCAGACGCTGAGCGCGGACGCCTACGTGAAGTTCATTGAGGACGACTTCCTGGGCGGCCAGCGGCTCGATCCCCACACCGACGGCCGCCCCGATCCGCGGCCGGACGTCCGCGAGGCCGCCCCCGAGCTGGGCGATCTGAGCAGTGACTTCGACTTCTCCCAGGCGCCCCGTCCGCCCGAGATCCTGCCGCTTGACCCGAAGACCGACCTGCTCGCGCCGGTGCCCGGGACCCCAGGCGGACCGGCGAGCACCCGTGCCGCGGGAGGCGGGCGGGCGGCTAGGCGCGGGCGGCGCTCCGCCCGCCTGCGGCGCCGTGCGGCCGCCCGCCGGTTGAGCGGCTCGGCTACAGGTTGACCGCCGCCATCCCGGCCTCGTCGTAGCGCTCGCCGGCCGGCGGCGGAAGCTCCGCATCGATCCGGGCCAGATCCTCGGCGCTCAGCGCGACGTCGACCGCGCCGGCGTTCTGCTCGAGGTACTCGCGGCGCTTGGTGCCGGGGATCGGCACCAGGTCCTCGCCCTGCGCGAGCACCCACGAGAGCGCGAGCTGCGCCGCCGTGATGCCCTTTTCCGCGGCGATCTCCGCGACCTTGGCGGCCAGCCTCAAATTGGCCTGCAGGTTCGCGCCGGTGAAGCGCGGCCCGGTGCGGCGGAAGTCGCGCTCATCGAGCTCCTCGGGGGACTTGAAGCGGCCCGAGAGAAACCCGCGGCCGAGCGGCGAGTAGGGCACGAAGCCGATCCCAAGCTCCCTGCAGGTGGGCAGGATCTCCGCCTCGGGCTCGCGCGACCACAGCGAGTACTCGGTCTGCACGGCGGTGATCGGATGCACCGCGTGAGCCCGGCGGATCGTCTCCGAAGCCGCCTCGCTCAGGCCGATGTGGATCACCTTGCCCTCCTGGACGAGGTCGGCCATCGCCCCGACCGTCTCCTCGATTGCCACATTGGGATCGACGCGGTGCTGGTAGAACAGGTCGACGTGGTCGGTCCCGAGCCGCCGGAGCGATCCCTCGATCGCGGCGCGCACGTGCTCGGCGGAGCCGTCCAGCGGCCCGAGGGTGGAGAGGTCGCCCGGCTTCGTGGTCGGCTCGATCCGGCGGGCGAACTTGGTCGCGATCACATACTCGTCACGCCGGCCCCGGATCGCCCGCCCGACCAGCTCCTCGTTGGTCATCGGCCCGTAGGACTGCGCGGTGTCGAGGAAATCGATCCCGAGCTCGAGCGCGCGTTGGATCGTCGCGAGCGCCTCGTCCTCGTCGGCCGACCCGTAGAACGCCGACATCCCCATGCATCCAAGCCCGAGCGCGGACACCTCGAGCATGGCCAGCTTGCGCGTCTTCATCTCTGCTCCCATCTGGTCGCGGTCGTCCTGCAAGATACGGTGGACATGCCGGCGACTGACAAGGCCGAGCCGGTCGAGCTGTCGATCGGCGGCCGGACGGTACGGATCACCAACCCCGAGCGGGTCTACTTCTCCGCCCGCGGCGAGACCAAGCTCGACCTCGCCCGCTACTACGTGAGCGTGGGCGAGGGAATCGTGCGGGCGCTGCGCGAGCGGCCGTGCATGCTCCATCGCTTCCCGAGCGGCGTCGACGGCCAGAAGGTCCACCAGAAGCGGATCCCGTCCGGAGCTCCGGAGTGGCTGCAGACGGTTCGGCTGCACTTCCCGCGCTACGGCCGCTACGCCGACGAGCTGTGCGTCACCGAGCTGGCCAGCGTGATCTGGGCCGTGCAGATGTCGACGGTCGAGTTCCACCCGTGGAACTCGCGGCGCGCCGACGTCGAGCGCCCCGACGAGTGGCGAATCGACATCGACCCGATGCCGCGCTGCGACTTCCCCCGGGTGCGGCGCGTCGCCCATGCCGCCCAGGAGGTGCTCGACGAGCTCGGGGTGGTTGGCTGGCCGAAGACCTCGGGCGGGAACGGGCTGCACATCTACGTGCGGATCGAGCCTCGCTGGGGCTTTCCCGACGTCAGGCGCGCGGCGCTGGCGTTCGCCCGTGAGGTCGAACGCCGGCTTCCCGACGACGCGACCACGACCTGGTGGCGCAAGGACCGCGCGCCCGAGAAGGCGTTCGTCGATTTCAACCAGAATGCCCGAGATCACACCATCGCCAGCGCGTACTCGGTCCGCGGCGTGGTCGAGGGCACGGTGTCCGCGCCGATCACCTGGGCGGAGATCGACGACGTCGTCCCCGGCGAGCTGACCCTCGCCTCGATGCCGGAGCGCTTCGCCCGGCTCGGCGACCTGCACCGCGGGATCGACGACCGGGCGTTCTCGCTCGAGCCGCTGCTCGCGTGGGCCGAGCGCGACGAGCGCGGCGCCTGAGCGTCAGGCGCCCGCGCGCAGGTACGCCAGCACGGCCAGCACACGGCGGTTGTCCCCCCGCCCGTTGGCAGCTCGAGCTTGCCGAAGATGCTCGAGACGTGCTTCTCGACCGCGCCCGGGGTGACCACGAGGATCTCGGCGATGGCATGGTTCGAGCGCCCCTCGGCCATGGTCTGCTCGACGTACTGGGAGAGGATCAGCACGGGCAGGGCGGGGTATCCGGTCCCGCACTGCGAGCCGGTCGCGAAGCCGACGATCAGGTACAGCGTCTCGCGCCAGCAGTCCCAGGTCAGCGGGCGACGGGCGATGGTGGCGCCTACCGGGGGCACGGGGAAAGGATGGCCGCCAAGGGCGTCAGGCGCAATGCGGATGACTGCCGTCGGCGCTCTCCGGTTTTCCCCACCCCGAGACGCCAGCTGGCGTCCTGGTGGCGGCGGGGCGGCGGTGGGAGCTTGACAGCGCACGACCAACCGAGTCAGGAGGAGCGAAACCCATGTTCACATCGAACCTCGCCGCCCGGGCCGGCGCGTGGAGCGCCCGCCACCGCAAACGCGCGATCATCGGCTGGTTCGTGTTCGTGCTGATCGCCGGTGCGCTCGCCGGCGTGCTCAGCACCAGGATCGACCAGCACGAGGGCAGCGGCGAGTCCGGCCGCGTCGA
>JAFAXX010000062.1 GCA_019240655.1 Solirubrobacterales bacterium
ATGCAATCACCGCCGCCCAGCCGTCGGCGTGACCGCGTTCGACGGTGCGACGCGAGGTCGCACGACACGAGTGAACTACCGGATTGGAGATCGACGGATGTGAGTTGAGCGGTGGTTCCAGGTCCGTGCTCGATGGCCTGTCCCCACCTCGGCGTGCGTCGTCTGGCTCTTGGTCGGCGGGGTGCGAAGCCCGGGGGAAAGCCCAAGGGCGGCCCGTTCCACCCGGGTGGCCACAGGCGAGGGGAAGACCGGACGGGTCAATCGCGTGAACCCTCGTTGATGCCTCGTTACCGTTACCCCCGCGAGGTGGGATGCCGCAGGCGGGGTACAGGGACTAGCCGCTGAGAAGCGGCGGGTGCCGGCCATGGAGACGCTGATGGCCGGGTAGAGCACCACCGTCCTCGGGGTAGAGAGGGGACCCACCCCGGTCGCAGATCACCCGTGCGGAACGCGGTAACCCCGTCGAGGTCCGGATCGCTGGGTCCGGTAAGCCGACCGCAAGGAGGGCATAATCCCGCGGCGGGAACAGGATGGCCGAGAAGCGAATGCCGGCGGCCGAAAGATGTCATGTCCCGGGTCGTGTTCCGGGGGTGGCGCGTGAGGCCGCGGCTTGCAGGTGGCCGGGGCCTTCGTGTCGAACAGCATAGGTAGGCGCGCGCGGGTTGCAGCCGCGCGGCCGGCCGTTTAACAGAAGGCACCGACCGCCGCCCAACGTATTCGATGAGTCGGAGGCTTGACGCTGCTCGCTGCGCGCGAGGAGGGAGGTTTGCGGATGTCGATCATGATGGGCGTTGACCAGCATCGGGCGCAGATCACCGCTGAGTGGATCGATCTCGCGACGGGCGAGATCTGCCGCGCGCGGGTGAGGCCGGCCGACCGAGCTGGGGTTCGGCGGTTCCTTGGGCGGTTCGCTGGCCAGCAGCTGGAGGGTTGCCCTCGAGGCGACGACTGGCTGGCGGTTTCTTGTTGAGGAGCTGCGGGCGGTGGGCGCGGTGGTGCATCTGGCTGAGCCGGCGGAGACCGCGGCGCGGCGCGGGAACAAGAAGCGCGCGAAGACCGACCGGGCGGACGCCCGCCATCATCGCGAGCTGCTGTTGGCCGGCCGGCTGCCGGAGTCGTGGATCCCGCCCGATCACATCCTCGATCTGCGCGCGCAGGTGAGGCTGCGGCACACGCTGATCGAGCAGCACTCGGAGTGGCAGCAGCGGATCCAGGCGGTGCTGTATCACCATGGCTGCCCGCAGCGGCGCCAGCTGATGAAGGGCGACGGCCGCGACTGGCTTGCAGACCTGGCCTTGCCCGACACGGCTCGTCAGCAAATCACGGTCTCGCTTGAGATGATCGACGCGCTGGATGCGCAGCTCGCCCCGCTCACCAGCGAGTTGCGCGACTATGCGCGGCGGCAGATGGGCTGCCGGGCGCTGGTCGACCGGTACTACGGGATCGGGGGCCTGGTCGCGGTCACGGTCCTCGCCGAGCTCGGCGACTGCCGGCGGTTCTCCAACAGCCGAGACGCGGTCCGCTACGGCGGGATGGACATCACCGTCTACCAATCCGATCGCCACCGAGCGCCGGGACGCCTCTCCCGCCAGGGCCCGCCGGCGCTGCGCTGGGCGCTATATGAGGCAGCCCATGCCGCTCGCAGGCCGGGCTCGCCGGAGCGCGACTACTACTTGCAGGCCGCCGAGCGGCTCGGCGGCAACCGCGCCTGCCTGGCGCTCGCGCGCAAGCTGCTCAACCGCTGCTACCACACGCTGCGCGAACTCGGCGACGACGCGCTCGCGCCACCCGAACACGAGCGGCGACGTAGCGCAGCCGCGCGCCGCGCGTCAAGCGGCAGTGCTCGCAGTACCGAGCGTCCAGCAACCCACGAGCCTGTAGATGCCGTGGCCGCTTGACCCGGGCTTCGGCTCGGCTGTGGGACAACGAGCGCCGGCCAGCAGGCCGGCATACCGCACCACGAACCTCGCCACACCAATCGTTCGCGCGCGTCAAGCCCTGACTCACACCGATGCGCCGCGGCCGGCTCCCTCACTGCCGCTGCCGACACGTTCGCGTGGACGGCCTAGAAAGATCGAGCGGCCGCAACGCTTCCCCCAGCTGGATCACCCCATCGAACATCTTGTCGCCGACCCGCCGCACGGCGGGGCCGTGGACCAAAGTAAGGCCGGGCGTCCGCGCGCAACCCGTTCCAGTCACCGCGCCCACGCACCCCCCGGCCGGGCCTAACTCTTCACCACAAACGGCGCTTGACACCAGGCGCCGGGACAAATAAGGCGGCGGGAAACCGCGGTGCGTTGATCAGCTCCTCCAGCTGGTGGCCGTGGATAACCGGCCTCTGTGTCAGCGTCTCATAGCCGCGGGCCGGTGACGTCCGACTCGGCCGGTATGTCCTCGGGCCGGCGGCGGGCTGACTCTATAACCGGCTGCCGACCGGCCGGCCGGTGCTGGCCGGTATGGCTGGTATCCGTTGTGTCGCCCGTCGCCGCCCGAGGATCACCGGCGTGACTTGATAGGAGCTTGGCATCAGCCCCGACAGAGGTCTGTCCGCCGGAGATCCGCTCCATCGGCGGTCAACCAAATGAAGGGACGGTGCAGATGATCGTGATCGGGACGGACACGCACAAGCGCTCCCACGCGCTCTCGGCGGTCGACGAGGGAACCGGCCGGGTCCGCGGCTCTCGCGAGATCAACGCGGACGAGTCCGGGCATCAGGCGGCGGTCCGCTGGGCGCGCACGCTGGACGAGGAGCGGGTGTGGGCGATCGAGGACTGCCGGCAGGTCTCCCGGCGCCTGGAGCAGGCGCTGCTCGCTGCCGGGGAGCGGGTCGTCCGGGTGGCGCCGAAGCTGATGGGCGCCTCTCGTCGCGGCGAGCGTGAGCGTGGCAAGTCCGATCAGATCGACGCGCAGGCGGTCGCCCGCGCGGTCGTCAAGGACGGCGTCGATCGCTTCCCGGTCGCGTACTTGGACGAACGGGCGATGGAGGTCCGGCTGATCTCAGACCACCGGGAGGATCTGGTCCGCGAGCGCACCCGGATGCAGAACCGGCTGCGCTGGCATCTGCTCGAGCTGTGCCCCGAGCTGGAGGCCAAGCTCAAGCGCGGCGCGCTGTCCGACCTACGCGCGCTCGGGCGTCTCGACCGGCGGCTACGACGGCTCGCCCCGAGCGTGCGGCTGCGGATCGCGCGCGAGGAGCTGGCGCACATCCGCGCGCTCACCCGCCAGGCCGGCGAGCTCGAGCGCGAGTTGCTCGGCCTGATCCGGGTCTATCGACCCGGGCTGCTCGAAGAGCAGGGCTGCGGCACGCTGACCGCCGGGCTGCTGATCGGACGGACCGCCGGCGCACAGCGATTCCGCTCCGACGCCTGCTTCGGCCGCCAGTCGGGCACTGCCCCGATCCCGTGCTCAACGGGGCAGCGAACCCAGCATCGGCTCGACCGCGGCGGGGACCGGCAGCTCAACCGGGGGCTACACACGATCGCGATCACTCGCGCCCAGCGCGACCCCGCCACCCGCGAGTACCTCGCCCGCAAACGCGCCGAGGGTAAGACCAAGAAAGGCGCGCTGCGCTGCCTCAAGCGCTACCTCGCCCGCCGCTTCTGGCGGCTACTCACCGAACCACCGGTCGAACCTGCGCACGCAACCGAGCCGGTGCTCGCCGCCGACCCGGTCGCGCCCGACCCGATCACGATCCCCGAACGGCCAGCTCCCCGCCGCGAGGTCGACCGCACGATCACCGGGCCGATGCCGATGAGCTGCATCACCTAACCGCCAGTCACCTCGACCACAGCAGCCATCCGCAGCCCGCTCCCGGCCCCCGAGTCACAGCCGGGGCCGATCGCGGCTGCCGCGAAACGACGCAATCACGACCAATTCCGACGACCTCGACGCCAACGACGCGTTCTAACGCCCTCTGCCGCCCTCGCCGACCCCACCGTGACCAACAGCACCCCCGAATTACGCGCTTCCCAGCGACCCGACACCTCATCGACTCACTCAGAAACCCGCAAACAGCACACCTCCCTTGACATAGGAGCAACGGATACCGAGATGCGCCTGCGCTGGACCGCCGTCGAGATGCTCGAAGCCGAGACCCGATTCCGCGAGGTCGAGGGCTACCGCGGACTCGCCCGCCTCGCGTCGCGATCGAACACGACCTAACCAAACGCCGCAACAACGAGCTCGCCACCACCCTCGATGTATAACCCCCGCCAAGCACTGAAAATTCCACGACGAGCGGGACAACCTCAGTCTTTGTGACTCTCCTCGAGTCGGGCATTGAACTCACGCCTGCGTGCGGGCTGTGTCTCGCGCTTGCTGGGTCGAGCGCTCGGGCCTATAACCGGCGAGCGCTCGGGCGAGTTCCTCCCGTGAGTGGATGTCGAGCTTCAGATACACGTGGCGCAGGTGGTACTCGATCGTCTTGGGGCTGAGGTACATAGCTGCCGCCGTCTCTCGGGTCGTTCTTCCGCTGGCGAGCAGCATCGCGATCTGCAGCTCTTGCGGCGTCAGTTCGTCGATCGTGTTCGGGTCTCGACGTCGGAGGGTTTCGCCGCTCGCGGCGAGCTCCGCGCGCGCAAGATCGATCCAGGGACGCGCATCGAGTAGCTCGAATGTCCCGAGCGCGCCGCGCAGGTGCTCGCGCGCCAGCTTGCGGTTGCGCGTGCGCCGCAGTCGCGCTCCGTAGACGAGCTGTGTGCGCGCCGTCTCGAACGCGTCGGGCGTGCCGGCGTGCTGCTCGAGCGCCTGCTCGAAGCTGGCGGCGAACCGATCGGCCGAGGCCGCGAGTCCCTGGCCACGGAGCGCCCGGGCGATCGACCAGGCTTGACCTTTGGCCTGGGCGGCGGCGATGAATTCGTCGGCCAGCGCACGTGCTTGCTCGACGCGCCCAAGTCGGCAGTACGCGTCGATCAGCTCGGGCGCCGGCGACAGGTCCGGATCGCTGAAACCCAGCGTTTTGACCAGACGCTGCTGGCGCTCGAGGTGCTCGACCGCCCGCTCGGTGTCGCCGAGACCGAGTTCGAGCATGCCGAGTGCCTCGACCGCCCACACCTCGAACAGCCGCGTCCCGAGGCGATCGCAGAGCTCGACGGTCTCCGCGACGTTGGCCCGGCACTCGCGTTCGCGTCCCCGGCGGGCCTGTAGTCGTGCGAGTCCTGCGAGCCCGAACGCGAGATCCGTCTGTTGATCGGTCTCGCGGGCGAGACCGATCGCCTCCAGGTATGTGGCCTCGGCCACCGCCCAGCGGTCGGTGGTGGCGTGGTCAAGGGCGATCAGGTCGAGCACGAGCGGCAGCCTCCCGATCGCCGAGCGTTCTCTGGCGACCTCGACCGCGCGGTCGAGCAGCGCGCGGCCGGCGCTTGTTTCACGCAGGAAGATCGGCGCCATCGCCAGCCACGGAAGGAGCCGCAGGTCGTCGCATAGTTCGGGTGATGCACCCGCCAGGGAGACCGCCTGCTGGATCGCCTCCGAGCCAGCGGCGGCGTCCCCGCCGGCGACGTGGGCGATTCCGATCGCGATCGAGGCCAGGAAGCGGGTGCGCATCGAAGCGTGCTTCGGCGTCAGGCTCGAGGCTCGTTCGGCGATCACCAGCATCTCCGGCGGATTGCCGGCGTAGAAGCAGGCTCCCGTGGCTTCGACCAGCATCGCAATCGCGCGGTCTGGATCGGCGTGCTCGGCTGCGGCGGTGAGGATCGCGTGGCCTTGCATCACCGGTCCCTGGCGGGTCGCGATGTGGCCGGCCAGCTCGTCGATCTCGAGCAGGCTCGCGGGCGCTTCGGTGGATGCGCGGGCCTCGTCGAGCAGCGCCACAGCCCGTGGCACGGACCCGGCGTGCCAGCTCTGCCGGGCGGCGGACAGCAGCAGCCGGGAGTGGTGCTCCCCGTCGGCCGCCAGCCTTCCGGCACGTTCGAACGCAAGGGCGGCGGTTCCGTAAGCGCTTCGATTCTGGGCCCGTACCCCCGCCTGCTCGAGTGCGGCTGATGCCTGTTCGTCGACGCCGGCCGCGGCTGCGGCCAGGTGCCAGGCGCGGCGGTCGATGTCTCGGTCGGGCAGCGC
>JAFAXX010000007.1 GCA_019240655.1 Solirubrobacterales bacterium
GCAGCAATGGCTTGCCCACCTTCAGCGCCAGGTACAGGGCGGTGGCAAGGCCGCGGTCGGGCAGGTAGGCGGTATCCAGCAGCGCCTCCTCGAGCTCGTGGATGTCGCGAAAGCCCTTCACTCGGATCCCACTGTAGCCCTTGAGAAATTTCCGCAGCGCGGCGTTAGAGTGTCGGCCGGCTGCCCTCTGAAGGGTCCTCGTTCAGCACCCGACGCATTGAGAGGAGAGGTTCTTGCGCGCCAGCGACACTGAGTTGGCCATGCCGGCCTCGGCCGCGGAGGCGGTCGAGGCATTCGGCGACGGACGCGGTGTGACCGTCTTCGCCGGCGGCACCATCCTGATGCCGGAGATCACGCACGGCCGGTATCCCACGGGAGGGCGCACGCTGATGCTCACCCGCGCCGGGCTCGAGGGCATCACCGGCGACGGCAGGATCGAGATCGGGGCGATGACGCGGCTGGCCGACGTGGCCGCGTCCGGCGTCGAGCCCCTGGCCTCGGCCGCGGGCGACGTCGCCGACCCGGAGGTTCGCAGTCAGGCCACGCTCGGCGGCAACCTGTGCGCGCCCCCCGGCGCCGAGAGCCCGCGCGGCGATCTCCAGGCGGCGCTGCTGGCCGCCGGCGCGAGCGTCCGCTCGGCCGGCGCCGGAGGTGAGCGCACCGATTCGATCGACGAGTTCCTGGGCCGCGCGCACAGCGAGGCGCGGCTGGTGCTCGCCGTCGAGCTCGAGCGCCCGCGACGGGCGGCGTACCTGTCGCTGCGCCGCGCGCACGCCCACTCCTACGCGGTCATGGCGGTGGCCTGCGCGGAGCTGGCCGACGGGATCCGCGTCGCGGCCGCCGGGGTCGGCCCCCGAGCGGTCCGCCTCGCCGCCGTCGAGCGGGCGCTGGCCGGCGGCGCCGCGGCGGCGCAGGCGGCGGGCGCCGCAACCGACGGGGTCACCCCGCACGACGACGCGCTGGCGTCGGCGTGGTACCGAAGCCAGGTCCTCCCCACCCTGGTCACCCGAGCCCTCGAGCGGCTTCAAGGAGGCTGAGCATGGAACTGACCGTCAACGGCGTCACCCGCGCGATCTCGAGCCCACCGCTGACCTCGCTGCTCCAGGTGCTGCGCGAGGAGCTCGACGTCCTCAGCCCGAAGGCCGGCTGCCAGCAGGGCGGCTGCGGCGCCTGCACGGTGCTGCTCGACGGCGAGCCACGGCGCGGCTGCCTGGTGCCGGTGGCCGCGGCCGAGGGACACGAGATCACCACCGTCGAGGGCCTCGGCACGCCGGGAGACCTCTCGCCGATCCAGGCCGCCTTCCACCAGAAGTACGCCGCCCAGTGCGGCTACTGCACCGCGGGCATGTTGATGGCCTCACACGCGCTGATCAATCGAAACGGCGGCAGGGAGGTGCAGCGCGAGCAGGTGATCGAGGCGCTGAGCGGCCACATCTGCCGGTGCACCGGCTACGTCAAGATCGTCGATGCCGTGATCGCCGCCTCGCGCGGCGACGTCGACGTCGAGAAAGAGCAAGGACTGCTGGTGGCGGAGCCCTCCGAGCCGGCGGTCGAACCAAAGGGGGCACCAGCATGAAAGCGGTTGGCGCAAGGCTTCCACGCTACGACGGGCTCGCGCACACGACGGGCCGCACGGTGTACGTCGACGACGTGCGCGTCGCCGGCACCCTCGTCGCCAAGGCGCTGCGCTCGCCTCACCACCATGCCGCGATCACGCGGATCGATACGAGCAAGGCGGAGAAGCTCCCGGGCGTGCGCGCGGTGGTCACCGCGGCCGACGTGCCCAAGAACGTCTACGGGCATCTCGAGGCGCTCGGCGTCCCGGCCGACGAGCCGCTCCTCGCCGACGGCGAGGTCCGCTACCGCGGTCAGCCGGTCGCCGCCGTCGCCGCCGAGGACGTCGAAACCGCGCACGAGGCGGTGGCGGCGATCGAGATCGAGTACGAGGAGCGTCCCGCCCTGTTCGACATCCGCAAGGGGCTCGATCCCGACGCGCCGTCGATCCACCAGTGGGGGCCGGTGTATCCGCATTTCGGGCCCTACAACCACCGGCGGGTGCGCAAGGGTGACGTCGAGTGGGCGTTCGAGAAGGCGGACGTGATCGTCGAGGGCGCCTACCGGCCCGCGGCGATCGAGCACTGCCCGCTCGAGACCCAGATCGCGCTCGTGGTTCCCGAGGCCAGCGGGCGGCTGACCGTATACACGTGCACGCAGGCGATGTACTTCTCGCTCGGGGTGATCGCCGCGCACCTGCAGGTGCCGCTGAACCGGGTCAAGCTGATCGGCGGCACGGTGGGCGGCGGCTTCGGCGGCAAGGTCGACACGGCGGCTGAGACGATCACCTGCCTGCTGGCGCTCAAGGCGCACCGGCCGGTCAAGTGGCGCTGGACGCGGGAGGAGGAGTTCCTGGCCTCCTCGACGCGCGCCCCGTGGCACATCGAGATCCAGGACGCGGTCTCGAACGACGGCTGGATGCTCGGCCGGCGGATGCTCACCCTGCACGACGCCGGCGCCTACGCGCGCTTCTCCCCCTACGGGCTGACCAAGCACGGGTTCCATCACACCGGCGCGTACACGATCCCGAACGTCCACTTCGACGGCTTCGTCGTGTTCACCAACCGCGTGCCGACCACGGCGATGCGCGGCTTCGGCGTGACCTCGGTGTCGATGGCGGTCGAGCTGCAGATGACACGGATCGCCGAGACCCTGGGGCTCAGCCCGTGGGAGCTGCGGCTGAAGAACGCCAACCGCATCGGTGACACGACCGCCAACCGGGTGGTAATGCAGGATCCCTCGACGGTGCCGGTGACGCTGGCCGCGGCCGAGCGGGTGGGCGAGCGGCTCGGGCCCGAGTACACCGCGATGACCCCCGCGCGCCGCAGCGGCGAGCTCCTGCCCGAGCACCTGGCCGCTCAGCAGGCGCCCGAGGGCGCGCATGTGCTTAGCAACGGAGGGAGGTCCTGATGGCCAGGCACCAGGGTCGCGGGTTTGCGACGATCGAGTACCCCACCGGGATGAACCAGAACGGGGATCCGACCCAGGCCTGGATCAAGCTCAAGCCCGACGGACGCGTCGACGTCTTCTCGGGCACGGTCGACATCGGCCAGGGCTCGAAGACCGTCCACACGCAGATCGTCGCCGACACGCTCGGCGTGCCCTACGACTGGGTGACGATGGACAACTCCAATACCGACTCCTCGGCGGTGTGCACCGGCACGTTCGCCTCGCGCGGGACGTTCATCGGCGGCAACGCGGTCCGCTTCGCCGCCGAGCGAGTGCGCGAGCGGATTCTCGACATCGCCTCCAAGGAGCTCGAGATCGATCCCGGCGACCTCGAGATCGCCGACGGCGAGGTGGTGGCCAAGGGCGCCCCGAACCGAAAGATCTCGGTCGCCGACGTGGCCGGGGCGGCGACCTACAACTACGGCGAGTTGATCTCGGGGCAGGGCACGGCGCTGAAGCCGTTCGCCGAGGTCAACGACGACGACGGGTCCGTACAGGCCGAGCCGCACTCGGCCGTCTCCTACGCCGCCTGCGTGGCTGACGTGGAGGTCGACGACGAGACCGGCGAGGTCACCGTCAGCCGCCTGGTCCAGGTGTATGACGTCGGCCGGGCGATCAATCCGGTCCTCGTCGAGGGCCAGATCGAGGGCGGGGCGATGATGGGCCTCGGGCTCGGGCTGCTCGAGGAGTCCTATCCGCACTATCCCTCGGCCGAGCACCGCGGCGAGCAGTTCGGCGCCTACCTGGCCCCGGCGATCGAGGACCTGCCGGAGCTCGACAACGTGATCCTCGAGAATCCCTCCGTCGACGGCCCGTTCGGGGCCAAGGCGATCGGCGAGATGGCCAACAACGCGCAGCCGCCCGCGATCGCGGCGGCGATCCACGACGCGGTCGGGGTCTGGGTGACCGAGTATCCGGCCACTCCGGAGCGCGTGCTACGGGCAATCAAGGCCCGGGCACAGCCGCGCCGCGAAGGCAAGCGGGTCATCTTCGACGAGGAGATCTCGTTGCGCACGGTCTCGGCCAACGGCGGCGCCGGCTTCCTGGAGGTCTGATGAGCACTGGTGAAGCCACCTCACCGTTTGCGGATTGGGAGGGCCGGGAACCGCTGTCGCTCTTCCCGCGGGTCTCGCTGCACTCGATCGGCGGCGAGCAGGTGCTGCTCTGCCGCGTGCGCTACGAGCCCGGGGCGGAAGTCCCGCGCCACTCCCACGAGCACACCGAGCAGGTGATGTACGTGTTCGAGGGCGAGGTCGAGATGACGGTCGGCTCGGAGCGGAGGACCCTGCGAGCCGGTGACACCGTGGTGGTCAACCGCGGCGTCGAGCACGAGCTGCGCTCCGCGGGCGGATGTCAGTTCTTCGAAGCGCTGTCGCCCGTCCCGCTCGACCACGTCGCCGACCCCGAGCGAGACCTGGTCCTCGGACCGGACGGCGGCAGCCGGCACGTCGAGCGCTGAATCTCGAAGCACGTCGAGCGCTGAATCCCGAAACCGAAAGGAAGGACACGATGCCACTCATCGAGGTCAAGCTGTACGACACGCGGATCAACGAGGAGACGGTTCCGAAGCTGATCCAGAAGGTGACCGACGCGGTGGTCGAGTGCACGACCGAGAAGATCCGCGGTGAGACGCACGTGATCGTCGAGGGCATCCCGGCCAAGCAGTGGGGCACGGGCGGTAAGCCGCACGCCTAGCCGCCTCGCCGGGTCTCCGGCGGAGCTACCCTGAAGGCGAGATGACCGAGGCCGAGATCCGGGGCTCGACGACGATCATCGAGTTGCTCAAGCGCTACCCGGACGGACGCGCCGCCCGGCTGATGAGCGATCTGAACTGGGCCTGCGCCCACTGCGGAGGCGCCTTCCACGAGCCGCTGACGATGGCCGCCAAGCGCCACGCTCGCGATCCGATGGCGGTGCTCCACGCCTTCCGCGCGCTCGAGCAGGGCGGCCCGTCGCCCGACCAGGTCGAGGCGGCGCGGCGGATGGTCGAATAGCGCCCGCGCTGTGGACCGTCGAGTGGGGCCGCGCTGCGCGCGGCGTCCAGCCGGATGACGCGCGGCCGGCCCGGCCGTGGCGAGGCCGGATGCCGAGCGGGCCGTGCCGCGCGGCCGGCTACTCCGGGCGTTGTGCGTTCGAGTCGCTTTGGTCTCTCGGGTTGGGCTGCCGGCTGGCGCCTCAGCCCGCGGGCTGCGGGCGCAGCCCGGGTGGGTGAGCTGCCTGGTATTGGGGCGGTGAAGGGTGGGGTGCGGGGGCTTCGCCGACCATAACGTGGAAACGCGCGATGTCGGCACGGCGCTGTGTCACTTTACGGTCGTCCTGCGCCCACAACGTGAATCGCGCGAGGCACGACTGGCGCTCTTTCCACGTTATGGTCGTTCCCCGACCCTTCACTGCCAAATACCGCGCAGTCCAACCAACGGGGCTGCGGCCGCAGGTCGGGCTGAGGCGCCAGCCGAAAGCAAAACCCGAGAGACAGGAAGCCACACGACCTGAAAACGCCCGGAGTAGCCGGCCGCGCGGCACGGCCCGCTCGGCATCCGGCCTCGCCACGGCCGGGCCGGCCGCGCGTCATCCGGCTGGACGCCGAGCGCAGCGAGGCCCCTATGAGACGGTCGTCACCGGCAGCGCGACGGGGCCATTGAGCGAGCCTGACCGGAACGGGCGGGGGCTGAGCTCGGCCTCGTGATAGCCCGCGGCGCGCACCGCAGCCAGCACCGGCTGTGGATCGCCGAGCGCCCGCGGCAGCTCTTCGGCGGCCAGCTCGACCCGTCCCCGCCGCCCCAGGTGACGAACCCGCAGGACGCGGAATCCCAGGGCCCTGACCGCCCGCTCGGCTCGATCGACCTGGGCAAGCGCCTGAGGGGTCACCGCCGTGCCGTAGGGCAGCCGTGAGGCCAGGCACGGCGAGGCCGGCTTCTCGGCGCTGGGAATCCGCAGCTCGCGGGCGAGCGCGCGGACTCGCTTCTTGCCGACGTTCGCCTCGAGCAGCGGGTGGCGGACTCCGTGCTCGGCGGCGGCGCGCAGCCCCGGCCGCCAGTCGCCGGCGTCGTCGGCGTTCGCGCCCGAGAGCACCACGGCGTACCCCTCGGCCCGGGCGAGCGCCCCCAGCCGGTCGTACAGCTCGGTCTTGCAGTGGTAGCAGCGATAGCGATCGTTGCGGCGATACTCCTCACGGGCCAGCTCGTCGGTCGTGATCACGCGGTGGGCGATCCCGATCGCCGCCGCGACCGCTTGGGCGCCCGGCAGCTCGCCGGTGGCCAGAGCCGGCGACACGGCGGTGACGGCGACGGCGCGATCCCCGAGCGCACGCGCGGCGATCGCCGCCACCAGCGAGGAGTCGACCCCGCCCGAGAACGCGACCACGGCGCTGCCGAGCGGGCGAATCAGCTCCTCCAGTTGCGCGGTGCTCGTCATCTCAGCTCGCGCGCGGCGGCGAGCGCCGCGGACCAGACGAACTTTACCGGCGCACCGATCTCGCGGGCCAGCGCGGCGCAGTCGTCGTGCTCGGGGGCGACGTTGACCACGCGCCCGTCCAGACGGGCCAGCTTGATCCTCACCGCGTGCCCGTCGATCTCGACGGTGCGCTCCTCGCGCTCGAGCTCATACCGGCGCATCGGCACGATCCGGACTCCGAGCGCGCTCGTGTGCTCGAGCAGCGCCCGTGCCACCGCCGGCTCCGCGTCGGGGCGGGCGAGCGCGGAGAGGACGACGCCGGGCCGGCCCTTCTTCATCGTCACCGGCGCCGTCCACACGTCGAGCGCACCGGCGGCAAAGCAGCGCTCGACGGCATCGGGTACGAGCTCGGGGATGAGGTCGTCGAGGTTGGTCTCGAGCACGACCACCTGCCCGCGGGGCTGAGCGCCCGGCGCGCCGGACGCGTCGCCGATCAGCACGCGCACCAGGTTGGCGCGGTCGCGGAAGTCGGCCGTCCCGGCGCCGTAGCCGATCGCCCGCAGCGACATCGCCGGCAGCGCGCCCCAGCGGTCGGCCAGCGTGCTGGCAATTGCCGCGCCCGTCGGCGTGACCAGCTCCGCCTGCAGGTCGACGCCGAAGATCGGCGCGCCGACGAGCAGGGCCGCGGTGGCCGGTGCCGGCAGCGGCAGCACACCGTGAGCCGTGCGCACCACCCCGCCGCCGATCGGCAGCGGCGAGCACACGAGCGTGCTGACACCGAGATCGTCGAGCAGCGCGATCGCGCCGACCACGTCGACCAGCGTGTCCTCGGAGCCGAGCTCGTGGAAGTGGATGTCGTCGGGCGCCACGCCGTGGACCCTGCCCTCGGCCTCGGCCAGCCGCTCGAACACGGCTAGCGCCCGCTCTCGCACCCGGTCTGGGAGCTCCGCGTCGGATAGCCGGCGGCGGATCGAGCGCCAGCTGCGATGGGGATGGTCGTGGTCGTGAAGGTCGGGCGTCGGGAGCGCCACCTCGAGGTGCAGCGCGCCGACGCCGTGGCGCTGTACGCGGCTCACGTGGAGCTCGACCCCCGCGAGCCCGATCGAGCGGGGTACCTCACGCAGCGCGGTCTCGGAGGCGCCGGCGTCGAGCAGCGCGGCGATCAGCATGTCGCCGGCCAGCCCGCCGGCGCAGTCGAGGTAGGCGATCACCCGCGGCCCCGGGCGATCCGCGCGGCGATTGTGCCCGCACCGAAGCCGTCGTCGATCCCGACCACGGCCAGGGACGCCGCGCACGAGGTGAGCATCGCGTTCAGCGCCGTGCGCCCGCCGTCGGCGGTGCCGTAGCCGACCGAGGTTGGCACTCCGATGACCGGAGCGGCCACGAGGCCGCCCACCACGCTGGCCAGCGCCGCGTCCATCCCGGCCACCACGACCACGCAATCGGCCCGCTCGAGGTCGGGCAGGGCGGAGGCGATCCGGTGCAGGCCGGCCACCCCGACGTCCTCGTGCACGACGACCTCGGTGCCGAGCAACTCGGCGCGCACGCGCGCCTCGTGCACGACCGCGCCGTCGGAGGTGCCGGCGGAGACGATCGTCACCACGCCGCGCGGCTCGGGCACCGCCCGGGTCAGCCACACGAGGCGTGCTCGCTCGTGCTCGTGCGCGTCCGGGGCCACCTCGCGCACCGCCCGGCGCGCGTCGGCGTCGGCGCGGGTGACCAGCACGCTCCCGGCTCCGCCCGCCACCATCGCCTCGACGATCCGGGCAGTCTCGGCCGGCGTCTTGCCCTCGGCCAGCACCGCCTCGGGCGCGCCCTGGCGGAGCTCGCGATGGACGTCGGCGCGGGCGAAGCCGAGGTTTCGAAACGGCAGCCCGGCGAACTGCTCGAGCGCCGCCGACGGCTCGACCTCGCCACGGCGCACGCCCTCGAGCAGCGCCTCGAGCTCGTCTCGAAGTCCCGGCATCCCGGAGAGGGTACGCATGGGGCGCCGTCGCGGGCGCGAGCATAGAATGCCGCCGATGGTTCTGGGCCGCGCGTTGAGCTGGACCGCCGAGCGATACCCGGAGCACACGGCCGTGGCCGGCGAGCGCCCGCTCACCTACCGCGAGTGGGACCGGCGCACCAACCGCCTGGCCCGGGCGCTCGCGGAGCTCGGCGTGCGGCGCGGCGGGCGGGTGGCGATCGTCGCCGGCAACGGCGAGCCGCTGTCCAGCACGCACCTGGCGGCCAACAAGCTCGGCGCCGCGTCGGTCCCTCTCAACGTGCGCTACGCCGCCGACGAGCTGGCCTACTGCCTGAAGGACGCCGAGCCGGCGGTGCTGCTGAGCGACGACTCCAGCGCCGATCTCGTCACCCGGGCGCTCGCGCAGCTCGAGGGCCCCGCGCCGGTGATCGTGCACGCCGGCGAGAACCCGCCCGAGGGCTGCCGGCATGGGCTCGAGCGGCTGATCGAGGCGGCCTCCGACGGAGCGCTGGACGTTCCCGTCGGGCCCGACGACATCAGCGTGATGCTGTACACGGCCGGTACCACCGGCCGGCCCAAGGGCGTCCCGCGCCGCCAGCACGCCGAGGTCTCGGCCGGACTGGCGCACACGATCCAGGCCAGATACGGGTTCGGCGAGGCGACCCTGTGCGCGATGCCCATGTACCACACGATGGGCCTGCGCTCGCTCGTCTCGATGGTGCTGGTCGGCGGCAAGCTAGCGTTCCTGCCCGCGTTCGCCGCCGGGCCCGCGCTCGAGGCGATCGCGCGGGAGCGGCTCACCGCGCTTTACCTGGTGCCCACCGCGTACTGGTCGCTGCTCCAGCAGGCGGGGGTGGAGCAGGCGTGCGCGAGCGTCTCGAAGCTGGCCTACGCCGGCGCGGCGATGACCGCCAACCTGACCGGCAAGCTGGCCGAGGCGGTTCGCCCCGAGGTATTCATCAACCACTACGGATCGACCGAGGTGTACACGTTCAGCGTCGAGGCCGACGCGGCGGCGCGACCGGGAAGCGCGGGCCGCCCCGGGCTGTTCACGCGCTTGCGCCTGGTCGAGCCGGATCCGGGGCGGCGGGTGGGCCCCGGCGAGGAGGTCGCCGCCGGCGAGACCGGCGAGATCATCGCCTCGCTCACCTCCGACGAGGCGTTTGCGGGCTACTGGCAGCGGCCCGACGCCAACGAGCGCGCGCTCCGGGACGGCTGGTACTTCACCGGCGACCTCGGCGAGGTGGACGAGGAGGGCAACCTGCACGTGTCCGGGCGTGTCGACGACATGGTGATCAGCGGCGGAGAGAACGTCCACCCGCTCGAGGTGGAGGACGCGCTCGCGCGGTGCCCCGCCGTCGCCGAGGTGGCGGTCGCCGGGCTCCCCGACGACAAGTGGGGACAGGCGGTGACCGCGTTCGTGGTCAGCCCCGGCGAGGGCGAGCCCGCCCGGCGGGCGGAGGAGATCGCCAAGTGGACGCGGGCCGAAAGCGGCCTCGCCGCGTACAAGCGCCCGAAGCGGATCGTCGTGCTCGACGAGATCCCCAAGAGCCCGGTGGGCAAGATCCTCCGGCGCGAGCTCGTCGCCGGTGAGTACGAGCCCCGCGGCGAGGCGGCGCCGTGACGGTCACCGCGCCGCCCGCGGCGCCGCAGGAGACCGCCGGCCGCCACGTCGGTGCCGCGGTCGAGCGGATCGAGGACCCGAGGTTGCTGGTCGGCCGCGGAGGTTTCATCGATGACCTCGATCCGATCCCCGGCGCGCTGGAGGCGGCGATCGTGCGCAGCCCCCACGCGCACGCCCGCATCACCGCCTTTGACGCCGCGAGGGCGCGGCGCGCGCCCGGCGTGCGCTGCGTGATCGGGCCGGCTGAGGTCGCGCAGATGCCGCCCTTCCCGCTGACCGTCAAGACGCCGATGCCCTACCGCCCGGCCGCCACCGACCGCGTGCGCTACGTCGGCGAGCCGGTCGCGGTCGTGGTCGCCACCAGCCGGCACCTGGCCGAGGACGCCGCCGAGCTCGTCGCCGTGGAGTACGAGCCGCTGACGGCGGTGGTCGACGTGCGCGCCGCGCTGCACCCGGACGCGCCCCGGCTCCACGACGAGGCCGACGGCAACCTCGCCACCGACCGGACGATGCAGTTCGGAGAGCTCGACGGCGCGTTCGCGAACGCCGACGCGGTCGTCGAGGGCAGCTTCTCGTTCCCGCGCTACTCCTCCACCCCGATCGAGACCTACGGCGTGGTCGCCCACTGGGAGCATGACGGCGCCGGCGACCAGGTCACCGCGTGGTGCAACTTCCACGGCCCGTTCACGATGCAGCCGGTGATCGCCGGCGCGCTCGGGCTCGCGCCCGGGCAGGTGCGCCTGATCGTCCCCGAGGACATCGGGGGGTCGTTCGGGATCAAGTCGGGCGTCTACGCCTACGTGGCGCTGCTGGCGATCGCCTCGCGCCACGCCGCCGCCCCGGTGCGCTGGATCGAGGATCGGATCGAGCACCTGCTCGCCAGCTCGGCCGGCAACGACCGCGAGATGGAGTTCGCTGCCGCCGTCGACCGGGACGGTCGGGTACGCGCGCTCCGTCTCGACCTGATCGACAACGTCGGGGCCTACCTGCGACCGCCGGAGCCGGCGACGCTCTACCGCTGCTTCGGCAACCTGACCGGCGCTTACGCGATCGACGCGGTCGCGCTGCGCTCGCGCGCCGTGGTCACGAACAAGGCGCCGACCGGGCTGAACCGCGGCTTCGGCGGCCAGCAGCTGTACTTCGGCCTCGAGCGCCTGATGGACAAGATCGCCGCCCGCGTCGGCGTCGACCCGGTGCAGCTGCGCCGGCGCAACCTGATCGAGCGCGATGCCTTCCCCTACTCGACGCCGACCGGAGGGCAATACGACTCGGGCGACTATGAGGCGGTCCTCGACCTGGCGGTGGCGCGCTCGGGCTATGAGGAGCTCTGCCGGCGCCGCGACGAAGGACGCCGCGACGGCCGCCTGCGCGGCGTCGGGATCGCCACGATCGTCGACCCCTCGGGGACCAACCTCGGCTACGTGAGCATCGCCACCCCGCCGGAGCGGCGCGTGCGCGGGCGCGAGAAGTCAGGCTCGACCGAGCACGTCCGCGTGTCGGTCGACGCCGGCGGCGAGGTCACCGTGATCCTCGGCTCGACGCCGCAGGGACAGGGTCACCGGACCGTGGCCCGGCAGGTGGTCGCCGATCGCCTCGGGATCGACGTTGAGCACGTGCACGCGCGGGTCGAGATGGACACCGCCACGACGCCGTGGACGGTCTCCTCGGGCAGCTACTCGAGCCGCTTCGCCCCGCTGACCACGAGCGCCGCGATCGCCGCGGCCGACCGGGTCGCCGAGGTGCTCCGCCGGGCGGCCGCCGTGTTGCTCGAGTGCGAGGCCGGCGAGCTCGAGCTGGCCGGCGGCCAGATTCGGGTGGCCGCCGAGCCCGAGCGGGCGGTGCTCTTCCGCCATGCGGCTGGGCTCGTGCACTGGGACCCGGGGATGCTGGACGGCGAGGCGCTGCTCTACGCCGACGCGGCGTACACGCCGCCCCAGTCCCGCCACGCGACGACCAACGACGAGATCAACTCCTCGCTCTGCTACGGCTTCGTGGCCGACGTGGTGGCGGTGGAGGTCGACCCCGAGACGCTCGAGGTCCGCGTCGAGGCGGTCACGTCGGTGCATGACTGCGGGACGGTCCTCAACCCGCTGCTCGTCGAGGGCCAGACCAGCGGGTCGATCGCCCACGGGCTGGGGGGCGCCACGCTCGAGGAGCTGCGGTACGGGCCGGACGGGCAGATGGTGGCCGCGTCGTTCATGGACTATCTCTGCCCGACGGCGGCCGAGCTCGGGTTCGAGGTCGCCTTCGACCACGTGGTCACCCCATCGCCGCACACGCCGCTCGGCGCCAAGGGAGCCGCGGAGGGGAGCACGATGAGCATCCCGGTCGCGCTCGCCAACGCGGTCAGCGACGCGCTCGCGCCCCTGGGCGTCGAGATCGACCGGTTGCCGGTGCACGGCACCGTGATTCACGAGCTGCTGGCCAACCGACAGAAAGGATCCGAATGGCGCTGACCGGTGGAGAGTTCCGGCTGGAGCGAGAGCACGACGGACGCGTGGCCGTGCTTACCCTCTCGCGGCCCGACCGGATGAACGCGATCACCTGGGAGATGCGCGGCCAGATGCTCGAACGCTTCCGCGAGATCGACGCCGACGAGCAGATCCGCGTCGTCGTGATTCGCCAGGAGGGCGAGCAGTTCAGCCCCGGCGGGGACATCCCCGGGTTCATGGAGGTGGAGCCGCACGAGTTCATCGACCTCGGCCACAACCTGACCGCGCCGGCGCGCAGCCCCAAGCCGGTGATCGTGGCGATCGACGGCTACTGCTTCGGCGCCGGGCTCGAGCTCTCGATGTCGTGTGACATCCGCGTGGCCACCCGCCGCTCGCAGTTCGGCCAGCCCGAGATCCGGCTGGGGATGATCCCCGGCAGCGGCGGCAGCCAGCGACTCGTCCGCTACATCGGCCGCTCGCGGGCCAAGTACTACATCATGACCGGCGAGCGCTTCTCGGCCGAGGAGGCCCACGCGTGGGGATTGCTCGCCTCGATCGTCGAGGACCGCGAGGGTCTCGAGGCCGAGGTCAGGCGGATCGTCGAGACGCTGCTCGGCCATTCGCCGCTGGCGCTGCGCATGGCCAAGGAGGTGATCGACGCCGGCGCCGACGGGCCGCTGCAGACCGGCATCGAGCTCGAGCGCAAGGCGTACTCGCTGCTGCGGGCCACGCACGACTTCGCCGAGGGCGTCGACGCCTTCGTCAACAAGCGAAAGCCCGAGTTCACCGGCTCGTGATCCCGTGAAGGCAGCGCCGTTTCGCTACGAGCGCCCGCTCGAGCTGGTCAGCGCGCTGACGCTGGTCCGAGACCCCGAGGCCAAGGCGCTCGCCGGCGGCCAGAGCCTCGTGCCGGTGATGGCGATGCGGCTCGCCCGGCCTCAGGTCCTCGTCGACCTGGCGCGCATCGGCGAGCTCGAGGGGATCGAGCGGCGGGACGGCGAGCTGGTGACCGGCGCGATGGTCCGCCAGCGCACGCTCGAGCGATTTGCAGGGCTCGAGCACGAGCTCCCGCTGGTGGCCGCGGCGCTGCCGTACGTGGGACACCGCGAGGTGCGAAACCGCGGCACCGTCGGCGGCAGCATCGCCCACGCCGACCCCTCGGCCGAGCTGGCGCTGGTCGCCGCCACGCTACGGGCCCGGATCGAGGCGCGCAGCCTCGAGCGCGGGCGGGAGATCTCAGCCGCGGAGTTCGTCCGGGGTCCGTTCCAGACCGCGCTCGAGCCCGGCGAGCTCGTGACCGCGGTGCGCTGGCCGACGGCCGGGCCGGAGGACCGCTTCGCGTTCGCCGAGGTGGCCCGCCGCCACGGGGACTTCGCGCTGTGCGGGGTCGCGGTCCACCTACGCCGGGGGCAGGGACGGGTCGCGCTGGCCCGGGTCGGGCTGCTCGGCGTCGCGGCGGTGCCGGTGGTGCACGAGGTCGCCGAACAGCTCGACGGCGCGGCGGATCCCGCGGCGGTGGCGGCCGATGTCGCCGGGCAGCTCGAGCCGGCCGGGGACATGCACGCGAGCGCCGGCTACCGGCGGCGCCTGGCGCGCGTGCTCGTCGAGCGCTGCCTGCGCCAGGCCCTCGGAGGGCCGAGCGGTGGCTGAGGTCAGGCTCACGGTCAACGGAACCGACGTGGCCCTCGAGGTCGAGCCGCGGCTCACGCTGGTTGACGCTCTCCGCCATCGCCTCGGCCTCACCGGGACCCACGTCGGGTGCGAGCACGGCGTATGCGGCGCCTGCACCGTGCTGCTCGACGGCGCCGCGGTGCGCTCGTGCCTGATGTTCTGCGTGCAGGCGCAGGGCCACGAGGTGACCACCGTGGAAGCGCTCGGGGAGGTCGACGACCTCCATCCGCTGCAGGCCGCCTTCCGCCGCCACCACGGGCTGCAGTGCGGGTTCTGCACCCCCGGTTTCCTGATGAGCGCCTACGAGCTCCTGCGCGAGGGCGCCGACGGGGGGCTCGGCGATGACCGGCTGCGGGAGGAGCTCTCCGGTGTGCTCTGCCGCTGCACCGGCTATGCCGGCATCGTCGAGGCAGTGCAGGAAGTGGCCCGCGAGTATCCGGACGGACTCCCCGCGCCGAAGGCACTCGGCCGGCCGATCACCGTGCGCCGGTCCGTGCCCCCGCCCGGGGAGGAGCAGGCCTTGGCGGCGGCGAGCGCGGCCGCCGCCGCGCGGGGACAGGCGGCCGGCGCGCAGACGCACGTCCAGGTCGCCGTGCCCGAGGGCGAGCCGAACGAGACGGTCGCGGTGACCACGGCGATCTCGCCCTCGCCGGTGCAGACGTGGGAGCTGATGGCCGACTTCATGCGCCTCACCCGCTGCATGCCCGGCGTCGAGCTCAACACCGACCACGGCGAGGACACGTATTCGGGGCGCGTCGGCGTCCACCTGGGGCCGATGCGGCTGAGCTTCCAGGGCGCCGCGCGGGTGCTCGAGCGCGACGGCGAGCGCCGCCGCCTGCGGGCCGTCGCCTCCGGACGCGACGCCTCGGGCAGCGGCGTGCAGGCCGACGTGACGGTGAGCGCCGACCCCGGGGGCGGCGGCACGGGGACCGCGCTGCGCGCCGAGGCCAAGCTCTACCTGAGCGGCCGCGCCGCCCAGTTCGGCCGCTCGCTGGCCGGGGACGTCAGCCGCGGCCTGTTCACCGAGTTCGGCGCCTGCGTCGAGCGGACGCTGACCACCGGCGAGGCGGTGACGCCGCGCCGGCTTTCGGGCGCCGCGGTGGCGTGGCGCCTAGTCCGCGCGCGCGCCGGAGCGCTCTGGCGGCGCGTGCGCGGCCCGGAGGGCGACGCGCCGTGAGCTGCCCGCCCTCCGGTGTTACCGTCTAGCCACCCGGCCCTGGAGGAGAGATGCCCACCCTGAAGATCCCGTTCGAGTCGCTTGACCCGCTGACGATCGGCTCCGCCGGCGACGACAGCAAGGTGTACCGCGAGGAGCTCGAGCTCGACGTTCCCGAGCAGAACCTGATGGCGGCGATCTATCCGGAGGAGCCCCAGCCGGTTGCCGACGCCACCGAGGCCGCGCGCGCGGCGCTGGCCGAGCCGATCAGCGGACCGTCGTTTCGCGACCTCATCCGAGGTGGCAAGAGCGTCGCGATCGTGATCGACAACCAGTTCCGCCCCACCCCGACCTCGAAGCTGCTGCCCGCGGTGCTCGACCTGCTCGAGGCCGAGGAGGTCACCGACGCGTGCGTCATCACGGGCAACGGCAAGGTGTTCCCGCTGTCGGAGTCCGACGTGCAGCAGAAGGTGGGCCCTGAGAACCTCGAGCGCATGCGGCGGATGGGGATCGGCTTCTTCCAGAACGAGCCCCGCAACGAGGACGCCTATACCTACCTGGGCGTGACCTCGCGCGGCACGCCGGTGTGGGTGCACAGCGAGGTGGCTCGGCGTGAGGTGAAGATCGCCATCGGCCACGCCCAGGCCAACCACTGGGGCTATGGCGGCGGCGGCAAGCTGATCATGCCCGGCGTGGCCAGCGACGAGACGATCGAGTGCAACCACTGCAACTTCACGATGTCGCCGCAGACCCACTACGGCGCGCTGGCCGGGCCGATGCGCTCGGACATCGACGAGATCGCCACCATGACCGGCCTCGACTACACGCTGAACGTCCTCCTCGACACCCGGGGACGGGTCCTCGAGATTGTCGGCGGTCCCCATCCGGCGGCCCACCGGCAGGCGATCGAGACGTTCAACGACATCTACGCTTACGAGAACCCGGTCAGCGAGAAGGGGCAGGCGGACATCGCGGTGTGCGGCGTGTTTGCCCCCACCGACCACCTCTTCTTCCACACCGGGTGGGGCTGCATGTCCTCGGACTTCGTGCTCAAGGACGGCGGCACGGTCCTCTACTGCTCGCCGTCGCCCGGCGTCCACACCGAGGTCGGCGACTTTCCCGGGCTGGCGCTGATGGACCTGATGAAGCCGTACATGCCGCCGACTGCCGAGAACTACCAGCGCGTGCTCCGCGACATCCACCACCGCAAGATCCAAATGTGGGCCGGCTGCATCTGGGTGCCGATCTACGAGGTGATGACGCGCAAGCACCTGACGCTGGTCACACTCGAGGAGAACCTCGAGATGGCGGCCGACATCGGCATCGACGCCACGACCTCGCTCGACGGCGCATTCGCGGCGGCAATGGAGCGCCACGGCCCGGAGGCCAGGGTGATCGTGCTGCCCTACGCCCGCTACCAGCTGCCCCGCAACGCGATCCGGCTGGAGGCCGAGCCGTTCCGCTTCCCCCAGGAGGCGCTCCGCTAGCGCTCGCCGCCCGGGCCAACCCGCTGAAAGCGAGCACGCCGGCGGGCGGCGGCCCGCTCCGGGACCGCCGCCCGCGACGCCCAGAGAAACTCAGGCGCGCGCGCCCGCGCCGGCCAGCTTGCGCACCGCCGCGACGATCGCCTCGGAATCGATCCCGGCGGCGTGCATCAGCTCGCCCTGCTCGCCCGAGGTCGGCATGCCGGAGACCGCGAGCTTGACGAACGGCGGCTGTCCGCCGTCGGAGGCGATCGCGCTCAGCACCGCCTCGCCGAGGCCGCCCTCTGGCCAGTGGTCCTCGACCGTGATGATCCCGCCGGTCTCCCGGGCGGCCGCTCGCAGCGTCTCGGCGTCGATCGGCTTGATCGAGTAGCAGTCGATCACCCGGACCGTGGTGCCCTCCGACTCGAGCGCGTCGGCCGCCTTCTCGGCCTCCTCCACGGTCACGCCGCAGGCGACGATCGTGTACTCGTCGCTGTCGGTCGAGCGCAGCGTGCGGCTGCCGCCGATCCGGACCTCCTCGCCGGGGGCCGTGCGCACGCGGGTCTTGGGACGCAGCGTGCGCATGTAGGAGATGCCGGGCCGGTCGGCCATCTCGGCCACCAGGCGAGCGGTCTGGTTGGCGTCCGAGGGATGCAGCACCGTGCTGCCATGGACGGCGCGCAGCGAGGCGAAGTCCTCGAGCGCCATCTGCGACGGGCCGTCCTCGCCGATCGAGACCCCGGCGTGGGAACCGGAGAGCCGCAGGTTCGCGCGGGAGATCGCCGCCATCCGGACGAAGTCGTACGCCCGCGTGAAGAACGCCGCGAACGTGGAGGCGAACGGGACCCAGCCGCGGACCTGGATACCCACCGCCGCCGCGATCATCTGCTGCTCGGCGATGAACATCTCGAAGTAGCGGTCGGGATGGGCCTGGGCGAACATCTCCGAGTGGGTCGAGTTCGAGACCTCGCCGTCGAGCGCGACCACGTCGCCCCGCATCGCCCCGAGCGCCTTCAGCGCCTCGCCGTAGGCCTGGCGGGTGGCCACTTCCTCGCCGGCCTCCCAGCTCGGAAGCTCGCCGCCCTCGACCTCGAACCGGTGCGGGGAGCCGTCCTGCGAGGGCGCGGCCACGTGGACGGTGAGGTCACGCTCGCCGCCGAGCTCCTGGATCGCCTCCTCGGGGTCGTCGAGCGGCTTGCCGTGCTTGCCCGGCTGGTCCTCGACCGCCTTGACGCCCTTGCCCTTCTTGGTCCTGGCCAGGACCACGGTCGGGCGACCGGTCGTCTCCAGCGCCTCCCGGTAGGCGGCGTCGATCTCGCCCAGATCGTGCCCGTCGATCACCACCGGGTGGCAGCCGAACGCCTCGATCCGAGCCCGGTAGCCCTCCATGTCCCAGCCGATCATCGTCTCCCGGGTCTGGCCCAGCCGGTTGACGTCGACAATCACCGTGAGGTTGTCGAGGCCGGCCCAGCCGGCGTGCTGGAAGGCCTCCCAGATCGATCCCTCGGCCATCTCCGAGTCGCCGCACAGCACCCACACCCGGTACGGCAGCCGATCGAGGTGCCTGCCCGCCACGGCGACGCCGACGCCGATCGGCAGGCCCTGGCCGAGCGAGCCGGTGGCCACGTCGGTGGGCGGGATCTCCGGGGTCGGATGGCCCTCCAGGCGGCTGCCGAAGCGGCGGAAGCTGAGCAGCTCCTCGTCGCTGATCGAGCCGGCCGCCTTGAGGATCGAGTAGTAGAGCGGCGAGGCGTGGCCCTTGGAGAAGATCAGATGGTCCCGGTGGGGATCATCCGGGTGCTGGTAGTCGAGCTTCAGGTAGCCGTCGAGCAGGACCGCCATCAGGTCGGCGGCCGACATCGAGGAGGTGGGATGGCCCGAGCCGGCCGCGGCACTGCAGCGAACCGAGTCGACGCGGAGCTGCTGGGCCAGGTCGTGGCGGAAGTTCGCGTCGCCCATGGTCACGCCGCCACGAGCTCGTTGCGCTTGCTCGCCACGCCGTCGAGCAGCTCCCTGAACGACTTGGCGAACTTCTCGACACCCTCGCGCTCGAGTACCTCGACCACGTCGTCGTACTCGATGCCCGCCTGCGCGAACTGCTCGAGCGTCCGCCGCGCCTCGTCGACGTCACGCTCGAGGGTGTCCTCGACGCGCCCGTGATCCTTGAAGTCCTCGATCGTCTCCCGCGGCATCGTGTTGACGGTGTTGCGGCCGATCAGCTCTTCGACGTAGATCACGTCGCGGTACTCGGGGTTCTTGGTCGAGGTCGAGGCCCACAGGCAGCGCTGCGGCGAGCCGCCGGCCGCCGCGAGCTCCTCCCACTCCGGTCCGCTGAACAATTCGTTGTAGGTCTGGTAGGCGAGCTTCGCGTTGGCGATCGCCAGCTTGCCCTTGAGCTCGTCGTGCCCTCCGATCTCCTCGAGCCGGCGATCCGCCTCGGTGTCGACGCGGGAGACGAAGAACGAGGCCACCGAGGCGACCTTGTGCAGGTCGCCGCCGGACTCGTGCAGGCGCCGCAGCCCCTTGAGGTACGCCTCGGCCGCCGCGCGGTGGCGCTCGAGCGAGAACAGCAGGGTGACGTTGACCGGGATGCCGGCCGCGATCGTTTCCTCGATCGCCTGGAGGCCCTCCTGCGTGCCGGGAATCTTCACGAACAGGTTCTCCCGCTCGATCATGCCATGGATCCGCCGTGCTTCCTCAGCGGTCGCGGTGGCGTCGTGGGCCAGGTTCGGATCGACCTCGAGCGAGACCCAGCCGTCGCGGGTCGAGTCGCCCCGGTCGAACACCGGGCGCAGCAGGTCGCATGCTCCGCGGATGTCCTCGCGCGCCAAGGCCAGGAACACCTCCTTGGGATCGCTTTCGCTCTTCAGCACCTCCCGGAGCTGCTCGTCGTAATCGGTGCCTTCCGAGATCGCGCCCTGGAAGATGGTCGGGTTGGAGGTCAGCCCGACGATGCCGTCGTCGATCAGCCCGGCCAGCTCACCGTCGCGGACGAAGTCTCGCGCGATGAAGTCGAGCCACGGGCTCTGACCGTGGTCTTTGAGTTCGTGCAAACGTGTGCTCATCTGGGCTCTCCCGGGTTGGGCTTACAAAATAGGGCTACCCGTAGTTCTGGACGCTACTCCGTGCTTTTCCCCTCGAGGATAAAAACCTGCAAATGCCGGGGCCCGTGGACGCCCTCGACGCGGTTCAGCTCAATGTCGGAGCTGGCCGACGGACCGGACACGAGGGTCACCGGGACCGCTTGCTCTGTGACCGCGGGACGCAGCCGGGAGATCGCCTCCGACACCAGTGCGACGATCTGCTCCGCCTGGACCACGCAGATGTGGTGATCGGGGATGAGGGTGAGCAGGCGGCGGCCACACACGCCGTGACCGTCGAGCACGAGTGTGCCGGTCTCGGCGATGGCGGCGGCGCACCCGGTGAGCGCGCCGTCGATCGCGTCGAGTTCGCTCGGCGAGAGCCCGTGGTCATCGACCAGCTCGACGCCGGTGGGCCGCCACTCGTCCGGGACGCCCGGTGGCACGACGAGCCGGCGCACGTCCGTCTCGGCGCACACCGCGGCCACGGCCCCGGCGAGGTCGCCTGGCCGCACCCGCCGGACATCGGCGTGGTAGTCACGGATCCGCTCGGCGAAGCGTGCGACCAGCTCCTTGCCGGTCACCGCGCCGCCGCGCCGGTAGTCGCGGGGCACCGGCACATCAGCGGCGCCCTCGGCCTCGGGCACGTCGGCGAGCGCCGCCCGGATGCGGCCGAGGATCTCCTCGCGGGCGCCGCTCACGAGCGCTCGCGCCACCAGTCCCGGAAGCTCTGCCTGGGCATCGGCCGCAGGTCTCGCGCCGAGCTCCAGCCGGCCAGCGGTCCCGGCAGCCGCTCGAGCTTGCCGCCGCGGGCCAGCGGCCACTGCGCCAGCCGCCCCGCCTTCTGTGCCGCCTCGTAGCGACGGCGGTCGGCGAAGACCCGGGCCAGCGCGCGCATCGACAGCGGCTCGGGCGAGAGGCGACGGGCCGACCGCGTGACCGCCTCATGGCGGAGGTGGACCAGCACCCGGGGGATGTCGATCGCGACCGGGCAGACCTCGTAGCAGGCGCCGCATAGGCTCGAGGCGTAGGGCAGCGAGCCGGCCCGGTCGAGCCCGGTGAGCATCGGCGTGAGGATCGCGCCGATCGGCCCCGGGTAGGTCGAGCCGTAGGCGTGGCCGCCCGTCCGCTCGTACACCGGGCAGACGTTCAGGCAGGCCGAGCAGCGGATGCACCGAAGGGCCTGGCGGCCGAGGGCGTCGGCGAGCACGTTGGTGCGCCCGTTGTCGACGAGCACGAGGTGGAACTCCCGCGGCCCGTCGCCTTCGCTCACCCCCGTCCACAGGGATGTGTAGGGATTCATCCGCTCGGCGGTCGAGGACCGCGGCAGGAGCTGCAGGAAGACCTCGAGGTCCTGCCACGCCGGGATCACCTTCTCGATCCCCATCACGCTGATCAGGACCTCGGGCAGCGTCGTGCACATCCGGCCGTTGCCCTCGGACTCGACGACCGAGACCGTGCCGGTCTCGGCCACGGCGAAGTTGACCCCGCTGATCCCCACCCGCGACTGCAGGAACAGCGCGCGGAGATGTCGGCGGGCCACTTCGGCGAGCTCCCGCGGGTCGTTGGAGAGATCGTCGGGCGCCGCGGACAGCGTGCGGAGAAAGAGCTCGCGGATCTCCTCGCGGTTCTTGTGGATCGCCGGGACGAGAATGTGGGACGGCATGTCGTCGCCCAGCTGCACGATCAGCTGCGCGAGATCGGTCTCCCAGGCGCGGATCCCGCGTTCGGCCAGCGCCTCGTTCAGCTTCGTCTCCTCGGTGGTCAGCGACTTCGCCTTGACCACTTCCTCGGCGCCGTGCCCGGCGATCACGTCGCCGACGATCCGATTGCATTCCGCGGCGTCCCGCGCCCAGTGGACGACGCCGCCCGCGCGCTGCACCGCCGCCTCGAGCTCGAGCAGATGCTGGTCGAGGTGACGGAGCACCCGCTCCTTGAGCGCGCGGCCGGCCTCCCGCAGCTCCTGCCAGTCCGGGAGCTCCCCCACCGCCTGGGCACGCTTGGCCCGGATCGCATGAGTGGCGTGACCGAGGTTGTGGCGCAGCTGGCTGTTGGCCAGCGCCGCGCGGGCCGCCTGCGGGAACGGCGGATGGGCCGCCGCGTCGGTCACCGCCGCGCCTCGGTGTGGGCGAGGACCTCGGCGATGTGCATCGTGCGCACTCCGGCCCGCTGACGGGACAGGCCTCCGCCGATGTGCATCAGGCACGAGTTGTCGGCGGCCACGCAGATCTCAGCGCCGGTGTCGAGGATCGTCCGGATCTTGTCGCTCAGCATGGCGATCGAGGTGTCCGCGTTCTTGATTGCGAACGTGCCACCGAACCCGCAGCACTCCTTGGCCTCCGGGAGCTCGAGCAGCTCGAGCCCGCCCACCGCCCGCAGCAATCGCTGCGGCTTGTCATCGACCTTGAGCACGCGCAGGCTGTGGCAGGTGGGGTGATAGGTGACCCGGTGGGGGAAGAACGCGCCGACATCCTCGAGCTTCATCCGGTCCACCAACAGCTCGGTCAGCTCGACCACGCGGGGGCGGATGTCCGCCACGGCTTGCCGCAGCGAGGCGTCGCCGGAGAGCTCGGCCACCTCGGGGTAGAAGTCGCGCACCATTCCCACGCACGAAGCCGAGGGCGATACGACCATCTCGCTGTCGGCGAAGGCGCGCGCGAACCGCCGCACGAGCGGGATCGTCTCCCGCGCGTAGCCGGTGTTGAAGTGCATCTGCCCACAGCACGTCTGCTCGAGCGGAAAATCGACCGCGACGCCGAGCCGCTCGAGCAGACGCACCACCGCCTGTCCGGTCGCGGGAAACAGGGTGTCGTTAAAGCAGGTGATGAACAGGGAGACCCGGCGCGGCGCGGAAGCCATGGCCGCGCACGATACCCCCGCTGGGCCGCAGACGCCGACGTTTGCCCGCCGCGGCCGCGGGTAGCTCAGGCGCGTGGAACGGCGGGGGTTCAGGCGCGCGGAACGGCGGCGGTTCAATCGCGCGCGATTCGCGGCGGCGGCCGGTCTCTTCGCGTGGTCGGCGCAGCGGCGCTGGCGTGATTTGCCGCTCGAGCGCCGAAACCGCCTGCGAAGCCTGCTGCGTCGCTCCGGAGGGCGCCCGTCGCGGTTGTCCGAAGCCGAGCGCCGCGAGCTCCTCGACCTCGTGCGCGAGCTCCATGTGGCCGATATCGTGCGCGATGCGGCGGTCGAGGCCTCGCCGGGTGGGCGCTACCGACGGCCGTACTGATCGCGGCCGGCTCAGGCTTCCCGGTGACGCAGCGGCGGCATGCGTCCGGGCGGCGGGCTCGGCGGTGTCCGCTCCGGGGCGCGCCGCAGCTCGCGGGTCTGGGGCGAGCCGCTGCCCACGGTCAGTTGCTCTCCGTGGTGGAGGATCTCCAACTCGTCGCCCGCGAGCAGTTCGTAGCGGGCCCGTTCGCCGTCGACCTCGACCCACAGCCGCCGGCCACGGTAGATCACACCGAAGCTCAGGCGCGTCAGCCGCGCGGGAAGCTGCGGCGCGAACGCGAGCGTGTCGCCGTCGTCGCGCAGGCCCCCGAACCCCGCGACCGCCGCCAGCCACGTGCCGGCGAGCGCGGCGAGGTGGACGCCGTCGCGCGTGTTGAACGCGAGGTCGCGCAGGTCGATGAACGCGGTCTCGCTGAGGTAGTCGTAGGCGAGCTCCAGGTGCCCGACCTCAGCCGCCACGATGGCCTGGACGCTCGCCGACAGCGAAGAGTCCCGGACGGTGATGCCCTCGTAGTAGTCGAAGTCGCGGGCCTTCTGCTCGGCGTCGAAGCAATCACCACACAGGTACAGCGCGAGCACCAGATCGGCCTGCTTGCACACCTGACTGCTGTAGAGCAAATAGTTGTGGAAGTTCATCAGCAGGGGATAGTCGTCCGTCGGGATGGCTTCGAAGTCCCAGTTGCGATAACGGGTGAAACCGTCCGACTGCGGGGTGACCCGAAGCTCGGGGTCGGAGGGGATCACCACCGCTTCGGCGGCGTCACGCCAGCTGGCGATCTCCTCCTGGCTGACGCCGAGCTCGCCCGCGCGCTTGTGGTGACGAAGCGCGAGCTGCGCCGCGACGCGCAGATTCCGGGCGGCCATCAGGTTCGTGTAGACGTTGTTGTCGACCAGCGCGGTGTACTCGTCGGGGCCGGTGACCCGGTCGATCCGAAACCCGCCGTCCGCGTCGTGATGGCCGAGCGAACGCCACAGCCGCGCGGTCGCCACGAGCAGCTCGAGTCCCGGCCCCTGCTCGAACTCGGCGTCCTCGGTCGCCCCCAGGTAACGGCGCACGGCATCGGCGATGTCGGCATTGATGTGAAACGCGGCAGTCCCGGCCGGCCAGTACCCCGAGCACTCCTGACCGCGAATCGTCCGCCACGGAAACGTCACCCCCTTGAGCCCGAGCTCCTCCGCTCGGGCCCGCGCGAGGTCGATGGTGGCATGGCGCCAGCGCAACGCATCGCGCGCGGCCGCGGGCGCGACGTAAGTCAGCACGGGGAGCGTGTAGGTCTCCATGTCCCAGAACGTGTGCCCGTCGTATCCGCTCCCGGTGAGGCCCTTGGCCGGGATCGCGCGCCCCTCGGCGCGGGCCGCCGCCTGGACAACATGGAAGATGGCGAACCGCATCGCCTGCTGCAGCGCCGGATCTCCCTCGAGCTGCACATCGGCGTGCTGCCACACGTCGTCGAGGTACTCGCGCTGGGTTCTCCGCAGCTCCTCCCAGCCGGTCCGCTTCGCGGCGGCCAGCGCGGCGTCGACCTGATCGCGCAGCGAGGGCATCGAACGCCGGCTCGACCAGCCGTAGGCGAGCAGCTTGACCACTCGCAGCGTCTGCCCGGGCTCGAGCTCGGTGCTGATCGTCGTGCGCGCCAGATCGGGCTCGCTCTCGGACTCCGTCACCGTTCCTTCGGGTCCTTCCACGATGTGGTCCATCGCCGCGGCGAGGCGGAGACCGCTCTCCCGCGCCCGGTGAACCAGGCGCGCTCGCAGCTCCCGGTGGGATTGGTGCTCGGCTTCCAGCGGCGCCTCGAAGGCCGCCGCCGCCCGGGGATCGCCCTCCCGCGCGGCCGGCGGCTCGTTGGCCACGAGCTCGGACTGCACGACGATCCGGGCAGCAGCGTCGACCGGCTCGACCTCGTACAGGATTGCGGCGACCGAGCGCTGCACAAAGGACACCAGACGCGTCGAGCGCACGCGGACATGGGCCCCGGCCGGGGATATCCACTCGACCTCCCGGCGCAGGACGCCCTCGCGGAAATCGAGCACGCGCTCGTGCGACAGCAGCGTGCCGTAGCGGATGTCGAAGGGCTCGTCGTCGACGAGGAGCCGAATGACCTTGCCGTTGGTGACGTTGATCATCGTCTGGCCGGCCTCGGGATTGCCGTAGGCGGACTCCGCGTACGGCAGCGGTCGCACCTCGTAGAACCCGTTCAGGAACGTGCCGGAGGCTTCCGACGGCTCGCCCTCGTCGAGATTCCCGCGCAGGCCAATGTGCCCGTTGGAGAGCGCGAACAGCGACTCGGTCTGGGCCAGCAGATCGAGGTGCAGCTCCCGCTCGGGCACGCTCCACGGCTCGACCGCCAAGGCCTTCGTCTCGATCACGCGCGTTCCATCAGTTGCGCGAGGTCCTGCACGACGACATCCGCGCCGCGACGCCGGAGCGCCTCCGCCTGTCCCGTGCGGTCGACGCCGACCACCCAACCGAACTCACCGGCGTGACCGGCCTGCACGCCGGCCTGCGCGTCCTCGAACACAGCTGCTTGCGAGCGGTCGACCCCGAGCGCGCTCGCCGCAGCCAGGAACGTATCCGGCGCCGGCTTGCCGGCCAGGTGCTCGCGGTCGGCGACCAGGCCGTCGATCCGCGCCTCGAAGAGGTGATCGATGCCCGCGGCGACGAGCACGTCCCGGCAGTTGGTGCTCGACGACACCACCGCTCGCCGCAGCCCCTGCGCGCGCGCCTGCTCGACGAAGCGGACCGACCCCTCGTACGGCTCGACGCCCTGCTCGGCGATGAGCTTGTCCACGAGCTCGTTCTTGCGCGTGCCGAGGCCATTGATGGTGTCGGCCTCGGGCGGGTCGGACGGCGAGCCCATCGCGAGCGATATCCCGCGCGACTGCAGGAAAGACTCGACGCCCTCGAGCCGCGGCTTCCCGTCGACGTATTCGTCGTAGTCGGTCGGGCGGTCGAACTCGTGAAACGGCTCACCGGTGCGCTCTGACCAGTGGCGCAGGAAGTCGTCGAACATCTCCTTCCACGCGTGCGCGTGGATGCCGGCCGTCTGGGTGAGCACGCCGTCGAGGTCGAACAGACAGGCGGTGATCGTTTCCGGTAGATCCAGCACGGCCGTCTCTCGCGTCTCCCAATCGAACCTCTCGTCATCGCCCGGCGCGCGATGCGCCTCGCAATCTGGCCATGCGCGCGCTGCGCCAGCCTAACTCACGTCGGCCTGACGCGGAGAGTCGAGGCCGGTAGCCTCACGCGCGTGCCCGATCGCGCCTTTGCCGTCGTCTATGCGCGCGAGGTCGCCCGGACAGTCAGCTTCTATGAGCAGCTCGGCTTCGAAGCTCACTTCCGCCTGCCCCCGGAAGGAGACGCCGGTTACGTCGGTCTCCGGCGCGGTGGCGCCGAGCTGGCCGTGGTCACCGCCGCGTCGCCGCGCGAGCTCATCGGCGTCGAGGTGGGTGAGCGCCCTCGCTTCGAGCTGTTCGTCTACGTCGACGACGTCGATCGCTGTGTCGAGCGGCTGCGGACGACGGGCGTGGCGGTCCTGCGAGCGCCGCAGGACATGTTCTGGGGCGAGCGCGTCGCCTACGTCGCCGATCCCGAGGGCAATCCGGTCGCGCTGGCGGCCGCGCCGGGCACGCCAAGCCGTGGCAATCTCGCGTGAACGGGAGGGAAGGGCATGCGTCGTCGGCTCGCCGTCGTACTGCTGGTCTGCGCAGGCGGACTGGTGCTGGTCACGAATGGAGGCGCCGCTCCGGCCGCGCCGCCGGCACGGCCGGTCAAGGTCCCGATCGTCGTCGTCAAGGCTCCTGACGGCGCGATAGCGGCCGCCGTCAAGCTCACCATCCACGGGCACACCTATGGGTTCTTGATCGACACGGGGGCCAGCGTCACGGTCGTGAACGGCCCACTCGCTCACCAACTCGGGCTCGCTCCGGTGGGCAAGCCGGTCAAGGTCAGCGGCGTCGGCTGTTCCTCGAGCGCCCGGATCGTCGATCTCTCGGACTGGAAGCTCGCAGGCGTGACGCTGCCGGCGATCCGGGCGGCCAGCGTCAAGATCGCCGGGGCCGGCGGGACGGCGCTCGGACTGCTGGGCTCCGACGTCCTCTCGCGGTTCGGAGCGGTGACGATCGACTACCGCCGCGCGGTGCTCACGCTCGGCTGAGCGTCTGGGCCGTGTCAGGGTGTGATGCGCGAGCGCCAGTCGCTCAGCGCAGCGCGGACGTGGCCGGGGCCGATGCGCTGGGCGCGCATGTCGGCGGCGTACTCGGCGGCGGTCTGTAGAGCGGCGAGAGTGAAGCGCAGGCTGTGGCCGGTCTCGTCGTAGAAGCCGATCAGCTGCTCGGTGACCTCGGGAGCGAGCACGGCCTGGGCGTCCGCGGCCAGCTCGTACTGCTCGAGGCGGTTGTTGACGATCGCGGGCAGCGCCTCGGGCGCCGTCGCATCGGTCAGCGTCGGAATCTCGATCACCCGCAGCTGCGCGGCGATCTGCGCGTAGGCGTAGCTGCCGGTGAACAGCGTCTGAATCGCGATCAGGCACGGGCTCTCGAGCTCGGCCACGAAGGCGCGCACGGGTCCGGTGAGGAACGCCTCCGCGACCTCGGGCTGGTCGGCGCCGCCGATCGCGGCCTCGGTGTCCTCGAGCACGAAGACGGGCTGCAGACGGCGAGCGACGAGGATCGTGATCAGCCGGTCGAGCCCGGCCAGGCGCTCGCTGGCCAGCCGGTTGCTGGCCAGTTCCTGGCGAAGCGTGCCGAGCTCGCCATGGACCTGGGCCGGGACCGGACCACCTCCGAGCGTGCCGCCACGCAGCCCGCCGGGGGTGCGGTGTTCGGTGTGCTGGTCGGCGCGGGCACGGCTGAGCGCGTCGCGCTGATAGCGCTCGAGGTCGAGGTCGTCGAGCGCCTGGCTGAGCGCCACGGCCGCCATCACCGAGACGCTGGTGGGGTCATCGGCGCCCGTGACCGGGACGCGGAGGGCGACGTGAGTGTCCGGCAGTCGCCCGCACACATAGGCAATCAGGCTCGACTTGCCCGCCCCGCGCGCTCCGACCACGCCGACCGGCTCGTCGTTACTCACCGCCTGGAGCGCCGCGGCTTCGTAGCCCTCACGGCCGGTCAAGCGGTCGAAGGGAACGTGATCGGCGGCGAGCTGGCTGAAGTGGCCGCGCGGACGAAATACGCCCTGAGCCGCGATCAGCTCGATCAGCTCGACCGTCACCGCGGCAGGGAGGGGCGGTAGACGGCCCGCGGCCGGCCGGGTCCGGCGGCGCGCTCGGTCTCGGCCCGGACGAGACCGTGGTCCTGGAGCTGGCGAAACAGCTGGTTCAGCCGCGCGCGCGACACGCCAAGGGTTCGCTGCAAGTCCTCGTCCGAGGGGCTGGCCTGCCCGCGCTCGAGGAGCTCGGCCATCAGCATGCCCGCCGGTCGCCCCTGCTCGGACGCACGGTCGACGAGCAGCCCCCGCGCGTCGAGCATGCTCGCCGGGTCACGCCCGTTCACGAGTGCGTCGCTGAGGGCCCTCACCGCCTCCCGCGGGCTGCCCCGTGCCGCCGTCGCGGCGGCCGCGATCACCTCGGGTGGCGCGTCCGGGTCGGCGCGGCGGTCGAGCAGCTCGATGAGCTCGTCCGCCGACCACGGCGCGAGTTCGACCACCGTGTCGAAGAAGGCATCCGCCGGCGGCCTGAGCGCGGTCGCGCGGTCGGCATCCTCGAGCGCCAGAACCCAGCGATGCGGCTGCTGCCAGAGCACGTCGCGCATCCGCCCGAACAGCTCGAAGCACGCCGGCGCCGAGGCCGACCCGTCCACGAGCACGACCGACGGCGGCGCTTCCCCGATCTCGCCGAGGAGCGCCTGCAGCACCCGAGACGCCCCCGCCAGCGGACTGTCGGGCCGCCGGAACGCCTCGGCCGTGAGGGGGGCGCCCGCGGCGGGCGGCTCGGTGAGCGCGTCGCGGATTCGGGACGCCAACTCGAGGACGTCGTCGACCGCGGTCGCATCGGCGAAGGCCACCGGCTCGGCGCGGTCGCGCAGGACGAGCTGCAGCCGGCGCAGCAGCGAGGTCTTGCCGACACCGCGCGGGCCGAGCACGGCGACGTTGAGCCGCCGTTTGACCGCGCGCAGCACCGGATCCCAGGCCCGCGGCGGCACGAACAGCCGTGTGTCGGCAAGGTTGTCGTAGAGAGGACGCGATCCGATCATTGTCCTAACGAATCTTACAGAAAGAAACGATAGGAACAGCAATTTATCGTTGGTCACCGAAAGCCGGGCCCCTGGGCCTCCCCTGGGGCAGGGGGCTCAGCGCGATCGCGACGCCACGTAGAGCTCCTCGATGTCGCTCGCGTACTTTTCGTGGATCGGCTTGCGCTTGAGCTTCATCGTCGGCGTCAGCTCGTCGCCGCCCGCCGGCCACTCTGCCGCCAGCACCTTGAAGCGCTTGATCTGCTCGACGTTGCTGAGCCGTCGATTGGCTCGTTCGACGCCGGCTTCGATCTCGGCGAGGAGCTTCGGCTCGCCGGCGAGGTCGGTGGCCGATCGGTGACCAAGACCGGCGTCGCGGGCGAAGGCCGCGGCGGCATCGGCATCCAGGACGATGAGGGCGACGTTGTAGGGGCGCCGGTCGCCGATGGCGACGGCGGAGCCGATCAGCGGCGTCGCCGTCTTGAGCTCGCTCTCGATCAGGGCCGGCGACATGTTCTTGCCGGCCGCGTTGATGATGAGCTCCTTCTTGCGATCCACGATCGACAGGTAGCCGTCCTCGTCGAATCTGCCGATGTCCCCCGAGCGGAGCCAGCCGTCCGCGGTGAACGCCTCGCGCGTGAGGTCCTCGCGCCCGCGGTAACCGGGTGTGACACAGTCGCCTCGGACTTCGACCTCGCCGTCGGCGGCCAGGCGCATGTCCACACCCGGCACCGGCGGCCCGACGGTCCCGATTTTGATGCGGGTAGCGGGATTGCACGCGCCGATCGCCGTCGTCTCGCTCATGCCGTACAGCTCCGCGAGTGGCAGGCCGATGGCGTGGAAGAACTCGATCACCTCCCGCGGCGTGGGGGCCGCCCCGACGTTCAGCGCCCTGAGGCGGTCAAGGCCGAGCCGTTCTCGTAGGGAGATGAGGACCCGTTCGTCCGGCGCCGGACCGTCCTCGCCGCGCAGGCGGGCCAGGCCACGGTCGATCGAGTCGCGCAGCGGCTGATCGGCATCGGCCTCGATCGCCGCCTTGAGCTTCTCGAAGATCCGCGGGACGGCGAAGAACCATGCCGGCCGTACCTCGGGAAAGGCTGCGACAACCTGCCTCGCGTCCGGGAGGCACGTCACCGTGAAGCCGTGCAACATCGGGAAGTAGTGCGAGCAGTTCCGCTCGGCGATGTGCGCCATCGGCAGGTATGAGACGACCGCCGCGTTGGTCGGAAACCCGATGACCTCGCCGTATGCGCGCGCCGTGAAGACCATGTTGCGGTGCGTGATCTGGACGCCCTTCGGATCACCGGTCGTCCCGGACGTGTAGATCAGCGTCAGCACGTCGTCGGGCCTCACGGCGCGCCACGCGGCGTTGAAGTCGAGGTCGGTGCCGTCGCCGCGGGCCTCGAGGTTCGCCAGCGCCTCGACGCCGATCACCTCGTCGGTGTGCAACCTGTGGCGGAAGCCATCCTCCACGACCGCCACCCGGGCGCCGGCGTCGCGCACGACGAACTCGATCTGTTCGGGCGCGGCGGTGTTGTAGACCGAGAACGGCACGACGCCGAGGTGCATGGCCGCTGCGTCGACGAGGTGGAACTCCGGACGGTTGGTCAGCATCAGTGCCAGGGTGTCGCCGCGTCGCAGCCCGAGCGAGTGCAGGCCCCCCGCGAGTCTCCGAACGCGCTCGCCGTACTCGCGCCACGTGAGCCGTGCGGCGTCGCCCAGCGTCCGTAGGGCGATGACGTCACCATGATCGGCGACGGTTCGCTGAAACGCCGCGCACATCGTCCTCGCGGCGCCCGCACCGTCGTCGTGTGCCGCGTGCTGTAGCTCGCTCGTCGCCATGCGCGTCCCCTCCAACGTTGGACGCCGGAGACTACCGCGACGGCCGTCGCCGAGCCGGGATCGCGGGACCTCGACTCGAACCGGAGACACCCCGGCTTCCGCCGGCTCCAGCTGGAGCGCGAGGACTTCAGCTGGAGCGCGAGGACTTCAAGCGAGCCGACCGGGATTCGGGTTACGCCGCCGGCGCGAGCTCCGCTTCGTCGGGTGCGCGCTGGCGGCGCAGCTCGATCAGCACGGGCGCTGGAGAACCGCGCCGCCGGCTACCGCGGTGCGGCGACGAGCCATGGTTCGAGATGTCGTGGATGTAGCTCGCCACGACCGCGTCGTACACGAGCTTCTCGGCTCGTCTCCGTGTGAGGCCGCGATCTTGGCGGCGGGTGGTGACAGGGAAGGTGGGATTCGTCATGCGGCTTCTTGCTCCAGTTCGAAGGAGGTGGCGATGGCCGTGTCGTCTGGCGCGGGCGCGAGCTCGAGCTCGGCCCGCACCTGGCGCGGCCGTAGGAGGACGAGGGCGAGCGCGCCGCCGGCGGCGATCGCTCCGGCGCCGACCAGGAACCCGAGGTGGTAGCCACTGATCAGCGAAGCGGTGAGGGTGTGGTGGTGGGTGGACAGGAGGCCTTTCGTGTGGTTCGCCGCGATCGTGCTGAGGACGGCGAGCCCGAGCGCTCCGCTGATCTGCTGCGAGACATTCGTGATGCCGGAGCCGAGGCCGGCGTCGGCGGCCGGGATGTCGGCCATGGCGATCGTCAACAACGGCATGAAGGCGTTGCCGATGCCAAGGCCGATGGCAAAGCAGGCGAAGAACACCGTCGGGAAAAACGCGGTGTGCGGCCCTACGGTGCTGAACAGCAGCAGTCCGGCAACCGCCGAGGCCATGCCCGCCACGAGCACGGAGAGTGGGCTGAAGCGCTGGACCAGGCGTGCGGTGATGCCGCGCGACAGTGCGGCCACCGTGAGCGTCCACGGCAGGAAGGCGGCGCCGGTCTGGATGGCGCTGTAGTGACGGACGTGCTCGAGGTACAGAGTCCCGAGGAAGAACGTCGAGTACATGCCGGTCACCAGGAAGCCCCGGATCAGACTGGCGTTGAGTAGGCCGCTGACCCGGAGGATCCGCAGCGGCATGATTGGGTTCTCGAGTCGGGCCTCCAGGGCCAGAAAGCCGGCCAGCAGGATCGCGGCGAGGGCACCGAAGCCGAGGGTCGGACGCGACACCCAGCCGTGAGCGGTCGCCTCGACGATCGCATAGATGGCGCTCATGAGCGCGACCGTCACGAGCACGGAGCCGAGCCAGTCGACTCCGTGGTGCAGGCCGCGACCGATGTCGGCGCGAATGAGACGCTGCGCGAGCGCGAAGGTGGCGAGGCCGATGGGCAGGTTGACGAAGAACACCCAGTGCCAGCTGAGCGCCTCGGTGAGCAGACCGCCGGCCAGCAGGCCGATCGACCCGCCGGCCACGGAGACGAACACGTAGGCGCTCATCGCGCGAGCCCGCTCGGTGGCGTCGGGGAACTCGATGACGATGATGGCGAGGATCACCGAGGCCTGGGCGGCGGCCCCGACGCCTTGCACGAACCGCGCGGCGATCAGCATCGCCTGGGTTGACGCGATCCCGCAGGCCAGGGAGGCGAGGGTGAAGAGCGTGAGGCCGGCGAGGAACACGCGCTTGCGGCCAGCCAGGTCGCCGAGCCGGCCAAAGAGCAGCAGCAGGCTGCCGAAGGTGATGAGGAAGGCGTTGACGATCCAGGTCAGGTTCGCCTGGCTGAAACCGAGGTCGTGCTGGATTGCCGGCAGGGCGACGTTCACGATCGTCACGTCGAGGACGATCATCAGCTGGGCCAGGCAGACGACGAGGAGCGTCGGCCACCGGCGGCTGTTCGAGGATGGGGTGGCAACGGTGCGGAGGAGGTGCATACGGCGTCCCAACTTGTCGAGCGTTTGATTTCGAGCTAAACTGGAGGGCACCTCCGAAATATCTGGAGGCTTCCTCCGGTTACGATACGGAGGCCTCCTTCGTTTGTCAAGGAGAAATTCGTGTCCACGACTGATTCGCCGTCCTCGATCCAGCTCGAGCGCCCCCGACGCGCCGATGCTCTCCGTAACTACGAGAAGGTCCTCGCGGCCGCGCGCGAAGCGTTTGCCGAAGGGGAGGAGTCGACTTCGCTCGAGGAAATAGCTCGCCGGGCCGGCGTGGGGATCGGCACGCTGTACCGCAACTTCCCCAACCGCCAGGCTCTCCTCGAGGCGCTCTACATCAACGAGGTGGAGGAGGTCAGCAGCGCGGCGGCTAAGTTCGCCGACACCGGACGCGATCCCTGGGAGTCATTCGCCGCCTGGTTTGACCAGCTGAGCGGCTACCTCGCCACCAAGCGCGCCCTGTCCGCCGAGCTTCTGAACTACCTGGAGCCGACCGCTCCGCTTTTCCAGAGCTGTCGCGCGTCGCTGTACGAATCGGGCGCCCCGCTGCTCCGGCAAGCTCAGGACGCCGGCGCCGTTCGTCCCGACGTCGACATCGCCGACGTCATGCAGATGGTCCTGGGCATCGGCAAGATCCCCACCGGGGACCGCGCCCAGGTCCAGCACCTGCTGCGCATCGCGCTGGACGGCCTGCGCTACACCCCGCAGAGCCAGCCTGCCCGCCGACCGAACTGAGCTGCGCCGCGCGGCGCAGCTCAGTTCGCGCCTGCGCGTCATATCTGCAGGGCCTCGACGAATGGCGAGACCCGGACTCGAACCGGGGACACCACGATTTTCAGTCGTGTGCTCTACCAGCTGAGCTATCTCGCCCTGGTGGCGCGATGCTAGCGGCTCCGCCGCCGCGGCCGAGAGCCAAGAAACGCATCACCCGATCGCCGTCGGCGAGCAGCTCCGTGACGTCCCCCTGGCTGAGCTGGGCGAACGGCTGAAGCTCGACCGCGCCGCCGGCGATCCGCCAGCTTGCCACCGCCCGGCCGCGCACGAGCGCGAACGGACGGAACAGCCCGCCGGTGACGATCGCGGCATCGTGGCCGTCGAGGATCGCCTCCCGGGAGCGCCAGCCGAGCAGGACGGGCTCGAACGCCCCGAGCAGGCGCGGTCTTGGCAGCGCTGCCGCCGCCGGCCGGCGGGCCAGGTCGGTCAGGCCGTCGGGCCGTTCGCGGAGCTCACCGGCGATCGCGCTCAGCCCGCGATGGGCATCGCGAAGCGGGAGGCCGGCCCAGCGGGCGAGGTCACGGTCGCTGCTCGGGCCATGGCCGGCGAGGTAGCGGCGGGCGAGCTCGGCCAGGGCGCGGTCGCGCTCCACGGGCGCCGGCGCGCCCAGCCACGCGCGCGTGAGCGCATAGGCCTGCTCGCGACCGGCCATCGGGCCGCGCACGGCCACGCCCCGCAGGGACGCCAGGAACAGAAGGTGCACGAGCGCCTGGCCCGCGACGGGGACCCCGTCCCGGGCGATGCGCTCGCGGAGCTGCAGGCGCGTGAGCGGGCCGTCCTCGCTCAGCGAGCGCTCGATCACCGCCACGGCGCGGTCGGCGGCGGCCGGCGCGACCCCCGTCTGGGCCAGGCGGCGGGCGCTGCCGGCCCGCAGCGGCGGCGTCAGCAGGGCGTGAAGCCAGCCATAGTCCTCACGGCGAACCAGGTGCAGGGTCCCACGATTCAGCCAGCTGACCACGAGCGAGCGATCGACGGTCAGCGCCCGATCGACGTCGGCCGCCGTCACGCCGGCGCTGCGCGCGCGGACCGCCAGCCGCGCCCCGCGCGGGTCCTGCGCCTGCACGGCGAGGAGGCGCGCGGCCACTTCGGTGGCGCTCCGCGCGGGCGTCCCGGCGAGCAGCTGCGCGGTGAGCCGTTCGCGGATCATGCCGCGCGCAGTATGCCGTGGCCGCGCGCGCGACAATCCGGCCGGGATGCCCCTCACGCGGCGGCTCTACATCGTGCGGCACGCCAAGTCGAGCTGGGACGACCCCGGCCTCGACGACCACGAGCGGCCGCTCGCACCCCGCGGCCGGCACGCCGTCGAGCTGATGGCCGAGCACCTGCGTGCCGAGGCGATCCGGCCGGCGCTGGTCCTGTGCTCGAGCGCGCGGCGGACGCGGGAGACGCTCGCAGGGCTGGGCCTGGAGGCCGAGGCAGTGATCGAGCCGGAGCTCTACGGCGCGAGCGCCCTGGAGGTACTCGCGCGGCTGCGGCGAGTGGCCCCCGCCGCCCAGTCGGTGATGGTCATCGGGCACAACCCGGCCATGCGGGAGCTCGTGGTCGGCCTAGCGGAGGCCGAGGGAAAACGCCAGCGGGCGGAGCTGGCGGCGCTCGCGGCAAAGTTTCCCACCGGCGCGATGGCCACGCTGTGCTTCGATTGCCCGTGGCCGGAGCTCCGCCCCGGGCAGGCCCGCCTGACCGCGTTCGTCCGTCCCAGGTCGCTCCCGCGTGACTCCGGGCTCAGCTGAGCCGCTGCAGCAATTCAAGCGCTCCCCGCTTGGACAGCGGCTCGTTCAGGTTCCCGCACTTGGGCGACTGCACGCACGAGGGGCAGCCGGCCCGGCACGGACATTCGCCGATCAGGCGCTGGGCGTCGCCGACCAGCCGCTCGAACTGATCGAACCCGCGGCGGGTGATCCCGACGCCGCCCGGGTGGCCGTCGTAGATGAAGATCGTCGGCACGAGCGTCTGGGGATGGGCGTTGGTCGAAAGCCCGCCGATATCCCAGCGGTCGCACATGGCGATGAGCGGCAGCACCGCGATCTGACCGTGCTCGAGGGCGTGAAGCGCACCGAGCAGGTGCTCGGCCGGGAACGGCTCGGCGGCGATCAGCTCGTCGAGCTCGTACCACAGCGCCCGGGTGGGGAACTCGACCGTGGGCAGATCGAGGGTCTGAAAATCGATCACCTGATGGTCCTGAAGACCCTTGCGCTGGTAGCCGAGGACGGTTTCCGAGTAGGCGATCTCGCCGAAGCTGAGCGTCACCCCGCGCGTCCGGCGCTGCTCGAGCAGGCGTTCGATGTAGATCATGCTCTCGCGCTTGGCCTGCGTGAAGTAGTCGCCGGTGAACGGCTCGAGCAGCGCGCGGCGGCTGCCCAGGTCGAGTTCGAGCACCCGGTAGGAGCGGCCGAGGTGCAGGTAAACGGCGCCGTCGTGGATCGTCGCGTACGCCCGCGCCGCCTCGACGGTGCCGAGCACCTCGCCCGAGCTGACGTCGATCAGGAGGAAGCTGTCTGCCGAGGCCGATCGCAGCGCTACGCGGGCGGCCGGATAGTCGTCGGCACGCCGAGGCACGTAGCCGGTCGCACGCTCGCGGAGCAGGCCGGCTTCGGCCAGCTCGCGCGCGGCGGCGCCCCACCCGGCGCCGAGAATCGGCTCGTCGGCCTCGGTGAGCGGCGCTTCGTGAGCCGCGCAGAGCAGGTGCTCGGCGTAGATCTCCGGGCTCTCGGGGTCGAGGATGGCGGCCTCGACGGGCCGGCGGAGGAATTCGCCGGGGTGACGGCAGAAGAACTGGTCGAGGGCATCCTCGCCGGCGATGTACACCGCCAGGCCGCGCCCGCGCCGGCCCGCCCGTCCCCACATCTGCCGGAGGCTGGCCACGGTACCGGGGAAGGTCACGCAGATCGCGGCGTCGAGCTCGCCGATATCGATCCCGAGCTCCAGCGCGTCGGTGGCTACCACGCCGAGCAGCTCGCCGGTGGTCAGCCGGCGCTCGATGTCGTGACGCTGCGCCGGCGTGTAGCCGCCGCGGTAGGGCGAGATCCGCTCGGCCAGCTCCGGCTCGAGGCGGTCCACCGCGTGGCGGAGGATCAGCTCCACGCCCTTGCGGGATTTCATGAAGCAGATCGTTCGCGCGCCGGCGGTGATCAGCTCGGAGAACAGCTCGGCCGCCTCGTACAGGGCCGAACCGCGGGTACCGAGCTCCTCGTCGAGCAGCGGCGGGTTCCACATCGCGACGCGGCGCTCGGCCCGCGGCGCGCCGTCGTGGTCGAGCAGGTGAAAGGGGGTGAGGCCGGTCAGGCGCTCGGCCAGCTCGAGCGGGTTGGCGATGGTCGCGCTCGCGAGCAGGAAGCGTGGCTCGGTGCCGTGGATCGCGGCGACCCGGCGCAGCCGCCGCAGGACGTTCCCGACGTGGGAGCCGAACACGCCGCGGTACACGTGCGCCTCGTCGACGACCACGAAGGCCAGGTTGGCAAGCAGGTCGCCCCAGGCCGCGTGGTGAGGCAGGATCCCGACGTGGAGCATGTCCGGGTTGGTGATGATCAGGTTGCTTCGCTTGCGGATCGCCGCCCGCTCGCCGCGCGGGGTGTCTCCGTCGTAGATCGCGGGGCGAATCGCCTTGGTGAGGCCGAAGGCGCCGAGCGCCCGTGCCTGGTCCTGGGCGAGCGCCTTGGTCGGATAGATGTAGAGCGCCCGCGCGGTCCGGTCGGTGCTCAAGACCGCGAGTGTCGGCAGCTGAAAGCACAGCGACTTGCCCGATGCGGTCCCGGTGGTGATGATCGTCGGCCCATCGAAGGCCTTATCCAGGGCCTCGGCCTGATGGGTGTAGAGCGAAGTCACGCCGGCGCGCTCGAGCGCGCTCCTGACCGGGCCGGTGAGTTCTCCGGGCAACGAAACGAGGCGCGCGGAGCGCGCCCCATAAACATCGTCGTGAACCAGTCGCTCGTCGGCGCGGCCACCCTCCAGCAGCGCGGCCCACGGCTCGGTCTCTCGGAGCGCCGACATCGCGATTCAGTATGGCTGCTACGGTCGCGCGCTCGATGCGGTGCGTGTATATCGATATGGACGGGACGCTGCTCGGGCCGGGAGCGTCGCTCCTGCGCGGCGCCGACGGACGGTTCTCGCTGCTCGGCGTGCGGGCGCTCGAGGCCTGCTGGCGCGCCTCGGTCGAGGTTGTGCTGTTCTCCGGCCGCAAGCAGGCGAGCGTGTTCGAGGGCTCGCGGCTGATCGGCTCGGCGGCGTACATCTTCGAGCTCGGGTGCGGGCTCGTGATCGACGACGAGCTCGAGTGGCTGACCGGCGGAGTCGAGCCGACCGCCGAGCGCGGGTCGATCTTCGATCAGATCGAGGCCTCCGGCGCGCCGGCGCTGTTGCTCTCCCGCTACGGCGACCGGCTCGAGTACCACACGCCGTGGTCGTACGGTCGCGAGGTCTCGCACCTGTTCCGGGGGGCGGTCGACTTGGACGAGGTGGCGTTGCTGCTCGCCGACGCGGGCGTCGGGTGGCTGCGGTTGGTCGACAACGGCGTCATTCGCGAGCACGCCGGGCGGTTCCCGGGCGTGCCGATCGTCCACGCCTACCACCTGATTCCGGCGGTCGCCTCGAAGGCGCGGGCGGTGGCGCGGCACATGCAGGCCCGGGGGTACGGCGCTCAGGAGTGCATCGCAGTCGGCGACTCACGCGAGGACCTCGAGACCGCGTCGGTGGTCGGGACGTTCTGGCTCGTCGGCAATGCGCTCGAGCGCGATCCGACGCTGGCGTCGGAGCTGACGGACGCGGGCGTGCGGGTCGCCTCGGAAGGTTACGGCGCCGGGGTGTACGAGGCGGTCGTGACCACGCTGGCCGGGGGTTGAGCCAGGCGAGTCGCCGCGCCAGGCGGCGCGCCGATTAACCATCGCTAGATAACTAGGGTGACACCCTGCGCGGATCCGGAGTCATCCACGCAGCCAAGCGCGGCGGATCGTCGAGCACTTTCACCAAGCGCGGCGCCGCCTGGCCGCGGTGTCACTTTCCGGTTCTCCCACAGCGAATAAGGTAAATGAGCTACGTGTGCGTTACACGCCTCGTCACCTTGCGGCGGTTACGTTCACTCCGCTAGCCGCGGCTTCCTGCTGCGCCGCCCGTCGCTCCGTTTGTCCGCTCGGCCTCGTCGGCATCGCCCACGGCCCAGCTGAGCCGCTCGACGAGCTGCGCCGCGAAGTGTTCGCTTTCGAAGTCGGAAACGTTGATGCGTTCCCGGAGCATTACCGCGCCGTCCCCTTGGTCAGCCGTCACCGTGATGTGGGGCATCGGATCTCCTTCTCGATCATGGACCAACCCGAGCCTCGCAGCTCTGGTTTCAGCCGCAGTAAAGATCTCGTATCTCGTATGTGGATCCGCCAAGGTCTGCGCCGGGACGTCACGCTATGCCGCCGGCCCGGGACTGCGCGGCCTGATCTTCGCGGACGATCGCCTCGGCCAGCTCGCGCCGCCTCGGCGAGCTCCCCGAACCCGTCCGCCACCGTGTGGGCGCATAACCCATCGGCAGCGACGGCCGGCGAGCCTGCCGCGCGCGCTCCACGCTAGATCTCAGAGGATCCGTCCGAGAGTCAATTACACTCAGTTGTAATGGATGGGGTCGACGATGAGTTCCTGACCGTCGCGGAGATCGCCGAGCGGCTCAAGCTCAACCAACAGACCCTGCGCAACTGGATAGAGCAGGGCCAACTCCCCGCCATCAGGATCGGCCGCCGCGTACGTATCCGACGCTCGGACTTCGAGCGCCTCGTGGAGGAGGGCTATAGCGGCCGTGCCCGCGAAAGCCCCGCCCAACCGGAGGGCCCAAGCGCGGAGGACTTCTGGAGCGGCGAGGCTATCGGCATCGCCCATCCGCCTCGGCCACACAACGATGAGCCGGAGGACGAGGCATGAGCTTCGAGACCGACCTCGACCGCGAGCGGGCGCGGATCATGCGCGCGGTTCGCCAGGCCGGTAACAGCTGGGCCGAGGCGATGCGCGCGCACAAGCTCGCGCCCCCTGACCTCGGCTTCGCCTCGAGGCTGCGGACCCTGGCCGGGGCGGCCGCGGAGGAGCAGATCGCCTGGGAGCATGCCCACGCCGCCGGCCTGCTGTGGCGACCGATTCCCGGCGCCGAGCACGCCGAGCCGCCGTACGAACTGCGTCCCGCCACCGGACGACGCGGCCCGACCGAACTGTGGTCGCGCTTCGACGCAGCAGTCGCAGGACTGAACCGCGCGATCACCGGCAGCGACGCGGCCGCGGTCGCCGACGCGTTCGGCGAACTGTCAGAGGCCGCCGGCCACCTGGCCGACGCCGTGACACGCGAGGACACCGCTAACCAGCCGGCAGCCCGGACTCGCGCCAGAGGCGCGGCATAGCGCGGCCGCGACCGGCGAAGCGCGACGCGGTACCGCTGCTATTCGCTGCCGTCGGGACACATGATCGTCCTGGTTCCGGATAACCCAGAAGTACAGATCGGACCTAACGCGGAATTCCGCCTTCGATTCAGTCGCGCACCGTCGGCTGGTTCATCCTCCGCGCCGCCGCGACCTCGGCGACCGTGAGAAACGCGCCGTCGAGATCCACTCGAAGAGTCATGTCGTTGTCCAATTGAGACAAACTGGAACCAATCCAGCGCGTATACTACCCGGCCACTGAGGACGGGAGCGGCCGGGCCGGCCGAGAAAGGGCTGCAAAGGGCGTGGATTGGGAGCCACCCGAGGCTGGCGGGGAGGAGACGCGGTCGGACGGCGACGTCGTGCCCTTCCCGCGCGACTGGCTTGGTCCGCGCGAGGAACTCGTGCCGTTCGGACCCTCGGCGAGACGCACGGAGGAACACCGGGCGCTCGACGACGGCGGTTTCTCGCCCCTGCGCGCGGAGGACTTCTGGAGCGAGAGTTCCGCGGCGATTCACGGCGCTCTCGAGGCGCCCGCGGCATCTCAGGACCACCGCCAGGTGGAGCCCCCGGCGAGCCACGGATTCTCAGCCGGGCCGCCGACCGCGCCGGCGCCGACTCCGCCGGCCACGCGGAAACGTTTGAACGCAATGAACGCCCGACGTGCCGCCCGGCGGCGTGGAGCAGCCATCGCGCACCTCGCCGCGACGGCCGCCCGGGTGTCGGGAAGCTGGACTCGCCGCGTGCCCGCCCGGGCTCGCATTGTGGTGCGTCGGCGCCCTCTCGGCTCGCTCGACCGACGTCGTCTGGCGCCGGCCGCGGTGGTCGTGAGCCTGACCGCGGGCGCGGCGGTGGCAATTCCGGCGCTCAGCTCTCCCTCCCCGCCACGGCCGAGCACGAGCCCGAGTTCTCCTACTGTGCTGAGCGAGCTCGTCTCTCCCCCGCCGGGTCTCGACTTCGCGCACGTCGCCAATCGCGTGCTGGCGGAAAGCCACCGCGATCGGGCCGCGCACCCGCGACGCTCCGTCCGGTCGCACCCAGGGCATTCCACTCCCGCGGCTGCCAGCGTGAACCTCACCGTCTCGAGCGTTCGCGCGGCGGTGACCGCGCCTCCACGGATCAACACGGCGGTCTCGTCGACCGGCGCGGTCGGCGCCCCTTCGGTTGCGGTGGCACCGGCCGACACGAGCGCGCTCGGCACGGCCGCGGAGAGCCGCAATGCGGGCCGCCCCAGCAGCATCACTGGCGCCAGCAGCAACAGCACGACCGACGGCACCAGCGGAGCGACCTCTGCCCGGTCATCCGTGTCCGCCCCGGCAGCTTCCCCGTCCGGTCCCGCCGGACCGGGCGCGCCATTTGCCCCGGGTCACCTCGGATGAGGCTGACCTCGGGACGAATGCAACAAGTGTGCAACAGCACCGTAAACACGGAGACACTCAGCGCGCGACCAAGTCCGCGCATGTGCTCAGATCGAGTCGGACCAGGAAGAGAGGCCTGAATGAATCGAATTCTGCGACACATCCGCGCTAACGCAATCGCGTACCTCGCGCTTTTTGTCGCGCTTGGCGGCACCGGCTACGCCGCCTACAGCCTGCCCGCCGCCAGCGTCGGCGAGCGACAGCTGAAAAACCACTCGATCGACCCGGTCAAGTTCGATCCAAAGTTCATCGCAGGCACTGTGCGGGCGTGGGCCGTCGTCGCGTCCAACGGGCGGGTCGTTGCCGGCGGGGGTGGGCCGAAGGTCTCCGCAGACGCGCCGTATCCCGGCGCGTTCGAGGTTCGTTGGGGCGCTCGCTTCCCGTCGGTGTGCGGCACCACGGGCAGCATCGATAGTAGCCATTCTCCAACTACGGAACAGATCCCCGTCCCGGGGAATGCCGCCGCCTCGTTCAGTGCTGGGTACGCAACTGCTTATAGCTCTGGAGGCAGGCCGAGCGCAACGTTCGTATACACCTACGACCAACGCGGACAACTCACGCCGCTCGGGTTCGATGTCGTCGTCATCTGCTGAGGGCGACGGTGCGCATTCCAATGCAACTTCGAATGAGCCACACGTTGCGCATAGCGTTTGCTGCGGCAAGTATGTACCTGGCGGTGACCACCGGAGTTTCCTACGCGGGCTATTACTACGTGAACGATTGCAGCTATTACGGAAACAGCGCTCCTGATTTTCGACCTTCGTCCACCGCCGCGCATTTAAGCCCATCGAACGAGTGCTTGGTTTCGAGCGGTGCCGCGTCCCGTTCTCTCGAAATCAATGAGGAAGGCGGCGCGGTTCACCACGGATATGGAGCCGAGTGGTCGACCACAACACCTTCTCCATTGATCCAAATAGTCAGTATCAATACTCCGGTCAATCTGGTTCTAGTCGACTGTGCGCTAAAGGCAGACGGGTTCACCGCGGAGTATTTCTGGGGCGCCGGCGGCCAGAAGTACGGGACGCAATCGATTAGTTACGTCAACGGCTGCGCGGGCGGCGTCGGCTACGCCGATGGGATCAGCCGCGCAATTCAACCGTCACGCTACGCAGGCTGGGACATCGGCTGCTGGCTGGAGACAGTGTGCCAGTCGAAGACGAGCAGCGAACGCCTCCTCGCGATAAACGGCATCCGACTCGAGGCCCAGGAAAGCACCGGCCCTTCCCTTCTCGCCGCCCCCGCCACGAACCTCTACTACCACTCGGGATGGGTGCGCGGCGTCTGGCCGCTCACGCTGTACGCCAGTGATCCCTCGGGCGTCTGCACGATGGCGACCATCATTGACGGGCTGACGGTGTCGAGTTGGGCGGACCCAAGCCCGGACCACAGCGCGTGGACGCAGTGCCACGGGTCCGCGCTTCCTGGCAGCCTCGATACGACCAAGTACGCCGACGGCCACCACTCTCTGTCGTACGCGGCCTCGAACTCTGCCGTGGTTGCGAGCACGGTTACGCGCACGGACGCCTCGCGGAATCCCGTGCTCATCGACAACGCGCCGGTCGGGGTCAGCTTGAGCGGCCCAGCCGACGCGCTGTCTACGGCGGGGACTCAATACGTCACGGCCACGGCGTCAGCAGGCCCAAGCGGCGTTGCCGGAATCGCTTGCACGATCGACGGATCCCCGTATCAGTGGCATGCCGGCGCCAGCGCGGCTCTCCCAGTACAGGGCCTGGGGCAGCACCGCGTCACCTGCTACGCGCAGAACAACTCGGTCAACGTGGACGGCGCCGCCGCGACATCGGCGCCGCAGGGCTGGACCATCACCATCCGCCGTCCGACCGAGCTCGGCATCGGCTTCACGCGACTGGTGGACGCGCTCCGATGTGGGCGGGTGCGCGTGCGCGTGCGGATTCCAGGTGCGTGGGTGACGGTGCAGCGGAAGCACCGCCGAGTTCGGGTCCGACGACCCGCCCGCTACCGCACCACCACGGTCATGCGGTGCCACCCCCGAACCGCGCGACGACGGGTGGTCGTCTGGAAGACGGTGACGAGGCACGGGCAGAAGGTCCGCGTGAAGATGATCGAGACCGAGCACGTGGTTCTCCCGCCACACTGGGTCAGCTCTACGACTCAACGGCTCGCGTTCGGCGCCGGCGCCACGATCAACGGCTGGCTCGGAACGTCGGATGGCACTGCGCTGGCGGGGCAGCCAGTCTCGATCCTTGCTGCTCCCGATGACGGCCGCCAAACCTTTGCACCGATCGCGCAGGTGACAACTCGCACAGACGGCAGCTGGACGGTTCGCCTGCCCGCCGGGCCCTCACGACGGATCGAGGCGAGCTACGGCGGGCGCGCTGATGCCGAGCCCGCGATATCCGGTCAGGTGCAAACGAGCGTTCTCGCCCGCGTGGTGTTGAAGATACGGCCGTCACGCACACACTGGGGCGGCCAGATCAAGATCAGCGGTCGCCTGCTTGGGGGCTATGTACCGGTTGGCGGAGAGCTCGTCGTGTTGTGGATCGGCTGGCCCGGAGGATCGACGGAGATCGGTCATCTGTACGCAGGCGCCAACGGGCGTTTCTCAAGCCCCTACACGTTCCTGCGCGGCAACGGCACCGAGACCTACAAGCTCTGGGCCGCGACGGCGCGGGAGAGCGACTACCCATTCGCGCCGGCACGCTCGCCGGCGGTGGCGGTCACCGTAGCCGGCTAACGGGCGAAGCGAGCGGCTTCCGTGAGAGACCGGCAATGCACTCAGCCTGTCCACGCGGTGTGGATCTGACCGGCTATTTCGGTGTCGCGCGCCGACTCCGAGAATCGCCGACGGTGACGGGGGCGTGCTCGCTGCGGGCGAGCTCCATCCCATGGTGGAGCATGGCTGCGAACACCACCAGCCATATCGCGACGCCCGGCCAGATCCAGATGCGGCCGAAGTCGGTTATTGCCGGAACATGTGCGGCGACGCCGACGTCGATGCTGCAGACCGAACACATGCCAACCGGGAACACGGTCGCCCACCGCCGCACGTCGTATGCCGGTCGCAGTCGCACCGACTCGGTTACGAGAAGGACCGGCAGCCAGGCGATCGTCAGCGCCCACAACGTAGTCGAGACCGCTTTCAGCGTTCCGGTGAGAGCGCTCAACTCGTGCAAGCGGTGGGCGGCGAGGGTGATCCGCCCGGCGGCGAGCGTGGAAATCGCCAGTGCACCACCGGTGATCCAGTGATCGCCGCGGCCGACGAGGAGCTGACGCACGTCGAACCGGGAGATCACGAACCCGTAGAGGGCCAGGCCGAGTACGAACGGCGCGAGGGCCGCGTAGCACAGCCAGTCGGCGCGCCCAGCGGCGGCGAGCGCGGCGGAGAGCACGGCGAGCGATTCGCTCGAGACGGTTAGCATCAGCGACACCCCCACCGTTGGTGTCACCCAATGCGCGAGCACCGGTCTGAGCAGCGCGAGCCAGAGCGCGAATGCGATCGCCAACAGGACGATCGCGGCCAAGCTCCAGCCCAACTGTACGAGGCCGGTACCGAGAACCGCCGTCGCGGCGACGCCGGTCAGCGCGGCCGGAGAGCGGGCCTCCCGGCGGACGCGCTCGAGACCGCGGGCCAGACGGCCCGCGAGCAGTGCGCCCAGCGTAATCCAGGCAAGCGCGGCGATTGCCAGCAGGATCCGCGAGAGCGTCTGGCGGTGGTCGAGCGAGAGACCGATCGCGACGATCCCGGTGCCCATCACGACCGCGCCGGAGGCGGGGGTGATCGCGGCGAAGATCAAGTCGAGGACACCCACGGTTCGCTTCCCCAAGCTCATGAGGTCAACCAACCGATCACGCGCATGAGCGGCTCAAGCTTCTGCGGTCCGGGGACCGGCCGGTCGGGTGGACGATGCTGAAGAGGTATTGGTTCATGGCGGCTTCTCTCGGGCACTCTCATTCGAGCCGCTCGTTCTGGTGCATTGGTCGCGCTCTGTACCTAACGGCCGGCCTCCAGATCGACATCAACCATGGAGGATTTCGTGATGGCTGACCAGAAGAACCCGGACCCCTCGCAGGAGGTCGTCGACTACGTCGCCGACCGCGCCCCCGAGCTCGACCCGCGTGAGGTCGCCGCGTTCATGCAGGAGCATGCCAAGCCCGCCGACGAGTCCGAGTCCCATCTCGGATGGGCAGTCCGGGTGATGCGCGAGCGCGGGGAGGCGGAGTTCGGCGAGGGCCTGCCAGTGGACCGGGTCGTCCAGCAGATGCGCGAGCGCAAGCGCTGAGACGGGCTCTGAAGCGCCGCGCCCGCCGGCGGCCTGCGGCCTGCGGTCAGGACTTCGGCGGCAGCGGCCTGGTTTGACGCCGCGCGCCACCCAGCGGCCACCTGGCGTCTAGTCATCGCTTCGTTGCTCGCTGGTCAGGGAGCTCTCCGTGCTAACCGGCCACTGGACCTCGCGGGTCGTTGGTTGACGAAGGGCCGTCCGCGCCCTCATCCGAGGCGTCGCGCTCCTGATTTTCTCGTGCGCGACGCGGTTCGGGCAGACCGCGGTTTGCACGCTTACCGGTCCACACAGAAATCCGTCAATGCGGTTACGAGTCGTGCACGATCCGCTGGCGCATCGTGGTATCGAAGAACAAGCGAATTTTCGACCGTAAAGGAGGAATCGTGTTCGATGAACCACTCATCGACCCCACCGCCGGCGAGCGGGCGCGCGAGATCAGTCTGCACCCCGAACGGCCGCAACGCGTGATGGACCCGACCGATCCTCGATCGGGCGCGGACGCGCCACGGGTCGCCTCGCTCGAGGCGAAGGACGACGAAGCGGCTGAGAGCGGAGGTTCCGTGCGGCGCTAGCCGCTCGCAAGGAAGCCGTCCAGGCCAGGGTCGCCCTCGGGGCTGCCGTCGGTCTCACGGCCGGCGTCTCTCTCACCGCCGCCGTCGGCCTCAGGGCCGCCGTCGCCCTCACGGCCGCCGTCGGCCTCAGGGTCGCCGGCGCCCCCGGGCCTCGACCCCCTCTGGCTTCGCATGTCCCGTAGCTGGCTGGGCGGTTCGCGGCTGAGCAGCCAGGTGTTGTCTTCATGCCGCCGCCTGACCAGGCCAGCATCGTCCAACCGCTTGAGCGCAACCGTCACCGACGGACGCTGGGCTCCCACCATCTCGGCGAGGTCGGAGTGCGACAGCGGTAGAGGCACGTGGGTTCCCTCGGGAGTAACGCGCCCGAAGCGGTCGGCCAGGTGCCAGAGCAGAGCCAGCAAGCGCGCATCCACATGGCGCAGGCAGTGGATCGCGACGTTGAAGGCAAGCGTGTGGGCTCGCTCCGCGGCGCGCGCGGTGAAGGCCTCGATCAGAGCCGGCCAGTGGACGATCGTGGCTAGGAAGCGGCGGTCCAGCCGCGCGAGCCGAATCTCCCGGATCACCCGCCAACTTACCTCGAAGGGAAGAGGGGCGTTTTGGCCGAAGTCGTCCCACGGCCGCAGCACGGCGCCCGGGCCTACCAGCTCCCCGCAGTGCCGACCGGCCACCGCGACGCGGCGGATCAGCAGCCCGTCGAGGACGAGCAGGCCAAGCAGGCCGTTCCCATCAAAAAGGCCACGATGAGGGTCG
>JAFAXX010000017.1 GCA_019240655.1 Solirubrobacterales bacterium
CCACGAAACCCTCCGACTCGACATGCAAGCGCTGCTCAACCACCTCGGCATCGCAACCAAAGCAACCGCGGGATCGACAACGTTTTGTCGATCCCGCCTCGCAACGCTCTAGCACTCGTGCAATTGGAGAACAAGACTAGATCTCAATCGTATGATACGGTGCCGTGAGGAACACGGCCTTAGGCACGTAGAACCCGCTCCATCTCGTGAGGAGACCTCCGTTGTCGCGATCGAAGCTGTGTGGTGTGCTGCTGGCCGTTGTCGTAAGTGCTGGCGCGGTGGCTGGTTGTGGAGGCTCCTCGGGGGTCGCAACCGCCGGTTCATCGGGGCGTCTGCAGGTGGTTGCGGCGGAGAACTTCTGGGGCAGCATCGCCAGCCAGTTGGGCGGCGAGAAGGTGGCGGTGCAGAGCATCATCGTCAACTCGAACACCGACCCGCATTCCTACGAGCCGACCGCGTCCGACGGGGTCGCGCTGGCGCGCTCGCAGCTGGCGATCGTGAACGGGATCGGCTATGACGCGTGGGCGACGAAGCTGCTGGACGCGAACCCGTCCGGCTCCCGCGTGGTTCTCACGGTCGGTGATCTCCTCGGCCTGAAGGAGGGCGATAACCCGCATCAGTGGTACTCGCCGAGCTCGGTGCAGCGGGTGATCGACCGGATCGTCGCCGACTACAAGCGCCTCGATCCGAAGGACAGCGCGTACTTCGATCGGCAGCGGAGCGTGTTCGAGACCAGGAGCCTCGCTGCTTACAAGAGCCTGATCGCGTCGATCCGTGCGCGGTACGCCGGGGTGCCGGTCGGCTACAGCGAGAGCATCTTCCAGCCGCTCGGGCAGGCGCTCGGGCTGAAGCTGATGACCCCCTACAGCTTCGCGAAGGCGATCGCCGAGGGCACCGACGTCAGCGCCGCGGACAAGCAGACGGTCGACGCCCAGGCGCAGAACCACCAGATCAAGGTGTGGGTCTACAACAGCCAGAACGCCACCCCGGATGTGCAGCGCGTCAACCAGCTCGCCCAGGCGGCGCACATCCCGATCACCACGATCATCGAAACGCTCTCGCCGGCCTCGTATACCTTCGAGCAATGGCAGATCGCCGAGCTGCGAAGACTCCAGCAGGCGCTGCACCAGGCGACCGGCAGATGAACATCACGTCGGCACCGCCCACGACTGACCGGCGCATCGATGTGGCGCTTCCCGGCGCCGCCGGGCAGACCGAAGCGGTGGCGTGGCTGGAGGGCGCGCAGGCGCAGATCGCGGGGCGCGCGGTCTGGAGCGAGGTGAGACTCGAGATCGGCGCGGGTGAGTTCACGGCCATCCTCGGACCGAACGGGTCGGGCAAGACGACGCTGCTGCGGGTGCTGCTCGGTGAGCTGCCGCTGGCCGCTGGGCGCGCGAGCGTGCTGGGCCGCGATCCCGGCGCGGCCAAGGGCCAGATTGGGTATCTGCCGCAGCGGCGCCACTTCGATGCGGGGATCCGGATCCGTGGCGTGGATCTGGTGCGGCTTGGGCTCGACGGCGCCCGCTGGGGGCTCCCGATTCGCGCCTTGGGTCGCGATCGCGTCCGCGAGGCGATCGAGCTCGTCTGCGCGAGCGAGTACGCGACCCGTCCGATCGGCAGGCTCTCGGGCGGTGAGCAGCAGCGGCTTTTGATCGCGCAGGCGCTGGTCACTGATCCTCGTGTGCTGATCCTGGACGAGCCGCTGGACAGCCTCGATTTGCCAAACCAGACCGCGGTGTCCGCGCTGCTGGCCAGGATCTGCAAGCAGCAGGGCGTGACCGTGCTGCTGGTCGCCCATGACGTCAACCCCTTGCTCTCCTACCTTGACCGGGTGGTGTACTTCGGTGCCGGCCGCGCGGCGGTCGGCACGCCGCGTGAGGTCATCACCGCCGGGACGCTGAGCCGTCTGTACGGCGTCCGGATCGAGGTCCTGACCACCGCGGACGGGCGGCTGTTCGTCGCCGGGCTGCCCGAAGCCCCCGCCCACCACAGCGGCCGCCACGAGCACGATGAGCAGTAGTGCGCTGCCGCTCGCGGGCCTCTCGCTGGACCCAGTCTCGGACTTCCAGCAGCTGACGGCGTTTCCGTTCATGGTCAACGCGCTCGAGGCGGGAACGGCGGTGGCGATCATGGCCGGCGTGGTCGGCTGGTTCATGGTGCTGCGCCGTGAGAGCTTCGCCGGCCACACGCTCTCGCTGATGGCCTTCCCGGGCGCGACCGGGGCGCTGCTGATCGGGCTCCCCGCGGCCGCCGGCTACTTTGTGTTCTGCGGCGCCTCCGCGCTAGTGATCGGCCTGGGCAGCTCGGGCGTGCGCCGGCACCGCGGTGAGGAATCGGCGCTGACCGGGGTGGTGCAGGCGCTCGGGCTGGCGTGCGGGTTCGTGTTCCTCAGTCTTTACCAGGGCGTCCTCGCCGGCTACGAGAACCTCCTGTTCGGCGACTTCCTCGGCATCACCCGCGGGCAGGTGCTTACGCTGGCGATCGTCGCTGTCCTCGCACTCTGCGGCTTCGCGCTCGTCGGACGCCCGCTGCTGTTCGCGTCGGTCGACGAAACGGTCGCCCGCGCCCGCGGCGTGCCCGTCCGCGGATTGGCGCTCGCGTTCCTGCTCGTGCTCGGCCTCGCGGTCGCGGCGACCGCGCAGATCACTGGCGTGCTTCTCGTGTTCGCGCTGCTCGTCGCGCCCGCCGCGACCGCCCAGCAGATCACCTGCCGGATCGGCGCGAGCCTCGTCCTGAGCGTGATCCTCGGCGTCGCGATCACCTGGGCCGGGCTCGCGCTCGCGTACTTCTACAGCGAGCCCGTGGGCTTCTACATCACCACCGTCGCGTTCACCATCTACGTGATCGCACGCGTGACGCGTGCGGTGATCGACCATTCCACGCTGCTGCGCCGCCGCCCGGAGATCGCCGAGGCGCACGCGTGATGTTCGAGCACGAGTTCGTCCGCAACGCCTGGCTCGCGGGCACCGCGATCGCGCTGGCGTCCGGGCTCGTCGGCCACTTCGTCGTACTGCGCGCCCAGGTGTTCGCCGGTGACGCGCTCACCCACGTCGCGTTCACCGGCGCGGTCGCGGCCGCCGCAGCCGGGATCGACACCCGCATCGGGCTGTTCGCCGCCACGATCGCGGTCGCGCTCGCGATCGGCGTGCTAGGCGACCGCCGCGCCGGCGACGACACCACGATCGGAATCGTGTTCGCGTGGATCCTCGGCCTCGGCGTGTACTTCCTCGCCCTGTTCAGCTCCAGGGCCGGCGGCGGCAACGGGCTCCTGGGCGCCCGCACCTTGTTCGGGTCGATCTTCGGGCTCAGCGCCGCCGACGCCCGCCTCGCGACGGTGATCGCCGCTGCGATCATCGCGATCCTGCTCGCGATCGCGCGGCCGCTCTTGTTCGCGACCGTCGATCCGGCGGTTGCTGGCGCTCGCGGCGTCCCCGTCCGCGCACTCGGGCTACTGTTCCTCGTTCTGCTCGGTGCGACCGCCGCCGAGGCCACCCAGGCGATCGGCGCGCTCCTGCTCCTCGGACTGCTCGCTGCACCCGCCGGCGCCGCGCAACGGCTGACCGCCAACCCCTACCGCGCAATCGGCCTCTCGGCCGCGCTCGCCGTGTTTTCCACCTGGGCCGGGCTGACGCTCAGCTACCTGATCCCAAAGCTACCGCCGAGCTCGGCGATCATCGCCGTCGCCGCCGGCGTCTACGTGCTCGCGTTCCTAGCAAGCACCGACCTCCACGGCCTCGGCCGCCGGCTCGCCGCGCCCTTGTCCGGCGGGACCGAGACCTAGACTCCAACCATGGGCATGCACCCACCCGAGACATGGGCCGCTCACGCCCGACGCGTCCTCGCCCAGCACAAGCGGCACAGCGGCGCCGCACGCCAAGCCGTCCTCGAGCTCCTCGACCGTCAGAACTGCGCGCTGTCCGCGATCGAGATAGAAGACGCCCTGCGCGCCGGCCAGCGGCCCGTCGGGCGCGCCAGCATCTACCGCGTCCTCGACGAACTCGAACGACTGCACCTCGTCCAGAAACTCCAGGTCGCGCAAGCCATGGCCCGCTACGAACCACACCGCTCAGGCGAAGGCCACCACCACCACCTCGTCTGCGACAACTGCGGGACCGTCACCCCGTTCACCGACCCCGAGCTCGAGAACGCGATCGAGCAGCTCTCCCGCCGCGTCCCGATGCGCGTCGAGGAGCACGAGATCGTCCTCCACGGCGCCTGCCAAGACTGCAGCAACTGAAACACCGCGCCACTCGTTGCCGCCCCGCTTACCAGAGCGACCCGACGAGCATCGGCGCCGAATGCATGATGGCATTAGCAGGCGCCAGCGGTGCCCGATCCTGCCTCCCGGCCAACACAGCGCATGACTCACGCCCCGACGCCTGCAGGCTGCCACTATCGCGCCGTTCCCCGCCGCATGCGGGTTCTCGCCAGTCACCCTCAGCGGCTGAGCGCCTCCGCACACAGACAGCCGGTCACGGCTACCAACCAGACGCGCTCGCGCCACCGCCCTGAGGTGCCTGGATCGCCCGGCGGAGCGGGAACGCGGCGGTCCGGAGCAGCGTTGCGCTCAGGAACCAATTGCCTGAGCCGACCACGCCGTCCACGGCCATCGCGCCGCTCGACAACGCGATGATCAGAATGCCCATGCTGACCCGAACGCAGGACTTGACTATCGAGATGCCCGGAGTCGCCCAATTCGCCCAAGACCGGGCATCAGTGCTTGCACGATCCCCGCTAACGGCGGGACCGATCCAGGAGTCTCAGGCCGGTCCGCGGCGCTGCCGCTTCCGGGTCTGTCCTAGGAAGTGTGTGGGCATGAGCGAATTGGACTCTCATGCCTTCAAAAGCAGAGAAGAAGTTCCTCGACCGAGCGACGGTCTCAGTACGTGATGGCGCCGGCGGTGAGCCCCTGGGCGAGCCGCCGGCGCCCCCGCCTGGGATCCTTGAGCGGCTGCCGGATGAGATGGGCCAGAAGCTGCCGGACGAGCTCGTCGACGGGCTGCTGGCCGGCGCGAAGACGGAGGATGAGATCGTCGGGCCGGGCGGCCTGTTGGCGCAGCTGACGAAGCGCCTGATGGAGCGGGCGATGCAGGTCGAGCTGACCGACCACCTCGGCTACGAGCGCCACCAGGAGCCACCGGGCGGTACGGGCAACGTGCGGAACGGGTCGACCCGAAGTCGCTTGTGACCGAGCATGGGTCAGTCGGGATTAATACGCCTAGAGACCGCGACGGGTCGTTTGAGCCGAGGATCGTCCGCAAGCGTCAGCGGCGGTTCGCCGGTTCGACGACAAGATCCTCGCGCTCTACAGCCGCGGCCTCTCCACCCGGGATATCGAGTCCCACGGGGAGGAGATCTACGGGGTCAAGGTCGGTCGGGATCTCATCAGCCGGGTCACCGACGCGGTCATGGACGACGTCCGCGCCTGGCAGCAGCGGCCGATCGAGGACGTCTACCCGGTCCTGTTCCTCGACGCCATGTACCGAGGGCGCAAGGTTCTGGATGCAGGTCTTATCGGAGCTCAAGCAGCGTGGCGTCCGGGACATCCTGATCTGCTGTGTCGACGGGCTCAAGGGATTCCCGGAGGCGATCGAGGCGATCTTCCCCAAGACCACCGTCCAACCTGCGTTGTCCATCTCATTCGCCACTCGCTGAAGTACGTGCCCCGGCGGGAGCGCGAGCAGGTCGCCAGGGACCTGAAGCCGATCTACACCGCCGTCGACGCCGACGCCGCCCAGCAAGCGCTGGAAGCGTTCGATCAGAAGTGGGATGAGCGGTTCCCGGTGATCACGCAGGCATGGCTGAACGCCTGGGAGTACGTGATCCCGTTTCTGGCCTCCCCCCAGAAGTACGTCGCGTGATTACACGACAAACGCTCGCGGTGCTAGGCGAGCGCGCCAAACGCGGGGCCGGGTTCGGAGGCGCGTCCACCTGGAGGTTGCTGGCCCTGGGACGGCCCCGCGTCCAGTGCTCGCTCACACGCCCGGGTCGGGGCTCAGTCGCGTCCCGCGTCCAGCACCGCCTTCGCGATCCGCTGCGGGTCCGAGAACCACAGCTCGTGGCTGCCGGGGCATTCGATGAGGCGGAACAGCCCGAGTCGCTCGGACAGGCGGGGGTGCCACGGCATGCTGTGCGGCAACGAGATGTCCTGTTGGCAGTTCACATAGGACTTGGCGACGGTCATCTCGGCGAGCGGACGCTCCAGGGTTATCGCGTCGGTGAACGTGCGGTACGGGTGCGGGTTGAGCTTCGCGTACGCGGACTGTGCGAGCGCGAGGTCCGCATCGTTGATGAACGCCTCGCGCCAGATCGCAAACGGCAGCACGATCGCGTTGTCGTTTGCGGCCGCCAGGCTGTCAAACAGCTCGACGTATGACTTGGGGACCATGTCGTTCAGGCACTGTCCGTCGAGCGGCACGAATGCGTTGACGTAGACCAGCCGCTGTAGTCGCTCGGGCACGCGGTCCGCGACGCCCGAGATCACCATACCGCCGTAGCTGTGGCCGACCAGGCGGACATCGCCCAGATCGTTGTCCTCCACGAAGGCGACGATCGACTGGATCGCCTGTTCAAGGCCGATCGCGCTGCGATCGTCGCCGGCACGGTTGCCGGCGACCGTCGGGCAGTGCACCGTATGGCCCTCCGCGCGCAGGTGCTCGGCCGCGGGCTCCAGCTCGGCGCCGGTATGCCACGCGCCGTGGACGAGAACGTACGTATCGGGCATCCAGGCCTCCTCGAGCGATGAAGTTGAGCGCATGCTACGGGCAGCCTCCAGCCGCCGCAGAAGACGAGCAATCGCGCGGCTGACGAGGCGCAGCTACACAAGATCCTCGACAGCGGGCCGACGCTGTCTCAGACCCCCGGCGTGGGTGGTTGTCTGCCTACGCATTCCGCCTGGCAGCGACGCCCTGCAGCACCACCGCGAGTCGCTCCGCGGGGCACTCGCCATCGGTCCGGCCGGGACGGGCAGTCAGGTGCGATATGGACCTCGAAACTTCGGTCAGGAGCTACGGTGAGGCGTGGGAGACCGAGGAGGAAGATCTGATCGTGTCGATGTTCACCAAGGACGCGAGCTATCGATCGAGCCCGTGCCGCGATGTCTACCGCGGCCACGCCGAGATTCGCGCGTAATGGCGACGCGGCGCCGGGGGACAGCGCGAGACTCACGTCCGGACAGCCGCACGGCTCGTTGATCGCGACCGGGTGGCCGTCGAATGGCGGGCGCGATGGCAGGTCAGTCAGTCCTAGGTGGCTCGGTTGGGCGTGGCCGCGGTCGTACGCCGCGCGAGCAGGCGTCTAGCGCCGCCGGCGCCGACGCGGTGGTGCTCGACGCCGCCTCGCACTAGGCTCCCGCAGGATGACGGTTGTCCTGTACTGGATGTCGATCTCGCATCCCTCTCAGGTGGCGCGCAAGATGCTCGACCTGAAGGGCGTCGAGTACGAGCTAGTCGACGTCGTCCCGCTGAACCAGCGGATCCATCTGCGGCTGGCGGGTTTCTCCGGCGGGACCGTGCCGGCGCTCAAGCTCGACGGCAAGCGCCTGCAGGGATCGCGGCAAATCGCGCGTGTGCTTGACGAACGCTGGCCTGAGCCGCCGCTGTTCCCCGCCGATCCTGCGCTGCGCGCGCGGGTCGAGGAGGCCGAGCGGTGGGGCGAGGAGCAGTTGCAGCCAATCCCGCGACGGTTGTTTCGCTACGGCGTTGCGCGAGACCCGCAGTTGCGCGAGCGGGTCGTGCGGGCACAGCGCCTGCCGGTCCCCGCGGTCACAGCGCAAGCGATCCGCCCGGCGCTCGAGTGGTATGTGCGCACGGTCGAGGCCGACGGCCGGCGGGCGACCGAAGCGGGAGTGCGGGCCGACCTCGCAGCGCTGCCCGCGCTGCTCGACCACGTGGACCGGCTGCTGGGGGACGGCACGCTGACGCTCGACCCGCCGAACGCCGCCACGCTCCAGATCATGGTAAGCGTCAACCTGATGGCCCGGTTCGCAGATCTCGCCGAGCTGGTCGCCTCGCACGCATGCGCCGAACCGGCGCGCGAGCTGTTCTCCACCTACCGCGCCGGGCTCCCGCCGTTCCTGGACCCGGAATGGCTCGAGCGGCTGCGAACCTCGCCGACGGCCTAGCTCTTCACATACCGCCGCGGTCAGTCGTCGGGCCGGAAGTGCCTGCTCCGTGCGCAAACACGCGTCCGCGCCGCCGGCTATGGATGCCTCGCGAGCCGCTCGTTAGGTGCCGGTGCAGAGTTTGTGGCCGGCTGAGATGGCCGGGGGTAGTCCCAAGCGGCCATCCTCGGGATGTTCAGCCGATCGCGATCGTCGCTCTGCGTGTTGACCAGCGGCCGTGGTGGCGGGTGCGCACGCTCAGTGTGTAGCGTCCGGGCTCGAGCCTCCGCGGCTCCGTCAACAGCAACAACGAGCGTCCACTGCCGATCGGCAGGCTTGTGCCCGTCGCATATACCACACGTCCACGCGAGATCGTCGCGCGATCACTCGTGGCGCTTACGGTGAACGTTACGGTGCCCCTGACGCGCCTGCCGATGCACGTCCGCACTTGCTCCTTGACCTTGTGCTTCTTGCCGCTGACCGTCTTGGCGACGGTGCTCGTGACGGTCTTACAGGTGACCAGCAGAACCTTGCCGGGCATGCCGGTAGCTCCTTTGGGTCCCGCGGGCCCTGTTGGTCCGGGGGGTCCTGTCGGACCCGCGGGCCCTCTTGGTCCCAGGGGTCCTGTCGGTCCCGCGGCGCTGGCCGAGCCGGAGTTCGAAGCCACGCCGGTGCCGCTGAGCCCGATTATCGATACGGGGCCCTGGTTGGAGATCACAAACAGTGCGGCGTCCTTGACACCGACCGCGATAGGAATGAAGCCGACCGTGACCCGACACGCCGCGCCCGGAGCCAGCTGCCGCCCCGAGCAGCCGTCTGACATCGGAAAGACCTGCGGCGAGCCCGAGGCGACAAACAGCTCCTGTAACTGCAACGGAGCATCGCCAACGTTCGTCAGGGTGAAAGTCTGAGAGGTCCAGGCGCCCATCAGGACGTCCCCGAAGATCGCCTGCTTAGGGCTCACACTCAAAGCCGGGCCATTCAGACCCACGCCGGACAGCGACACGAACAGAGGGCTGATCGTGCCGTCGTTGTCGATCTCCAGCTGCGCTTGCTTGGGGCCGACCGTGGCCGGCTGGAACTGGATGTAGATCTGGCAGGTGTTGTTCGAACCAAGCGTGTACGCCTGGCAGCCGTTGCCCTGGACGCTGAACGAAGACGCGTCAGCCCCGACGATCTGAACGTTCGTCACGCGCACGCCGAAGTCGCGGCCGGTGGCGACAGTGAGGCTCTGTTGCGCTGAGCCACCGTTGTTGTTGCTCTGGATAATCTGCGATCCGAAGTCAAGCGAGCTCTGATTGACCGACAGCGTGCCGGAGAACCCCGTCCCGCTCAGCGGCACGTCGACAGTGCCCGTGTTGTCGGTGAGTTCGAGTGTCGCGCTCTTGGGCCCCGGACTGTACAGGGGGCCGAACACGACGTTCACGTGGCAGCTCCCGCCAGCAGGGATGGTATTGCCGCTGCAGAAGTCCTGGCCTACCTGCAGCGAGAAACTTGAGGTATCGCCAAGGATCGTCACCCCTGCCACACTCACCGATGACCCTGAACTGTTGTAGAACCCTTCCTGCATGGTCTGCTGGAAGTGCATGTCCACGCCGCCGAAGTCCTCCGAGGCTGGCGAAGGCGAAAGCACCGACGCCGCCATCGCCGAGCCAGCGGTGGACAGCCCGCCGAAGACCACGAGCACACCGACCAAGAAGCCGACGCCCGCGCGCCCGAGCACTCGGAGAAGCCAGATACCGTTCACTGGCCCAGGGCCCACGCTCGGAGATCGCCCATTGCCACGTGTCAGGTTACGAACATCTTCCGCAGCAGGGGTTGTTCTGTCGAATTTGTAGCGCTTACGCCGTCAGCCACCCCTCCACCTGCTCCCTGACGTCGTATCGTCAAGCAGCCGTCTGGGGTTGACGCGCACGGGATTGTTGGCCTGCGCGCTCTTCTTTGCGCTCGACCTTGGCGACCGCCAGCGCCTCATTCTCGCCGGGCGACCGCAGCGCCTCGATCTCGTCGGCGAACCGGCCGACCCGCGATCGTGCTCACATGATCGTGATCGGGGCGGACACACCTAAGGGCTCGCACGGGGTTGGGTCAGCCCTGATCTCGCGACTGCCGCGCGACCTCGACGGGGGCCGCGTGTGGGCGGCGTCATCGTTGCTAGCCTCCGCGACCGTTCGAGACCCCGCGGACCCTAGCTTGGACCGGGAGTTTCAAAACACCAACATGCACAGCGGCCCGCGAGGCCCGGCTAGATACTCAGTCCGCCGTCGACCGTGAGCGTGTGGCCGGTCATGAACGCGCTCTCGTCCCCGGCCAGGAAGAGCACCGCCTGCGCGATCTCCTCCGGCTTGGCGTGGCGCGCCAGCGGGATCATCTGCTCGAACGCCCGGGCGGACTCTTCCTCCGAGGCGCCCACCGCCTCGACCTCGATCCGGTGCTGGAACTCGTTGTCGGTCGGACCGGGATGGATCGTGTTCACGCGGATCCCGCGGGGCGCCACCTCCTTGGCGGCCGTCCGCATCAGCCCGACGACCGCGTGCTTCGAGGTCGCGTACGCACAGATTCCCCGGTCGGAGGTGAGGCCGACCACGCTCGAATTGATGATCAGGCTGCCTCCCGCATTCATCACCGCGAGGGCGTGCTTGGCGACCAGGAAGCTCCCGATCACGTTGACCGCCATCACCTGTTCGAACACGTCGACCGGGTACTCGCTGACCGTGGCGATGACGCCCGCCACCCCCGCGTTGGCGAAGGCGACGTCCAGGCGCCCGAAGCGCTCGACCGCCGCCGCGACGGCCGCCTTCACCGCTTCGGAGCTGGTCACGTCCGCGGCGTGCCAGGCGATCGACTCTCCCGGCGCCGTCCGCGCCGCGCGCTCGAGCGCCGCCTCTTCCAGGTCCACGATCATCACCTGAGCGCCCTCGGCCGCGAACGCCCGCGCGGTGGCGAGCCCGATGCTTCCCGCTCCGCCGGTGATGAGCGCCGCCTTTCCAGCCAGCCGTGCTATCGCTCCGCCCTCCTCGTCGCTTGGGCTGTGGTCGTCATGGCGGGCATCCTCCTCGACCCCAGGCAGCGAAATCAAGCCCCGGGCCCGGAGAGGGGCTAAGCTCCGACGGCCATGAGGATCGCGGTTCTGGTCTACGAAGGCTTCGACGAGCTCGACGCGGTGGGGCCGTTCGAGGTCCTCCGCAACGCCGCCGCGGCGGGTGCGGAGGCCGAGGTCAGCCTGGTCACGCTCCGCGCCGGCGGGCAGGTGACGGGCTCACACGGCCTCCTCATCACGCCGCAGGCCACGCTGGAGACCGGGGGCTTCGACCTCGTGGTGGTTCCGGGCGGGGGCTGGAACGACCGCGCGCCGGCCGGCGCCTATGCGGAGGCGCAGAGCGGTGAGATCCCCACCGCGATTCGCCGTCTGCACGCAGACGGGGCCACCGTCGCGGCGGTCTGCACCGGCGCCATGCTGGTGTCCGCCGCCGGGCTTCTGCGCGGTCGGCCGGCGACCACCCACCGGGGCGCGCGCGACGACCTCGGGGTCGCCGGGGCCGAGCTGGTGGACGCCCGGGTGGTCGACGACGGCGACCTGCTGACCTGCGGCGGCGTGACCTCCGGCCTCGACCTGGCCCTCTGGATCGTCGAGCGCGAATGGGGCGCCGGCCTCGCCGACGGCATCGCAGCCGAGATGGAGCACCACCGCCGCGGTCCGGTGTGGCGAGCGCCCGCGCCGCGATAGCGTCGCACGATCCACCGCGACACCGCGGTGCCGGATTCGCCACCTCGGTGAGCGTGAGCACCCTCATGCCGCTTCGGGCCGCGGACGCGTTCACACGCCGGTCTTAGCCGTTTCATAGTGCCGGCTTCATCGGCGTCGCCAAGCTACCGAGCGATGACCACGGTCGCTCCCGTTCCCGCCCCCATCCTGCCTGTGCCCCTCCCCTCCGCGCCGGCGCAGCTCGAGATCGTCGTACCGGTGTACAACGAAGAGGCCGCGCTCGCGCGCTCGATTCGCACGCTGAACGAGTTCCTGACCGAGGGCATACCATTCACGTGGCGCATCGTGATCGCCGACAACGCCAGCACCGACCGGACGTGGGCGATCGCGCGGCGACTCGAGCGCGAGCTGCCTTCGGTCCGCGCGATGCACCTGGCCCACAAGGGACGCGGCCGCGCGCTCCGAGCCGCCTGGTCTGCCAGCGACGCCGACGTGCTCTGCTACATGGACGTCGATCTATCGACCGATCTGCGCGGCTTCCTGCCGCTCGTCGCCGGGCTGATCTCCGGCCACAGCGACCTCGCGATCGGCACCCGGCTGGCGCCGGGCTCGCGGGTGACGCGCGGCCGCAAGCGCGAGTTCATCTCGCGCTCCTACAACCGTCTGTTGCGCGGCGCGCTCCGGGCGCGGTTCTCGGACGCGCAGTGCGGCTTCAAGGCGATCCGCGCCGACGCCGCGCGGCGGTTGCTGCCGGAGGTCGCCGACGACGGATGGTTCTTCGATACCGAGCTGCTGGTCCGGGCCCAGCGCCACGGCCTGCGGATTCACGAGGTCGCGGTTGACTGGGCGGAGGACACCGACTCACGGGTCAACGTCGCGCGCACCGCGCTCGAGGACCTGCGGGGCGTGGCGCGGCTCGCGCTGGCGCCCGCGCGGCGTTCATAAGGAGTTCTTCGCCGCCTATCAAAGCGCTCTTCGGGCCCCGTCGCATAGTCAGGGTGTCACTCCGTTCACCCGGTAAGAAAGCAAGCGAACATGATCAGCATAGAGAACCCACTGGCCCGCCGGGCTGCGGTGGCGCTGGGCGCGATGCTCGCGCTCGGCGGAGGGCTTGCGGCCAGCGCCGCGAGCGCCTCGGCGGCAACCGTCAACGCCGCGGAGGTGAGCCAAAACTGGGCCGGATACGTCGTTCACAGCAACACCGGGCAGAGCTTCTCGAGCGTCTCCGGCGCCTGGACGCAGCCGACCGCCTCCTCGAGCACCGGCGGCTACTCGGCCTTCTGGATCGGCATCGGCGGCTCGAGCGGCCAGTCCCAGGCGCTCGAGCAGGTCGGCACGTCCTCCGACGTCGTCAACGGGCAGACGCAGTACTACGCCTGGTATGAGCTGGTGCCGGCCCCCGAGACGAAGCTCAACCTGAGCATCCATCCCGGTGACCGGATCAGCGGGAAGGCGACCGTCAACGGTGATTCGGTGACCGTGTCGCTGTCCGACCAGAGCACCGGGCAGTCGGTGAGCAAGACCCTTCAGATGGACAATCCCGACACCTCGAGCGCCGAGTGGATCGCCGAGGCGCCCTCCGCGGAGTCCGGCGACGGCGGCTATCAGACGCTCCCGCTGGCCGACTTCGGCAAGGTCACCTTCAGCGGCGCGTCCGCCACCGCGGGCGGCCACACCGGCTCGATCTCCGACTCGAACTGGACCGCCGACACGGTGCAGCTCAGCCCGAGCGCGGCCGCGGGCCAGCCCGGAGCCGGTGGCGGCTTGATCCCGACCAGCTACGCCGGTGGATCGAGCCAGTCCTCCGCCGGCGCCACCCCGGGCAACGTCTCGAGCGACGGCTCCTCCTTCTCGGTCTCCTACACCTCGACCGGCAGCGGCGCTCAGAGCTCCGGCTATCCGGGCAGCGGGGATGCCCAGGGCTATCCCAGCGGCGGGAACGGCTCCGGCGGTGCCTACGGCTCTGGCGGCTACGGCTCTAGCGGCTACGGCTCCGGCGGTGGCTACGGCTCCGGCGGTGGCTACGGCTCCGGCTACGGCGACGGCTACGGCTACGGCGACGGCTACGGCGGTGGCCTTCCGGGGTGACGATCTACTACTAAACGCCGGCGTAAGCGGGGTGCGGGGCCTCGCTTCGCTCGGCGTCCGTGGGGCCGTCAGTCCGAGCTATCGGCTGGCGCCCCCGCGGCGCTCGGAGGCGGAGGCGGCGGACGCAGGTCGCACGCGGCGGGAGCCGCTACCGCGCCGCCGCGGCCGCCCGCGTCCGCGCCGCCCGCACCGCCGCCGACAGCGTTCCGACGTCATACGCGCCGTAGTGCCGGCGTCCGTTGATGAAGAACGTCGGCGTGCCGCTCACCCCGCTGAGATCGGCCGATTCGACGTCCTCGGCGATCCGATCGGCCGCCTTGCGCTTGCGCAGGTAGGCGCGGAACTGCTCGACATCGAGCTCCAGCTCCTGCGCGTGGGCGAGGAGCTGGCGCACCGTGAGCTCGTCCTGGTTGGAGAGCAGCCGGTCGTACATGTCCCAGAAGCGGCCCTGGGCGTGCGCGGCCTCGGCGGCCTCGGACGCGAGCTGGGCATGGGGGTGGACGTCCTGAAGCGGCAGGTGACGCCACACGTAGCGCAGGTCGCCGAAGTCGGCCAGCAGGGCGCGGATGATCGATTCCGCCTGCCCGCAGTAGGGGCACTCGAAGTCGCCGTACTCCACGAGCGTCACCGGCGCGTCCTCCGGGCCCCTGACATGGTCGCGCCCGGCGTCGACCGGGACGGCGAGGTCGACGATCGTCTCGGCGGTTCCGACGAGCGCCCGTAGCCGCGCCCGCTTCGGCAGCATCTTGGTCGCCCGGTAGACGAGCGTGGTCAACAACGAGGCGCCGAGCGCGGCGGTGAGCACGCCGAGCTTCGCCTCCGCGAGGTCCACCCCGGTGAAGGCCAGCGACGCGATCAACAGGGAGACGGTGAACCCGATCCCGGCGATCGCGCCGCCACCCGCCACCGACGCCCAGCCGACCGGAGGCCGCACTCGACCGCCGCTCAGGCGCGTGGCCAGCCACGTCGCGCCGGTCACGCCGACCGGCTTGCCGAGCAAGTAGCCGGCGATGATCCCGAGCGTGATCGGCGATGTGTAGGCGCGGCTGAGGAAGCTCCCGCTGATCATGATCCCGGCGTTGGCGAGCGCGAACAACGGCACGATCACATAGCTCGTGAACGGGTGGAACATCTCCTGCAGCCGCTCGTTCGGCGAGATCGCCGAGCGCAGCCCCGCCCGCGCCGATTCGGCCAGCTCCGAGGTGGGCTGCTCGCGGAACAGCCGAAACAGGTCGGTGGCCCGCTCCAGGTCGGCGCGCGCCGCCGGGTAGGCGATCGTGATCAGGCCGGTCGCGAGCCCGACCACGACCGGATCGACGCCGGACTCGTACATCGCCACCCACATCGGCAGGCCGAGGGCCAGGTAGACCAACCCGTTGCGGACGCGATGGGCCCGGAACACCAACACGACCGCGAACAGACCGAGGCCGACGAGCAGCGGCTCGATCGTCACGCTGGCGCTGTAGGCCACCACGATCACGAGCAACGCCACGAGATCGTCGACCACCGCTACGGTGAGCATGAACGTGCGCAAGCTTGCCGGGAAGCGCCGGCCCACCAGGGCCAGCATCCCGAGCGCGAACGCGGTGTCGGTCGACATCGCTGTCCCCCAGCCGTGGCCCGAGGCGCGGCCGGCGTTGACCGCCAGGTAGACCGCGACCGGCACCACCATCCCGCCCACTCCGGCGGCCACCGGAAGCCCCAGGCGGCGGCGATCGCGCAGCTCGCCGAGGTCGAACTCGCGCCGGGCCTCGAGCCCCACGACCAGGAAGAAGAACGTCATGAGTCCGTCGTTGACCCAGTGGTGCAGGTCCTGCGAGATCCCGGCGCCACCCACCCGGATGCTGAGCACGGTCCCCCACACGCTCGCATACGAGGAGGAGCTGAGGTTGGCCCAGACCAGCGCGGCGACGGTGGCGGCGAGCAGCACCGCGGCGCTGCCCGTCTCGGTGCGCAGGAACTCGCGCAGCGGCGCCTCGAGGTTCCGCGCCCAGGCGGTTCGGCCGGAGAACGGAGCGGCGCCTGCGGTGATCGCGGTGTCGGCCATCCGGGTCCGAACTTAGCCGATGCGCCGCACCTGGATCGGCCGGCGACTTTCACAATTCATTTACCCGGCCTCCGCACGGGTTCAGGACACTGGGGCGGTGGCCCCCGAGACGCCGGATCTCAGCTTCGTGCGCGAACTGCCGCTGACCCGAGCGGCGCTCGCCTTCGCCCAGGAGCGCCACGGAGATCAGCGCCGGCAGGCCGACGGCGCGTCGTTCCTGATCCACCCGCTCGAGGTGGCCTCGCTGCTCGAGCGCTCGGGCTATCCCGACCACGTAGTCGCCGCCGCGGTCCTGCACGACGTGCTCGAGGACACCGACGCCAGGGCGGCCGACCTCGAGGCGCGCTTCGGGCCGCAGGTGACCCGGCTCGTCGAGCTGGTCACCGACGACCCGGCGATCGAGGACGAGGAGGCGCAGAAGGACGACGTCCGTGCGCGTGTGCGGCAGGCCGGCGGCTACGCAGCGGTCGTCTACGCCGCCGACAAGGTCAGCAAGGTGCGCGAGCTGCGGATCCAGATGAGCACCGGCCTCGACCCCGAACAGGCGGCCGTGAAGCTCCGGCGCTACGGGAAATCTCTCGCGATGCTCGAGCAGGCGATCCCGGACAGCCGCGTAACCGAGCTGCTGCGCTTCGAGCTCGAGGCGCTCGAGCGGCTCCCGCCCGCCCCGGCCGAGCGACCCTGACGCTGCCCGTGGCGTCAGGCCGCGCGCAGCATGATGTCGAAGGTCGTCCGGTGGACGCCATCCTCGCCGCGCGAGAAGTCGAGGATCAGCTCAGGCGCCACGCCGAACACGGCGTCCGAGTCGAGATAGTCGCTGTCGGCGTCGAAGATCTCGGTGGTCAGCGGCAGGAAGCCGTCGGCCTGCACCAGGAAGTGGACGTGAGCCGCCCGCCAGGGATGGCGGCCGGTGCTCTCGAGCATCTTGCCCACCGGGCCGTCGTCGGGAATCGTGTAGGACACCGGCTTGATCGTCCGCAGCTCGTAGCGCCCATCGGCGCCGCTGCGGTAGATCCCGCGCAGGTTGAAGCGCGGCTGCTCGGGGTCCTGGATCGCGTACAGGCGATTGGAGGCGTTCTGCCAGACGTCGAGCGTCGCGCCGGCGATTGGCGCGCCACCGGCGCCGGTGATGCGCCCGGAAATCACCGCCGGCGGATCGCCGTCGTCGCGCTCGACCATCGAGGCGCCGTACTCACGCGGCGGCGAGCCCGGCGCGTAGAACGGACCGGTCAGGGTGCGCAGCGTGGCGCCGTCCGGGGTGGAGCTCGTCTCGACGAGGCTCGAGAGCCCTAGCGTGTCCGAGAGCATCTCGCACTCCTGGCGGACCTCGTCGGAGATCTGGCCGACCGCGGTGAGGAACTGCACGCCGGCGCGGCGCTCATCGGTCTCGAGGCCCACCTCGCGGGCGAAGGCGTGGAGGTGGCGTACGGCCGCCTGCATGATCTCCCGCAGGCGCGGATCGGGTGTCGCCTCGAAGGTGTCGAGGACCTGCTGAAGCAGCAGGGCGGGGCTGAACGGCTCGGTCATGGTGAGCCGGGATTCTTCCATTGCCGCGGCCGGCGCGTCGAGCCGGCTCAGCGCGCCAGCGCCGACTGGGCGGCCGCCACCCGCGCGATCGGCACGCGCGGCGGCGAGCAGGAGACGTAGTCGAGCCCCGCCATGTCGAAGAACGCGATCGACTCGGGGTCGCCCCCATGCTCGCCGCAGATGCCGAGCTTCAGGCTCGGATGCGCCTCGCGGCCCACCCACGCCGCCAGGCGCACCAGCCAGCCGACGCCGGGGGCGTCGATCGTCTCGAACGGCGAGCGGTCGACGATCTTGCCTTCGATGTAGGCGGGCATGAACTTCGACTCGGCGTCATCTCGCGAGAGCCCGATCGCCGTCTGGGTCAGATCGTTGGTGCCGAACGAGAAGAAATCGGCATGGCGAGCGATCCGGTTCGCCACGAAGCACGCCCGCGGCAGTTCGATCATCGTTCCCACGGTGAAGTCACGGCCGGGCTCCATGCCGTAGTCCGAGCTGACCCGGACGACGAGCTCCCGTAGCATCTCGATCTCGTGTTCGTAGGCGACCAGCGGGATCATGATCTCGGCGAGCGGCGGTTCGTCGAGCGACTTTGCCGCGCGCATGATCGCGTGCACCTGCATCTCGTAGATCTCCGGATAGAGGATCCCCAGCCGGCAACCGCGCGTGCCGAGCATCGGGTTGCCCTCGTGGATCTCCTCGACCCGGGCGAGTAGCTGTTCGAGCTCCTCCATGTCGTCGCCCTGCTCCAGGCGGGCGCGCTCGACCTGCGCACGCAGCTCGGGCAGGTTGGGCAGGAACTCGTGCAGCGGCGGATCGAGCAGGCGGATCGTCACCGGTAGCCCGCGCATCGCCTCGAAGATCCCGGTGAAATCCTCCTCCTGGAGCGGCAGGAGCTCCCGGAGCGCCGCGCGGCGGCCGTCGGAGTCCCGCGCCATGATCATCGCGCGCATCTTCGGCTGGCGGCCCTCGGCCATGAACATGTGCTCGGTTCGGCACAGGCCGATGCCCTCGGCGCCGAGCTCCCGCGCCTTCGCGGCGTCCTCCGGCGTGTCGGCGTTGGCGCGCACACCCAGCCGGCGGATCCGATCGGCCCACTCGAGCACGGTCTCGAAGCGCTCATCGAGCTCCGGCTCGAGGAGCTGGGCGCCGGGGTCGACAACCGCCCCCTCGCTGCCGTCCACCCCGATCATGTCGCCGGCGTGGAACACCTCGCCGTCGATCCGGAGCTCGTCGTGTTCGAGGTCGATCGCCACCTGGGCGCCGGTGACCGCCGGGACCCCCATGCCCCGGGCGACCAGCGCCGCGTGCGAGGCCTTGCCGCCCTCCGAGGTGAGAATGCCCTTGGAGACGTGAAAGCCGGCCACGTCATCGGCCTCGGTGAACGGGCGGACGAGGATCACCGCCTCGCCGGCGCGCGCCTGGCGCACGGCGTCTTCGACGGTGAACACGATTGCCCCGGCCGCCGCCCCCGGCGAGGCGGCCACGCCACGGGCCAGCACGCGATAGCTGTCGCCGTGGTCGAAGTGAGGATGCAAAAGCGCCTCGAGCGCACCGGCGTCGAGCGTCCGCAGCGCCTCCTCCCGGCTGAGGAGGCCCTCCTCGACCGCGTCGACGGCGAAGCGCACCGCGGCCTGCGCGGGACGCTTGGCGTTCCGGGTCTGGAGCATCCACAGGTGCCCCTCTTCGATCGTGAACTCGGTGTCCTGCATGTCCTTGTAGTGGCGCTCGAGCGAGCGCAGGATGTCCATCAGCTGCTCGTGCGCCTCCGGCATCACCGCCGCGAGCTCTGAGATGTCGCGTGGCGTGCGGACGCCGGAGACAACGTCCTCGCCTTGGGCATTGACCAGGAAGTCGCCCGAGGGCTCGGGTACACCGGTGACCTCGTCGCGGCTGAACGCGACCCCGGTGGCTGAGCTCTCCCCCTTGTTGCCGAACACCATGAGCTGGACGTTGACCGCCGTGCCCCAGTCGTCCGGGATCCGATTGATCCGCCGGTAGTGCACTGCGCGCTCGCCGGTCCATGACCGGAACACCGCGCGGATCGCGTGCTGCAGCTGCTCGCGCGGGTCCTGGGGAAACTCGTAGAGGCCCTGGAATCGGTCGACCAGGGTCTTCAGCGCGTCGACGTCGAGCTCGGCGTCGGAGTCGACGCCGGCCCGGCCCTTGACCTCCTTGATCGCGGACTCGAAGCGCGCCCCCGGGACGCCGTGGGCGACGTTGCCGAACATCTGCACCAGGCGGCGGTAGGAGTCCCACGCGAAGCGGTCGTTCTCGGTCGCCCGGGCCAGGCCGGCCACGGCGGCATCGTTCAGGCCCAGGTTGAGGATCGTGTCGAGCATTCCCGGCATCGACTCGCGAGCGCCGCTGCGGACCGAGACCAGCAGCGGATCGGTCTCGTCGCCGAAGCGCTTGCCGGCGGTCTCCTCGAGCCGGCGCATCGCCGCGGCCACCTGCTCCTCGAGCCCGTCCGGCTCGTGGCCTTCGCGCATGAAGGCGACACAGGCCTCGGTGGTGATCGTAAAGCCCGGGGGCACGCGGTCTGACCCGAGCACCCGGGTCATTTCGGCCACGTTCGCGCCCTTGCCGCCGAGCAGCTCCCGCATGTCCCTGGAGCCCTCGGCGAAGTCGTAGACCCACTTTGGCGGCTGCTCTCCACTCACCTCGCCGCCAAGCCTACCGATGCAGGCGCCGCCGAGGCAGGATATGCGTACGCTCTCCGCGCTGTCCTGTCGTACGGGCCCTACTGCGCCTCCGGCCATATTGCCGTTCCGGCGTCGTACTGCCCGGCTGCGCCCGGCATCATTCCCGCGGTGAGCGAGTTGTACGGTGGAGTCGAGACCGGCGGCACCTGGTGCGTGTGCGCGCTCGCCACCGGCCCCGAGGACATCCGGGAGTACGAGCAATTCCGGACCGCCGCACCCGAGGAGACGCTCATGCGGATCATCGCCTTCTTCCGCTCGCACCCCGGGGCGAGCGCGATTGGAATCGGGTCCTTCGGTCCGGTCGACGCGGACCTCGCGTCGCCGACTTGGGGCCACGTCACGACTACGCCGAAGCCAGGGTGGCAGGGAACGGCACTCGCGCCGGTGGTCCGGGACGCGCTCCGCGTGCCGGTCGCCTTCGACACCGACGTGGCGGCGGCTGCGCTGGGCGAATACCGCTGGGGCGCGGGGCGGGGGCTCGGCAGCCTCTGCTACCTGACCGTCGGCACGGGGATCGGGGCGGGGCTGGTCGTCGCGGGAGAGCCGGTGCGCGGGCTGGTGCACCCGGAGGTAGGGCACATCCGGATCCCGAAGCTCGATTCCTTTGCCGGCGTATGCCCCACCCACGGCGACTGCTGGGAGGGCATCGCCTCAGGCCCCGCCCTGGCCGAGCGCTGGGGGCGTTCGCCCGACGAGCTTGCCGACGAGCACCCGGCCTGGCCGCTCGAGGCCGAGTACCTGGCGCTCGGCATCCTCAGCATCGTCCTCGTCGCCTCGCCTGAGCGCGTGATCGTGGGCGGCGGAGTGATGGAGCGGCCGGGGCTGCTGGCGCGGGTGGGCGAGAAGCTGCGCGCCCTGAACGCCGGCTACCTCGACACGCCGATGCTGGGCGAGCGCGTGCAGGACTACCTGGTCGCCCCGGAGCTCGGCGATCGGGCCGGCGTCCTCGGAGCGATCGCCCTGGCCGAGCGGACGGCCGGCGCCGCGGCGCCCGGCGCCGCGGCGGGCTAGTCCTTGATCTTCGTCGTGTCGCGGAGCTCGACGAACGGCTCCTGCTTGTCGTCCACCCGGCCGGCCTCGATCGCCCGCCCCCGCTCGAGTTCGGCGTTGAGCTCAGCCCCGAGCAGCACGGACAGGTTGGAGACCCACAGCCATACCAGGAAGATGATCACCCCGGCCAGCGCCCCGTAGGTCTTGTTGTAGGAGCCGAAGTTGGACACGTAGAGCGCGAACAGCGCAGACGCGACGAGCCAGATCACGACGGCGAAGATGCCCCCCGGGCTGGCCCAGTGGAAGCCCGGGTGCTTCACGTTCGGCGCCGCCCAGTAGAGGATCGAGATCATGAACCCCACCACCACGAGCAGGAACGGCCACTTGGCGATGTCCCACACGGTGACCGCGCTGTTTCCGACGCCGAGCAGGTTTCCCACCTGCTTGGCGAGACCGCCGGTCACCACGACCGCGAACGCGCTGACCGCCAGCAGCAGCAGCATCAGAACGGTCACGACCAGCCGGATCGGTGCGGTCTTCCAAAACGGCCGCCCCTCCGGGACGTCGTAGATCCGGTTCGACGCCCGCATGAAGGCGGCGATGTACCCGGACGCCGACCACAGCGCCCCGAAAATTCCAACGATGAACAGGATGCCGGCGGTCCCGCGCCCATGCTGAAGTCCCTTCACCGCGCCGGTGAAGATCTGCCGCGCCTCGCCGGGCGCGAGCTTGCTGAGGTTGTCGATCAGCGGCTGGGTGGCCGAGTGCCCGAACAGCCCGAGGATCGAGATCAGCGCGATCATCGCCGGGAAGATGGCCAGAATCCCGTAGTAGGTCAGCGCCGCGGCGAGGTCGGTGAGCTGATCTTCCTGGAACTCGCGGAACGTTCGCTTCAGCACGCCGCCCCACGAGCGGGCGCGCAGATCGGTGGGCTGGTCGGGCGCATCCGCGTCCGGCTGCCGGCCGCCGCGTTCGCGCACATTCGCGTCCTCGGGCGCGTCGGGTCCTCCCCGGCCTGTTGGTCTGGTCGCCACGCCTTCCGGTTCCCTTCCGTTAGTAGCGGTTGCGCTTGCTGAGCCGGCCGAACAGGAACCCGAGCAGCACCGCGCCGATCACGGCCAGCGGTATCGGGTTCTCCCGCGCCTTCTGCGAGGCCTGGTTGGCCGCGCTGACCGCGGTGTCCGGCGAGGCCTCCCTCGCCTTTCCGAGCAGTTCGTCCTTCTTGCCGAGCAGTTCGTTCCTCTTGCCGAGCAGCTGGTCGCGCTTCTGGTAGAACGAGACCTTGGCTTCGTCGAGCTTGTGCTGGGCCTGCGCCTTGACGTCGGTCTTTTCGGCGAGCGCCTCGATCGTGTCGCCCAGCTCCTGGCGGGTGGCCTCGATCTCCTCGCGGATCTGCTCCGGGCTGCGGTTCTGGTCGCCCTCGCCAGCTCCTGTCAATGCCGGCCCGCTTGGGCGCGGGTCTTCGCCCATTGCACGTCCTCCTTCACGCTCTCGGTCGTCTGCTCCGGTACGGGCGGCGTCGCCTGTTTGACCTTGGACTTGCCCATCAGCGCCATCACACCGCCGATTGCGGCGAGGATGATCGCGATGATCAGGGCCGACAGCCACGCAGTGACCGCCGTCGCCAGTGCGAGCACGGCCGCGGCGATCACGACACCCAACGCGTAGAAGCCAACCGCTCCGGCGCCTCCGAACATGCCGATGCCGATACCGGCGCGCTTGCCCTTCTCCGTGAGCTCGGCCTTGGCGAGCTCGACTTCCTGACGGGCCAGGCGGCTCGTCTGTTCAGAAAGCTGCTTAACCAGCTCAGCCATCGTCGCCTCAGTCGGCGGGCCGCCGCGAGGCTCCGCTGCGTTGGCCATGTTCTTCCTCCTGTCCGGGTGTCTCACACCTTCCCCGTTTTCCGGTACGTAAACGGGACACCGTCGAAGGCAACCCTACCGGCCGTCGCGGCGGCTGGCCATCGGCGCCGGCGGGCGGGGTCGTCGGCTGCCCATCGGCACCGGCAGGCGGGGTCGTCGTCAGCCGTGGAATCAGTCACCGCTCGCCCGAAAATCATACAGGATGTTGTCGATATCTCAACGGTATGTGTATGCTGGACGGCATGCCCGACGCCGTGCTGCTGTGGTTCCGGCGCGACCTCCGCCTACACGAGCACCCCGCGCTCACGGCCGCGCTCGAGCGCGGGGGAGCCGTCGTGCCGGCGTTCTGCTTGGACCCGCGTCTGCTCTCCGGCCGTCACCGGTCCGGCTCGCGCACCCAGTTCCTGCTCGAGTCGCTGCGCGCGCTCGACGACGCACTGCGCGAGCGGGGAAGCCGGCTCGTCGTCCGCCACGGCAAGCCGGAGCTCGAGCTGCCGTCGCTGGCGCGCGAGGCAGGCGCGTCGGAGGTCCTCGCGACCGGGGACATCGGCCCGTACGCCCGACGGCGCGACCAGGCGGTGGCGCGAGCGCTCGCGGAGCGCGGTCTCGCGCTGCGCCTGCACCCGGGGCTGTTCGTCGCCGACGACCCGGCGGCGATCCACACCTCCCAGGGGACGCCATACACGGTGTTCACCCCGTTTCACCGCGCGTGGCTCCGGGCGCCGCGCCGTCCGGTGCTGCCGGCGCCGAGCTCGGTGCCCGCGCTGCCCGGCGGCCTGCGGCCGGGGCGGATTCCGTCGCTCGCCGCCGTCGGGCTCGAGCCGACGGCGTCCGACCCCGCGCCCGGAGGCGAGCCGGCGGGCCGCCGCGCGATGGGGCGCTTCCTGGCCGACGGCGTGCCGGGCTACCACCGCCGGAACGACATGCTCGCCGCCGAGGGAACCTCACGACTCTCGCCGTATCTGCACTTCGGCTGCGTGTCTGGACGGGAGCTCGAGGAGCGGCTCGCGCCCGGCGAGGGTCCCGAGGCGTTCCGTCGCCAGCTCTGCTGGCGCGACTTCTACGCCCACGTGCTCCGGCACTTCCCCCGCAACGCCCGCTCCGAGCACCAGGCGCGCTACCGCGCGACGATGCGCTGGAGCCACGCCCGGCGTGAGTTCGACGCCTGGCGCGAGGGGCGGACCGGCTACCCGCTCGTCGACGCCGCGATGCGCCAGCTCCAGCGCGAGGGCTGGATGCACAACCGCGCCCGGCTGGTGGCCGGATCCTTCCTGACCAAGGACCTGGGGATCGATTGGCGCTGGGGCGAGCGATGGTTCATGCGCCTGCTGATCGACGGGGACGAGGCAAACAACAACGGCAACTGGCAGTGGATCGCGTCGGTCGGGGTGGATACGCAGCCACCGTACCGGCGCATCTACAACCCGGCTCTCCATCAGCAGCGCTTTGACCCTGACGGCCGCTACGTCCGCCGCCACGTGCCGGAGCTGCGCGGCGTGCCGGACGGGTACCTGGCCGAGCCGTGGACGATGCCTCCGCACGTCCAGGAGCAGGCCGGCTGCGTGATCGGGCGCGACTACCCCGCCCCGATCGTCGATCATCTCGAGGCCCGGCGGGAGGCGCTCGAGCGCTATGCGGCTGCGCGCTGAGGGGCCTCGCCCGGCGTCACGAGCCGCACTTCGGCGGCGTCCACGGATGGGCGGAAATGCGAGGACCAGGGCGCGAACCTCGCCCGCGATACCGCGATACTGCGGGGGTGGCTACGGGGCCGAGGAAGCGATGAGCACGGTACTCCGGCTGCGCGACGGCTCCGAGGTGGTCATCCGGCCGATCGGCCCGGATGACCGAGACCGCCTGCGAGCGGGGTTCGAGGGGCTCAGCGACCGCAGCCGGTACCTGCGCTTTCACGGCGCGATGACTTCGCTGAGCGAGCGCCAGCTCTCCTACCTGACCGAGATCGACCACCACGACCACGAGGCGCTGATCGCCGTCGAGGTGGCCGGCGGCGACATCGTCGGGGTGGCGCGGTTCGTCCGTCTTCACGACGGGGTGGCCGAATGCGCGATCACCATCGCCGACGACTGGCAGGGCCGCGGCCTCGGCACCGAGCTGCTCGCCCGCCTGGTCGAGCGGGCCCGTGAGGAGAACGTCGAGCGGTTCACCGCCGTGGTGCTGGCCGAGAACGTGGAGGCCATCCGGCTGCTCGAGCATCTCGGCGACTCCGTGCGCGGGCCGGCCGGCGCGCAGGTCGAGCTGGACATCGCGCTTCCGGCGCAGCCGCGCTCCGACGCGCGCATCCGGGCGCTGCTGCGGGCGGCGGCGAGCGGTGCCCTGGTGCCGGCGATCAGCATGTGGCGGGTGGTGGCGGATTTCGCCTATGCCCGGCGTGCCAACGCGGTTGCGCAACCGGCCAACGCGATCGTCGCGCACGCCTTCGCCGCCGACTCGAGCGCGCCCGCGGTCCGCGCCGCCGGCGCCCTGGCCTCCGCCCGCCGCGCGCACGTGCACCTGGTCGAGAGCTACTGGCCGCGGCTCTCGGACCGCGACAGCGCCGAAGGGCGACTCGCGTCGGCCGCCGCCGACCTGCGCGCGGAGGGTCTCGAGGTGACCGTTCATCTCCGCGGAGGCGACCTGATCGACGCGCTCATCGACGTCGCCGAGGACTCTGCGGCGAGCCTGATCGTAGTGGACCCGCGGGCGGCGAGCGCGGTGATGCCATGGCGGCCACGCTTGCTGAGCGACGGCATCTGCGCCCGGGCGCCCTGCGACGTCCTGCTCGCGCGGTAGGGTCCCGCCGGCGCTGGTTGAAACGGGCTCCGATCAGGTACGAGCAACCTCCGTGTCACCCCTGGGTCAGCTTTGTATTCCTCTCTGGCGCGAGGCGCGGATAGCAGTTGAGCGCGCAGAGCTGACTCGAGACGGGGTCCTCCACGGCCGCGGCGTGACCCGCGGCGACGGCGCGCCGGTGCTGCTCGTGCCCGGGTTCATGGCCGGCGACCTGTCGCTGAACCTGATGGGACGCTGGCTCTCGCGGATCGGCTACACGCCGTGCCGCTCGGGCATCGTGGCGAACATCGACTGCACCGGTCGGGCGGTCACGCGCCTCGAGCGGCAGCTGGCGACGTTTGCCGACCGGCACGGCCACCCGGCGAGCGTGGTTGGCCACAGCCGCGGCGGCACGATGGCCCGGATCCTCGCCGTGCGCCGCCCGGACCTCGTGGAATGCGTGATCGCGCTCGGCTCGCCGCTGACCGATCAGCTGGCCGTCCATCCCGTGGTGCGGGCCCAGGCCGAGACGGTGGCGTTGCTCGGCTCGCTCGGCGTCCCGGGCTTCTTCTCGCGCGGGTGCTGGTCCGGCGGCTGCTGCGGGATCGCCAAGGAGCAGCTCACCGGCCCCTTCCCCGAGGGCGTCGGCTTCACTTCGGTCTACTCGCGTAGCGACGGCGTCGTCGCCTGGCGGGCGTGCCTGGATCCCGCCGCACGACACGTCGAGGTCGCCTCGAGCCACATCGGCATGGCGGTCAACGCCGAGGTCTACCGCGTGGTGGCCGAGACGCTGGCGCGTCGGCGCGACGTGGCCGCGGCACCCGGCGGCGCGCTCACCGCAGCGGCCGCCTGACCGCGGTCCGCGCCGCTTGGCCGCCCCGCCGGCGGGCCAGCGCGACGGCACCGGGGGTGGGAGCTCAGTGGGCAGGCACCGCCGCGCGGGACGCCGCCGCGCGCGGCACCGCCGTGCGCGGCGCCGCGGAGCGTGGCGCCGCCGTGCCAGGCGCCGCCGCGCGGGCCGCCGCCGCGCGCGCCAGCGTGGCCCGATGCCGCCCGCCGCCACCGAGCAGCGCCGCGTCGAGTTGCGCCCGCTTGTACAGCCAGTGCACGTCCGCCTCCCAGGTGAAGCCGATGCCGCCGTGTGCCTGGATTGCGCTCGCCGCGACCTCGCGACCTCCGTCGGCCGCCGCCGCGGCGGCCAGCGCCGCCGCCTCGGGCAGCCGCTCGACGTCGGCGCCGGCCGCCCAGGCCGCGAAGTACGCCGTCGAGCGGGCGCTCTCGGTGTGCAGGAGCATCTGCGCGCAG
>JAFAXX010000120.1 GCA_019240655.1 Solirubrobacterales bacterium
GGTTCTTGGTCAGCCACTGCGCTCCGAGCTCACCGCCGGTCTCCTCGTCTGAGACGAACACCAGCTTGAGGGTTCCTCGTTCTGGTCGCCAGCCGTCCCGCGCGAGTGAAGCGCCCGCTACGGCCTCCGAGGCCACCTGCGACTTCATGTCGAGCGCGCCGCGACCCCAGAGATGGCCGTCGGCGATCTCGCCCGACCACGGATCGTGCCGCCACTCGCTCGCATCGGCGAGCACGGTGTCGACGTGGCCGAGCAGGCCGAGCGTCGGCCCGTCCGCGTGGCCGCGCAGGTCGGCCACCATGTTGGGGCGCTCCGGGACCGCGGCCAACAGCTCGGTGGCGAAGCCGGCGTCCCCCAGATAGCCGGCCAGGTACTCGATCGCCGCCCGCTCGTTGCCGGGCGGGTTGACCGTGTTGAAGCGCACCAGACGCTGGAGGACCTCGGTCGTCTCCCGCTCGAGCTGCTCGCTGGTCATGCCGACCTGAGCGTAATCGGTTCGCGCGCGCAAGTACGCTCCGGCGATGGCCGAAGATCTCGAGCTCGCCCTGGAGCTGGCCGACGTGGCCGACTCGCTCACCGTGGCCCGGTTCCGAGCCGGTGACCTGGTGGTCGAGACGAAGCCGGACCTGACCCCGGTGAGCGAGGCCGACCGCGACGCCGAGCGTCTGATGCGCGAGCGCCTGGGCCAGGCGCGGCCCGCCGACGCCGTGCTCGGGGAGGAGTACGGCGCCGCCGAGGCGGCGAGTCGCCGGCGCTGGATCCTCGACCCGATCGACGGGACCAAGAACTACGTCCGCGGAGTGCCCGTGTGGGCCACCCTGATCGCGCTCGAGGACGGGGGCGAGGTCACGGTCGGCGTCGTCTCCGCCCCCGCGCTCGGGCGGCGCTGGTGGGCGTCACGGGGCGCCGGCGCGTTCCTGCGCGAGGCCAATGGCGACGGCGTGCGCCGGCTGCGCGTCTCGGGCGTGCGCGAGCTCGGCGACGCCCAGCTCTCGTTTGCCGGCCTCGAGGACTGGATCGCGATCGAGCGGCTCGAGGCCGTTCTCGAGCTGATCGGCCGCTGCTGGCGGACCCGCAGCTTCGGCGACTTCTGGGCCTACATGCTGGTCGCCGAGGGCGCGATGGAGATCGCCCTGGACCCTGAGGTCTCGCTGTGGGACCTCGCCGCGCCGCAGCTGATCGTCGAGGAGGCGGGCGGGCTCTTCACCGACCTGGCCGGCGTGCGCGACGCCGACCGCGGCGACGCGGTGGCCACCAACGGCCTACTCCACGACGCCGCCCTGGCGCTGATCGGCAGGTGAAGCGGTGACCTTCCTCCACGCGGCGGAGATCTTCGGCGCCGGGGTGGTGGCCGGCACGATCAACACGGTGGTCGGGAGCGGCACCCTGTTCACCTTCCCGGTGCTGCTCGCCTTGGGGTACGCCCCGGTAGTGGCCAACGTCTCGAACACGGTCGGACTCGTGCCCGGGTCAGTCTCGGGCGCGATCGGCTACCGGCGCGAGCTGGCCGGGCAGTTCAACCGCGGGCTTCCGCTGGCGATCGCCTCGGGCATCGGCGCGGTCACCGGCTCGGTGCTGCTGCTCACGCTGCCCCCGTCGGCGTTCAAGGCGATCGTGCCCGGGTTCATCGCGGTCGCGCTCGTGTTGATCATCCTTCAGCCCCGGCTGTCGGCGGCGATTCGGGCCCGGCGGCGCGCGGGGGCGCACCGGGCCGGACCGGCGGCCATTGCGGCCGTGTACTGCAGCGGCATCTACGGCGGCTACTTCGGGGCGGCGCAGGGGATCATGCTGCTGGCCATCCTCGGGCTGGCACTCGACGACGACCTCCAGCGGATCAACGCCCTCAAGGTGGTGCTGGCGGGGCTGGTCAACCTGATCGCGGGCGTCATCTTCGTGGTCGTCGCCCACGTGGCCTGGCTGCCCGCGCTGCTGATCGCGGTTGGCTCGACGCTCGGCGGGGTGATCGGCGCCAGAAGCGGCCGCCGCCTGCCGCCGGCGGCGCTGCGGGCGGTGATCGTGGGGGTGGGGATCTTCGCGATCGTGCGTCTGCTGTAGGGGAGGGGCCTCGCTCCGCTCGGCATCCATGGGACCGGCGACTCCGTCCGGACCTCGTGAAGGGCCGCCCCTGCCGGACGCGGGGATACTTTGGCCATGGAGCGCCTGTTCGGCGACGACGAAGCGCCCGCGAGCCCGCGCGGCGGGGCGCCGTCCGCCGCCCCGCCACCGGAGCAGGTGCCGCTGGCCACTCGGATGCGGCCGCGGACGCTGGCGGAGTTCGTGGGCCAGGCGCGCTTGCTGGCGCCCGGGTCGGCACTTCGTCAGGCGATCGAGGAGGGGCGCCCGCACTCGATGATCCTCCACGGCCCGCCGGGCAGCGGGAAGACCACGCTTGCCCGGCTGGTCGCCGACGCCTCGGAGGCGGCGTTCGAGGAGGAGAGCGCCGTCCAGGCCGGGCGCGCGGAGGTGCGCGGGGTGATCGAGCGCGCCCGGGGGCGCCTGGCCTCCGGCGGCAAGCCGACCGTGTTCTTCCTCGACGAGATCCACCGCTTCAACAAGGCCCAGCAGGATGCGCTGCTGCCGGCGGTCGAGGACGGACTGGTGACCCTGATCGGCGCCACCACCGAGAACCCGTACTTCGAGGTCATCTCGGCGCTGATCTCGCGCGCCCACGTGTACGAGCTCGAGCAGCTCCGCCCCGAGGACATCCGGATCCTGCTCGACCGCGCGCTCGCCCGCGGCGAGTGCGGTGCGGACGTGCGGGTCGAGCCGGCCGCACTCGAGTTCCTGGCCGAGCGCTCGGGCGGCGACGCCCGCACGGCGCTGAACGGCCTCGAGCTGGCCTGCGAGGCGGCCGGCGCCGGCGCGACGGTGACGCTCGCCCACGCCGAGGACTCGCTCCAGCGCCGCGCGCTGCTCTACGACCGTCAGGGCGACCGCCACTACGACACGATCTCGGCCTGGATCAAGGCGACCCGCGGCTCGGACCCCGACGCCTCGCTTTACTACCTCGCGGTGATGCTCGAGGGCGGCGAGGACCCCCGCTTCATAGCCCGGCGGATGATCGTGCTGGCCTCGGAGGACGTCGGCAACGCCGACCCGCAGGCGCTCCTGATCGCCACCGCGGCCGCCCACGCGGTGGAGCACGTCGGTATGCCGGAGTGCCAGTTCGCCCTCGCCCAGGCCGCCGTCTACCTGTCGCTGGCGCCCAAGTCCGATGCCGCCAAGCGCGCGGTCCTCAGCGCCCGCGAGTACATCCGCGAGCACGGGGCGGATGCCCCGCCGCGCCACCTGCGCTCCTCGACCCGCAGCGACGGCGAGTACGACAGCCCCCACGGCCACCCCGGCCACTTCTCGGCCCAGGAGCTGATGCCGGATTCCGCGGTCGGCCAGCGCTACTACGCGCCCGACGCCGCGGAGGCCGCGCTACGCGAGCGGCTGGCCGAGATCCGGCGCGCTCGCGGCCGCGAGTGAGCCGGGAGTACCCTCTGGGTATGCCGGCTCAGGCCTACCGCGGCAAGGAATGCGTCTGCCAGCTCCGCCGGGGAGTGTGCGACCAGTCGTGCGTCGCCGGGATGCTGAAGACGCCGTTCTACATCGCCTGCCTGCGTCTGTCCGGCCGCCGCTGCGTGGTCATCGGCGGCGGCGAGGTCGGCCTCGAGAAGGTCGAGGGGTTGCTGGCCTGCGACGCCGACGTCGTGCTCGTCGCCCCCGAGGCGGAGCCCGAGCTGGTGGCGCTCGCCGGCGAGGGCTCGATCCGCTGGGAGCAGCGCGAGTACCGGCCCGAGGACCTCGACCGAGCGCTGATCGCGATCGCCGCCACCGCCGACACCGACGTCAATATCCGCGTGTTCGAGGACGCCGAGGCCCGCTCGATGCTGGTCAACGTCGTCGACGTGCCCCCGCTGTGCAACTTCATCCTCCCGGCGATCGTGCGCAACGGTCCGCTGGCGATCGCGATCTCGACCGCGGGCGCCTCGCCGGCGCTGGCCAAGCGGATGAAGCGCGAGGTGTCCGAGTTGTTCGGCGAGGCCTACGCCGAGCTCGCGGTGCTGCTCAACGACGCCCGCGGCTGGGCCAAGGCGACGCTGCCGACCTACCAGGACCGCAAGGTGTTCTTCGAGTCGATCGTGGGCGGGGAGCCCGATCCGATCGAGCTGCTGCGCGCCGGCGACGCCCAGGCGGTGCGCGACCTGATCGCCGCGGCGCAGCGCACCTACGCGCCGGCGTGAGCGAGCTCACGCACCTCGACGCCTCCGGGCGGGCGCGGATGGTCGACGTCGGCGCGAAGCCGGACAGCGAGCGCACGGCGGTGGCCCGCGCGGTGGTGCGGGTCAGCCCGGAGACCGCGCGGGCGGTGGCCGCCGGCGACGCGCCCAAGGGCGACGTCCTCGGCGTCGCCCGGATCGCCGGGATCCAGGCGGCCAAGCGGACCTCCGAGCTGATCCCGCTGTGCCACCCGCTGGCGCTGTCGTTCGTGGGCGTCGAGGGCCACGTGGATGCCGGCGCGGGCGTGATCGAGCTGAGCGCCGAGGCGCGCACCACCGGGCCCACCGGAGTCGAGATGGAAGCGCTCACCGCGGTCAGCGTGGCCGCGCTGACCGTCTACGACATGGTCAAGGGAATCGAGCGCGGGGCAGAGATCGCCGAGGTGGCGCTGCTCGAGAAGTCCGGCGGGCGCTCCGGCCACTGGCGCCGCGGACGCTGAGCTGCAAGTATGTCGCCCGCGATGGGGGCGAGGAGAGCGGCCACGATGGTTCTCGCGCTGGCATTCCTCATCGCCGGGGCGCCGGCCGCGGCGGCCGATGAGACGCTCCAGGCCAGCGGGTCGATGGTCTACGCGTGGCATGGCGATCGGGCGCGCGGGTGCGCCGCCGCCGGCGTCTGCGGGGTGCACGGCGCGCTCGTCATCCAGCCGTTGGGCGCAACGGATCTGAACCGCTTGGGCCGCTCTAGCGGCGACCTCCTCTTCGGCGCTGCTTCCGCCACGGCGCGGGTGACAAGCGGCGATTCCGGACCTTGCGTCGATCAGGCGCCAGAAGGCGGCGGTCTGGGGCTGGGCTGGACGGCCGGCGGCGCGGTTTCGGCAAACCTCGACGTCGCGCCGTCGAGCGGTCGCTGCGCCGGGCCGCTGGCCCACGACCTGGGCCGCGTCCCGATCCGCGGTCGCCGCTTCGGTGGCGAGCGGGCGAGCTTCGACCTCCGCGGGTCGGTTGCGTTCACGGCCGGCCCGTACGCCGGGACGCTGGTCTCGACGCTGGTGTTCCGACCGAGCGTGTCCCCGTTCACCGGCAGCTTCAGCAGCAGCGGCGGCTCGAGCAGTTCCGGGCCCGGCAGGACCCGGGCGCTCACCGAATACCTCGACCTCCGCTACCGGGTGACCGTACTCGCGAGCGCGGTGGTCATCCCGTTCACCGGCGAGATGGGCCCCTTCTGCGCCGCTCTGGCCACCTGCGGGGCGAGCGGGACGCTGGCCATCTCGCTCCCCGGCCGCCCGGCGACGATCGGGGTGTCGGCCTCCCGCGCGGTGGCAACCCGGGTCGGTCGGGGGCAGGCGATCCGGGACTTCCTGGCCGGCAAGCTGCCGGTCCCGGCGAGACCGCCGGTGAACCTGCCCCGAGGCCTGGTCGACGAGACGTTCACCGGTCCCGGGCTCGCCGCCTGCACCGACTCGGTACCGGTAACCGGCGTGGCGCTCGGCTTCGGCGCGATTGGACCGCCCCGCGGCACGGCTCTGCCCGTGGCGCTCGTCATCGAGGGCTCTGGCGATCCGCTGCGGACGCATTGCCCCGGGCCTGCATTCGCCGACGTGTTCGGCCAGAACCAGACGTTCGCGGCGGTCGGGGTGCCACGCCGTCAGCTGCTCCGAGCGTCCTGGCTGGTGAAGCTGGCGCCGAGCGGCGTGTTCTCCGGGCCCGGCTACGTCGGCACCCGCGGCGGCGCCGTCCGCGTCGAACTGTCGCTGTTGCGGGTGACTGCCGGCACCCGCCTGGAGGCGCCGTCGTGAGGCGATCGGTACTCGCCGCGATCATCGCGCTGCTCGCGCTGGCGCCTGCCGCCCGTGCCCAGGGCGGCTCGTCGTTTGCGTTCCTCGCGCCGGGGCGGGTGCTCTCCGACACTCAGCTCTCGGCGCGGGTCTCCGGCCAGGTCGGGGTGAGCTTCCACGCCGATACGGGGAGCGGCTGCGCCGCCCTGGCCGCCTGCGGCTACGCGGGCACGCTGGCCTGGCGGCCGGGAGCCGGCGGGACGCTCGAGGTGATCCGCTACCGGCAGGGCGGCCAGGTCCACGCCGCCGGAGACCTCGTCCTCGGCCAGAGCGACAACGGCCCCGGTGCGCTCGCCGGCGCGAGCGTGCAGCGGAGCGCCGGCGACCGCTCATTGGGCAGCTGCGGCGACGAGCAGGCCGGCCAGAGCATCGTGAGCGGCAGTGAGCGGGCCGGCCGGCTCGTGTTCCGGCTGGCCGGCGTGCTCGCGAGCGGCCGCTGCGCGGGACCGCTCCCGGGCGATCTGGCCGGCGCCGGGCCGTCGGTGAGCGTCCCGATGGCGACGCTCCTGCGCGGCGGCGCTCGCCTCGACTTCCGCACCCAGCGAAGCTTCGCCGGGCACGGCTTCGCCGGCACCCTCACCTCCACGGTCGTGGTGAGCCTCGGCCGCCCCCGGCCGGTCGGGGGCTCCGGGCCGTCGCCTTCGGGCGCCACCCCGCCGCCGGAGCGGACGGTCTCGGTGGCGGTCACGCTGACTGGCGGCGGCGGCCGTCTCACCGCCGCGGTGAGCGGCAGCGGGAACCCGGACGTCTGCGGCCCGCTCGACAGCTGCGGGCTGGCCGGAACGCTCACGATCGCGCCGCGGCTGGCCGTCGCGCACGGTTATCTGACCGCGGCCGGCCCGGCGAGCCGTCCGGACCTCGACTTCCTCACCGCCCTCGGTCTCGCCACCGGCGGCCGCACCCAGGGCATCGAGGTGGGCGGGGCGGTGCAGGGAACCGACCGAGGCGTCCTGGCGGCTAGCGAGCGCCAGTCTGCCTCCTGCTCGGACACCGCGCCGATCGGCTCCTACAGCGTCGAGCTGGCCGTCACCGGCCGGGTCCTGAGGGTCGGCTACGTGCCGCCCGTATCGTTGCCGTTCTTCGGAGGCGCTGCGCTCCGTACCCGCTGCCCGGGGCCGACGCTGGTCGGCCCGAGCCCGCTGGCCTCTGGGACCGTGCCCGGCGTCGACGTGCGCCGGCGAACGTTCACCGCGCGGCTCACCGCCGCACGGGCATTCGGCGATCAGGGGTACGCGGTCGCGCTCTCGGGCGCTCTGCGGCTCACCCTGCATATCGGCCGGCTCAGCCGGCAGCAGTCGGTGACGACGATCCTGTAAGCGACCGGGCCAGCTAACCTCGCGGCGGGCCAGCTAACCTCGCGGCCGCCGATGAAGACCGCGGTCATCACGATCTCGACCTCCGTGGCCGCCGGGCGCGCGGAGGACCGCTCCGGAGTCGAGCTGGCCGAGCTGGCGAGCGCCGCCGGCGCCGAGGTCGTGGCGCGCGAGGTCGTGGCCGACGACCGCGCGGCGATCGAGGCGGTGCTCCGCCGCCAGCTCGACGCCGGGGTCTCGCTGGTCTTCACGACCGGCGGCACCGGGCTCACCCGTGACGACGTCACCCCGGAGGCCACCCGGGCGGTGATCGAACGGGACGCCCCCGGCTTCGCCGAGGCGATGCGCGCGCAGTCGCTTCGCCATACGCCACTCGGGATCCTCACCCGCGGCGTCTCGGGGATCGCCGGGCGCACGCTGATCATCAACTTCCCCGGCAACCCGAAGGCGATCCGCGAGTTGTTCCCGGTGATCGCGCCGACGCTCGAGCACGTCGTCACGACGCTGAACCACGAGGGTGGACCAACCCCCGGCCATTGAGCTGCGCGGGCTGTCACGCCACTTCGGCGAGCGGACCGCGCTGCGCCAGGTCTCGCTGCGCGTGCCCCCCGGGGCGACGGTCGCGGTGCTCGGCCACAACGGCGCCGGCAAGTCGACCCTGCTGCGGATCCTCGCCACCCTGCTCCGGCCCCACGCCGGCGAGGTCGCGGTGCTCGGCGAGCCGCTGCCGCGGCGCGCGTTCGCGATCCGGGGACGGATCGGGCTCCTGGCCCACGAGCCGCTGCTCTACCGCGACCTCAGCGGCCGCGAGAACCTGCGATACCAGGCCCGGCTGCACGGCGTCGGGCGGCAGCGCGTCGAGCGGCTGCTGGCGGCGGTCGGCATGGAGGCTCGGGCCGACGAGCCGGTGCGGGCGCTCTCCCGCGGCATGGTGCAGCGTCTCGCAGTGTGCCGGGCCGTGCTCCACGAGCCTTCGGTGCTGCTGCTCGACGAGCCGCGGGCGAACCTCGACCCCGCCGCCGGAGAGCTTGTCGAGCCGCTGATCGGCCGCGCCACCGGCGCGACCCGGGTGCTCACCAGCCACGACCCGGAGGCCGCGCTGGCCGAGGCCGACCTGGTCCTCGGCCTGCGGCAGGGCCGCGCGGCCTTCGCCGGCCCGGTCGCAGAGCTCGACCGCCGCCGCCTGGCGGAGCTCTACGCGTGAGCACGGTCCTGACGGTGCTGCGCAAGGACATGCTGCTCGAGCTGCGCTCGCTCGAGACGGTCCCGGCGATGGTCCTGTTCTCGATCGCCACCTTCGTGATCTTCCACTTCGGGCTGAACCGGGCGACGATCGACGGCCAGCTCGCCGCCGGCGTTCTCACCGTGACGCTGCTGTTCGCCGCGCTGCTCGGCGTCAACCGCCTGTTCGTGGCCGAGCGCGAGCAGGGCGGCTTCGACGCCTTCCTGCTCGCGCCGGTCGACCGCTCGGCGCTCCTGGTGGCCAAGGCGGCGGCGCTGTTCGCGTTCCTGGCCATGCTCGAGGTGGTCGCCGTCCCGGCGTTCGGCGTCCTGCTGCTCGGGCCGTCCCTCGGTCCGCCGCTGCTCGGGCTGATCGCCGTGCTGGCGCTGGCCGACCTGGCGCTGGCGGTGATCGGCACGCTCGTCTCGGCGATCGCCGTCCAGAGCCGCGCCCGCGACCTCATTGGCCCGCTGATCGGGTTGCCGCTGCTGATCCCCGCCCTGATCGCCACCGCCCGGGCGGCCGGGCCGCTGCTGGCGGTTCACGGCTCCGGGTCACCGCCAGGCAAGTGGGTGGCCGTGCTCGCGCTCTATGATCTGGTGTTCGCCCTCCTCGCCTACGCGGTATTCGATTTTCTGCTGGAGGATTGATGATTTACGGTCGCGGACTGCGCGGCTTGGCGCTCGTCACCACCGCCACGGTCACCGTGGCGCTGGCGCTCGTCTTCTTCTACGCGCCGCTCGACGCCGACCAGGGCTTCATCCAGAAGATCTTCTACATCCACGTGCCGCTGGCGATCGTCTCGCTTGGCGGCTTCGTGTTCGGGGGCGTGCTGGCCGTCGGCCATCTGCGGACCGGCGACCGGCGGTGGGACATGCGGTCGTATGTCGCGATCCACATGGCGCTGATCTTCGGTATCGCCGGACTGCTCAGCGGCTCGATCTGGGCCAAGGCGTCGTGGGGCCACTGGTGGGTATGGAACGAGCCCACGCTGGTCTCGTTCCTGATCGTCCTGCTGCTGTTCTCCACCTACCAGCCGCTGCGCTTCGCCATCGAGGACCCCGAGCGCCAGGCCCGGTACGCCAGCGTGTTCACGATCGTGGCCGCGGCTTTCGTGCCGCTCAACTTCATCGCCGTGCGCCTGGCCCAGCAGTATGTGCACCCGCGTGTGCTGACGCTGAGCGGCGGGAACCTCCCCGGCTCGATGGCGCTCACCTTCTACGTCTCGCTGATCGGGATCGTGCTGCTCTACATCACCCTGTGGCGCTACGAGATGGCGGCCAAGAGCGCGCGCATGCACATCCGGCGCCTGCGGCGCTCGCTGCTCGACGACGAAGCGCTGCCGGCAATGAAGCGGAGCGCGGCGCCGTCATGACCGGCTGGCTGGCCGCCGCTCCCGCCCTGCCGCTGCACTCCGCCGGCAAGTATGTGGCCGGCGCGTACATCGTCTTCGTGGCCGTCGTACTGATCTACGTGTCGATCATGGCCCGGCGGCTGAGCGCCACCCAGCGGGAGCTCGCCCGCCTGCAGCGGGAGATCGAGGCGCGGCACAGCGAGCGCGACGAGCAACCGGAGATCGAGACGGCGGCGTGAGCGAGCTCCTGGCCATCGGCGTCTCCCACAAGACCGCCCCGGTGGCGGTGCGCGAGCGCCTGGCGCTGCCCGAGCCGCGCGCCGGGGAGTTCGTCCGCGACCTGCTCGGCTCGAGCAGCGTTCACGAGGCGGTCGCGCTCTCGACCTGCAACCGGACCGAGCTCTATCTGGTCGTCGGCGACCCGGTCGAGGCCGAGAGCACGGTCCTGGCCATGCTGGCCGGCCAGGCCGGCATCCGCCCAACCGAGCTCGCGGCGGCGATCTACTCGCACCGCAACTGCGACGCCGCACGGCATCTCTACCGGGTCACCGCCGGCCTCGAGTCGATGATCGTCGGCGAGAGCGAGATCCAGGGCCAGGTCAAGCGCGCCTACGACACCGCCCTGGCCAAGGAGACCGTGGGCCCCCTGGCCAACCGCCTGTTCAAAGCCGCGCTGGCCACCGGCAAGCGGGTCCGCAGCGAAACCGGGATCGGCGAGCGCCAGCTCAGCCTGCCCGCGGTGGCGGTCGCGCTCGCCCACGAGCGGCTGGGCGCGCTCACCGGCCGGCGGGTGGTGATCGTCGGCACCGGCGAGACCAGCGAGCTGGCCGCGCGGGCGCTCGCCGACCGCGGCGGCGACACCATGTTCGTGGCCACCCGCCGCCGCGACCGGGCGATCGCGCTGGCCCGGCGCTACGGCGGCGAGAGTGTCAGCTTCGACGAGCTGCCGGAGGCGCTGGCCCGCGCCGACATCGCGGTCGCCGCCACCGCCTCGCCGCACCTCCTGCTCGAGGCGCGCGAGCTGGCCGAGGTGATGGCCGCGCGGCCCGCGCGGCCGCTGCTGCTGATCGATCTCGCCGTGCCCCGAGATATCGAAGGGGCTTGTGGGGAGCTGCCGGGCGTCTCGCTCTACGACATCGACGACCTCCAGGCGGTGATCGCCCGCAACCGGCGGGTGCGCCAGGCGGAGGCGCGCCGGGCCGAGGGCATCGTCGAGCAGGAGATCCAGCACTTCGCCGCCTGGCTCGGTTCGCTCGAGGTGATGCCGACGCTGGCGGCGCTCCGCGCCCACGCCACGGGCATCGCGGAGCAGGTCGTGCGCGAGAACGGCGGCAAGTGGGAGTCGGCCTCCCCGCGCGACCTCGAGCGCGTCGAGGCGGTGGCGCGGGCGATCGTCAACCGCCTCCTGCACCATCCCACCGCGCGGATCAAGGAGCTTCGCGACGACCGAGTCCACGCCCGGATGGCGCTGGTGCGCGACCTGTTCGGGATCGAGGCGGACGAGTCGACCTTCGCGCTCGGCGCGGGCGTCGAGGTGCTCGCGCCCGACGAGCTTGCCGAGGTGCGCGAGCTCCGGCCCCGGCGTCGTTGATGCGGATCGGGACGCGGGGCAGCGCCCTCGCGATCGCCCAGGCGCAGTGGGTGGCGGCGCGGTTGCCGGTGGCTGCCGAGCTCGTCCCGATCATCACCGCGGGCGACCAGGAGCGCGCGGCCGGCGACAAGTCGCGCTGGGTCTCGGAGCTCGAACGCGCCCTGCTCGACGCCGAGATCGACCTCGCCGTGCACTCGGCCAAGGACGTCCCGGCCGACCTGGGCGACGGGCTCGAGCTCGTCGCCTTCCCCGACCGAGCCGATCCGCGCGACGTGATCTGCGGCGCCGCCTCCCTCGCCGCGCTCGGGCCAGGCGCGCGGGTCGGCACGAGCAGCCTGCGCCGCGCCGCCCAGCTGCGCGCGCTCCGGGCCGACCTTCAGGTGGTCGAGCTCCGCGGCAACGTCGACACCCGGCTGCGCAAGCTCGCCGGCGGCGAGGTCGACGCCTGCGTGGTCGCGCTGGCGGGGCTTCAGCGGCTCGGGCGGCCCGATGAGGCGGGCGGCGTGCTCGATGAGCTCGTCCCCGCCGCCGGTCAGGGTGCGCTGGCGCTCGAGGCGCGCGCTGGCTCGGTGGCGCCCGGGCTGCTGGGCCAGCTCCGCCACGCAGATACCGCGGCGGCGGTGGGAGCCGAACGCGACCTGGTCCGCGCGCTCGGCGCCTCCTGCCACACGCCGGTCGGCGCGCACGCGCGGGCGCTCGGCGACGGCCGGATCGAGCTGGCCGCCTGGGTCGGGCTGCCCGACGGCTCGGCGTGGGTGAGCGACCGGGTGGTGGCCGGCGCCGCCGAGGTCGGCGCGCGGGTGGCGGCGCGGATGCTGGCCGTCGGCGCCGGCGAGCTGCTTCGCCGGGCCACGGCGGAGATCCCCGCGTGACCGTGTACCTCGTCGGCGCCGGCCCGGGCGATCCCGGCCTCCTGACCGCGCGGGCGCTCGAGCTGATCGGCCACGCCGAGGTGATCGTCCACGACCGGCTGATCCCGGCCTCCGCGCTCGCGGGCGCCCGGGCCGACGCCGAGCTGATCTACGCCGGCAAGGAGGGCGGCGGTCCGTCGATGGCGCAGTCGGAGATCGACCGCCTGCTGATCGACCACGGCCGCGCGGGTCGCTCGGTGGTCCGCCTGAAGGGCGGTGACCCGTTCGTATTCGGCCGCGGCGGCGAGGAGGCCGAGGCGCTCCGCGACGCCGGGGTGGCGTTCGAGGTCGTCCCGGGGGTGACCGCCGGGGTCGCGGGGCCCGCCTACGCCGGCATCCCGGTCACCCACCGGGACGCCGCCAGCGCGGTGGCGTTCATCACCGGCCACGAGGACCCCGCGAAGCTGGAGTCGGCGCTCGACTGGGAGGCGCTCGCGCGGTTCCCGGGCACGCTCGTGATCTACATGGGCGTCCGCCGGCTCGGCGCGATCGCCGAGCGGCTGATCGCCGGCGGCCGTGACCCCTTCGAGCCGGCCGCGCTCGTCGAGCGCGGCACCCTGCCGGAGCAGCGCGTGGCCACCGGAACGCTGGGCACGATCGCCGCCGAGGGCGCCGCGGCGGGGATTCGGGCACCGGCGCTGGCGGTGTTCGGGGCCGTGGCCGGGCTGCGCGAGCGCCTGCAGTGGTTCGAGCGCCGGCCGCTGGCCGGGTTACGGGTGGCGGTCACCCGGGCCCGGATGCAGGCCAGCGGCCTGTCCGCCCGCCTGCGGGGACTCGGCGCGTCGGTGATCGAGGCGCCGGCGATCCGGATCGTCTCCCTGGACGGGCCGGCGCCCGAGATCGGCCGCTACGACCTGGTCTGCGTGAGCAGCCCGAACGGGGTCCGCCTGCTGTTCGAGCGCCTGGGCGCGGCTGGGCTCGACGCCCGCGCGCTCGCCGGCGCGCGGGTGGCGGCGATCGGCCCGGGCACCGCCACCGCCCTGCGCGAGCGCGGGGTGATCGCTGACGTCGTGCCCGAGCGGTTCCTCGCCGAGGGGCTGGTGGACGCGCTCGCCGACCTCCCGATCAGGCGGGCGCTGATCGCCCGCGCCGCCGAGGCCCGCGACGTCCTTCCCGACGCCCTGCGGGGACGCGGCGCGGAGGTCGACGTCCTGGCGCTGTACGAGACGGTGGCCGAGCCGCTCGGCGACGCGGAGCTCGCGGCGCTCGACCGGGCCGACTACCTCACGTTCACCTCCTCCTCGACGGTGCGCTTCTTCATGGCGGCGGTCGGCGACCGGCTGCCCGCGGGCGCCCGGATCGCCAGCATCGGGCCGGTGACCAGCGCGGCGCTGCGCGAGCACGGCCTCGAGGCGGACGTCGAGGCCACGCGCCACGACATCGACGGGCTGGTGGCGGCGCTCGTGCAGGCGGCCACCCGGTAAGATCGCCGCCGGTCCAGGCGAGGAGGAGAGGATGCGGCACAGGTTGGCGAGGGTCGGGGCACTGGTGCTCGGGTTGATGTCGATCGCCGTCGCCGCGGGGGCGAGCGCCGCCGGGGCGAGCGCCGCGCCGGCCGGCGCGGCCGGCACGGTCTGGCTCTGCCGGCCCGGCCTGCGGGCGAACCCGTGCACGCCGGGCCTCTCGACCACCCTCTATACGCCTGACCTGAAGCGCAAGCTCGGCGTCGAGCGTCCCCGGGCGGTGTGGCACCCGGCGATCGACTGCTTCTACGTCTACCCGACCGTCAGCGGCCAGCCGACCGGCAACGCGAACCTCGAAGTCGGCCCCGAGGAGCGCTCGATCGCCCTCTACCAGGCCGCCCGCTACTCCCAGTACTGCCGCGTGTTCGCCCCGATGTACCGGCAGGTGACGCTGGCGGGGATCAGCGTCAACGGCGCCCCGCCCACCACGCCGGCGAATCCGGCGCTCGCCCTCGCCGACGTACGCGCCGCGTTCCAGACCTATCTGCGGCGCTACAACCGCGGGCGCGGATTCGTCCTCATCGGCCACTCGCAGGGCGCCTTCGTGCTGCGCCAGCTGATCGCCAAGGACATCGACAGCAAGCCCGCGGTGCGCCGCCGGCTGGTCTCGGCGATCCTTCTCGGCGGCAACGTGCTGGTCAAGCGGGGCAGGGAGATCGGCGGCGACTTCAAGCATGTCCCGGCCTGCCGGAGCGCCGTCCAGCTCGGCTGCGTGATCGCGTTCTCCACCTTCGACCAACCGGTGCCGACGTCGAGCCTGTTCGGACGGCCGATCGCGGCGCTGGGCACCACGGCACCCAAGGCGGACGTCGTGCTGTGCACGAACCCAGCCGCGCTGGCGGGAGGGAGCGGAACCCTCGATCCGATCTTCCCGAGCCGGCCGTTTGACCCGAAGAGCGCGCTCGCGGCCGGCATCGCGCTGCTCGGGCTGACCCCGCCGAAGCCCCCGACGGTGTGGTGGAGCGCGCCGGGCGCCTACAGCGCGCGGTGCTCGTCGGCGAACAATGCCCATGTCCTCGAGATCAGCCCGCGGCGCGGGGCCAAGAGGCCGAACCCCAGCCCCACCCCGGCGTGGGGCCTTCACGTCATGGACGCCAACGTCGCTCTCGGCAACCTGATCGCGATCGTGCGGACGCAGGCGGCCGCGTTCACGCGCAGCGGACGGTAACGGCGGCGTGGCGGGCGGCCCGCCGGTCATCACGTTCCTCTCCGACTACGGGCTCGAGGACGGGTTCGTCGGGATCTGCCACGCGGTGATCGCGGGAATCTGCCCGGAGGCGCGGGTGATCGACGTGAGCCACCTGGTCGCGCGCCAGGACGTGCGCGCCGGGGCGCTCCTGCTGGCCACCGCGCTGCCCTACCTCCCGGTGAGCGTGCACCTGGCGGTGGTCGATCCCGGCGTCGGCGGCGATCGCCGGGCGGTGGCGCTCCGCACCGGCGACGGCCGGCGGCTGGTCGGCCCGGACAACGGCCTGCTGTGGCCGGCGGCGCAGGCGGGCGGCGGCGTCGTCGAGGCGGCCGACATCGGCCGCTCGCGCCACCGGCTCGAGCCGGTCTCCGCCAGCTTCCACGGGCGCGACATCTTCGCGCCGGTGGCCGCCCACCTGGCCGCCGGGCTGGCGGCGGCGGAGGCCGGCGACCCCCTCGACCCGAGCGAGCTGGTGCGGCTCGAGCTGCCCCGCCCACAGGTGCGCGACGACGGCGTGGTGATCGCCCACGCGCTCTACATCGACCGCTACGGCAACGCGCAGCTCGACGCCGGCGTGGGGGAGCTGGGCGATGTGGGGGTTCGGCTCGGGCGCCCGGTCGCGATTCAGCTCGGCTCCGGCGCCGACCACCGCGCCCGCTTCGTCCGCACCTTCGCCGACGTCGAGCCGGGTGAGCTGCTGCTCTACGAGGACTCGGGTCGCCGGCTCGCCCTGGCGGTCCGCGACGGCGATGCCGCCCACAGGCTCGGGCTGGCCGTCGACGACGAGGTATGGCTACGGGCGTCATGAGCGGTGAAGGGCTGTGGCTGCCGGCCCGGTGAGCGCCGAACGGGCCGGCCGCCCTCGCGGGAGGCTCGGCCTCCCGCGAGCTCACTTCCGCCGGCTCGGCTCGACGAACGAGCACGCCCGCGCGCTTGCCGCGGCGGGCGCGCCGCACGGAACGCTCGTCACCGCGGCCGAGCAGAGCGCCGGGCGAGGGCGTCAGGGGCGCACGTGGAGCGCGCCGCCCGGACGGGCGCTGCTCTGCTCGCTAGTCGTCCGCTCGCTGCCCCGGCTGCTGCCCCTGGCCGCCGGGGTGGCGGTGGCGTCAGAGGTGGGGGCGACGTCGGTGGCCGCCGAGCACGCGCGGCTCAAGTGGCCCAACGACGTGCTGATCGACGGCCGCAAGGTCGCCGGGATCCTCGTCGAGGGCCGACCCCAGGAAGGCTGGGCGGTGATCGGCATCGGCGTCAACGTGGCCGTGCGGCCCGAGGAGCTACCAGCGGAGCTGCGCGAGCGGGCGGGGACACTCGGGCTCACGCCGGCGGCGATCGAGCCCACCCTCGCCCGCCTGCTCGAACGGCTCGAGGAGTGGCTCGAGGCCCCGGACGCCGCCATCCTCGACGCCGTCCGCGCCCGCGATGCCCTGCTCGGCCGGCCGGTGTCCTGGGCGGGTGGCTCTGGCGTGGGAGCGGGGATCGACGACGACGGGCGGCTGCTCGTGGCCACCGCATCCGGCCGGGTGGCCCTCGACGCCGGCGAGGTGCATCTGGGCGCGTGAGCCCGGTTGAGGCGTCGCAGTTCGGTCGCGCCGACGGGCGTTACCGCCGCGACCCGGTTATGCGGCCTCTTCGGTGTCGTGCCGCTCCGGCTCCGCGAGCTGTTCGACCTCCGCCTCAGCCTCCGCCGGGTTGGCGCGCCGGGTCGACTTGGCTCGAGGCGTCGTCTTGGCGCGGGTGGTGGCGCTCCTCGCCCGCGTGGTGGAGGGCGCGCGCCGCCGGGTCTTCGCAGCCGGCTTGGGCTCGTCGGTCGGGGGCTCGGCTTCGGCCCCGGTCTTTGCTTCGGCTTCGGCCGCGGGCTTGGGCTCCTCGGCCATCGTCTCCGACTCGGCCTCCGCCGCCGGCCCGGGCTCCTCGACCACCGGCTCGGCCTCGGCCTCGGCCTCGCCGAGCGGGTCAGGCTCGTCGGCCGCCGGCTCCGGCGCCTCGGTCACGGGCTCGACCTCCTTGACCGGCTCGGGCTCCTCCACCGGCTCCGGCTCGTCCACCGGCGCGGACTCGAGCGCGGGCTCGGGCGCGCGCTCCGCCGCCGGCTCCGGCTCGTCCTCTGCGCGCGGCTGCTGGTCATCGTCGTCGCCGTCGACGTCATCGTGCTCCAGCTCGTCGTCCTCGTCGCTGCCGTCCTCGAGCTCCTCGGCCTCGACCGCGGTCGCCACCAGAGCCTCGTCGCTCCCAGCCTCGCCGGCCTCGGCACCGGCGCCGGCCTTCCGCCGCCGGCGGCTCTTCCCGCGGCGCCCCTTGGGGAAGTTTCGCAGCAGCTCGCGCGCCAGCGCGGCCGGCTTGCGAGCCATACGCGTGCGGGCGCCTCGCAGCGCCTCCTCGGCCTCCGGCGTGTGCGCCAGCGCCGCCGCCAGCAGCGCCGCGGACAGGCGGCGGTCCTCCTTGCGCGAGGCATGGACGAGCCTGCGGGCGTTGCGGGCGTGGGCGGCTCCGGAGGAGTTGACCAGCAGCCCGAGCAGGCGCTTGGTCTCGGGCCACCGCTGGACGGCGTACTCCTCGTGCACCTCCCGGGTGTACTCGGCCATCCGCCAGATCCACGCGTTGGCCTGGTCCCGGCGCCCGATGCGGCGCTCGGCCAGCGCCTGGAGCATGATCTTGACGCCCTCGCGGCGCTCGTCGCGGGGCCAGCCGGCCATGATGTCGATCGCGGTGTCGAACGCCTCGGCGTCCCGGGAGGCGGCGATCTCCTGGAGCGCGCGCAGCCGAAGCTGGGGGTTGCGGTTGCGCTGGACGGCGGTGAGCAGGAAGCGCCGCTTGAGCTCGCCGCCGCGGTCGAAGTGCAGCATCGCCTTGGCCCGGCGCCAGCCGTTCGGTGCCACGCGGGCGCCGGCAAGCGCCGCCCACACGTGCTGCTCGCCGTAGTCGAGGTGCTCGACCGCGATCCGCCAGAGCTCCCGCTCGAACACCTGCGCGCGCCGCTCGGGATCGGGAGTCACCGGGAGGACTCGACGCTCTACGCGGACGCGGCGGCCGCGGCCGCGCCGGACGGGGCCGACGACGATCGCCCCGCCGCGGTAGACGTCGCGATCCAGCAGCGAGTGCAGCGTGACCACCGGGTCGTCGTGCTTGGTCGCCGGGTGGACGAAGTCGACCACGATCCCGGCCTCCTTGCCGGGATGCCGGCGGGTGACCCGGCCGACCCGCTGCTGATAGATCCGCTTGGACGCGGTCGGCGCCAGGTGCATGCAGATCGTCGCCCGCGGGCTGTTCCAGCCCTCGGCCAGCAGCTGCGCGTTGACGAGGACGTCGATCTTGCCGGACTCGTAGTCGGCCAGGATCCGCGCGAGCTGGCGCTTGGGCGTCTCCCCGGAGACCGCCTTGGCCTTCATCCCCATGTCGCGGAAGGCCTGGGCGACGTTGTACGCGTGGCGCACTCCGGCGGCGTAGACCACGCCCGGCACCCCGTTGAAGCGCGTCTTGTAGAGGTCGGCGATGGCGAGATTGAACGGGGTCTGGTCCAGCAGCTCGGCCAGCATCTCCTGGTCGAACTCGGTGTCCACCTCGCCGCGGCGCAGCGGCACCTTGGCGATCGTCCGCACCCCCGGTCCGGGCGGGATGCGGATGCAGCGCAGCGGCGCGATCACCCCGCGCCGTGCGGCTTGGGCGAGGTCGAAGCGCGAGGTCTGGGTGGGGAAGAGGTCGGTGACGTGTCGGGCGATCAGCGCGCCGGTGGCGGTCATCCCGATGAACACCGGACCGGTCCAGCCCCGGATCGAGGCCGAGGTCTTTTCGCCCAGCGCGGTGTGGGCCTCGTCACAGATCACGATCGTGTAGGCGTCCGAGATCTTCCCGGCGTTGCGCACGAACCACTGGTAGGTCTCGACGGTCACCGGCCCGTTAGCCGCGTCGTGGTGGCCCAGCAGCGGGGCGGCGATGCGGTCGCGGTAGCCCCGGTCGCGCAGCTCGCCGTTGAACTGGTCGACCAGGTTCCGGCGGTGGGTGAGGATCAGCACTCCGCCGGTGCGGGAAGCCTCGACGAACCCGAGTGCGGCGACGGTCTTGCCGGCGCCGGTGGCGTGCTCGAACCAGAAGCGCTTGGCGGCGTTGGGGTCCTCGGGCTGCTCGTCGAGCTGGACGTCGGAGTCGAGATCGCCCTCGTCCTGCCAGTCCTGCGGCTCCTCGTCGTCGCCCTCGCCGTCGTCGAGGTCACCCTCGCCGTCCTCGAACGAGGCCTCGTCCTGCCTAGAGATCGCCGCCGAGGTGAGCACCGCCGGCTCGGCCGCCGACCCGGCCCCGTTGCCCGCCGCGCTTCCGTTGCCATTCCCGTAGCCGCTGCCGTTGCGCTGGGCATCGGCCAGCAGAGCGGTCAGCGTGCCGGACAGCGCGTCGACCTGGTGGGCCGAGAGGACGGTGCCGTCGGCCAGGTGGGGCTCCTCCTCGGAGAGCAACCGCTCCAGCCCGAGCAGCAGCGAGAACTTCCGCCGCCAGTCGATCGAGGGCAGCCTCGCGCCGGCCTCGATCTCGGCCACGGCGGCGTCGAGCGCGCGGCGGCGGGCGGAACCGGGCGCGAGCGCGTCTTCAAGTGTTTCGCCTTCGTAGACGAAGCGCTCACGTGTGAAGAGCTCCGCCCGCGCGATCTCGGCAGGACTGGGAAAAGGGGTGAGGTCACCCATGTGATTGGAAGGTTGCGTCGGAATGTGCGAGCCGCGGATACGGTCTTAGCGACTCAGCCAGCCTCGATTGAGGCCGTGCACGGCGGGAGTTCCCTCAGAAGCGAGACGCCCCCTCGCCGAGCCCGGCTAGGAGGATAACGCGTATTTAAGCAGATCGAGACGCGCGACCGGGCGGCGGGGGCGGTGTGGCAACCTGTCGCTCGTGGTGTTCCGGCTCTCATTGGCGCTGGTGGCGGCCGCGATCCTCGTGGTGGGCGCGGCCGGGTGTGGCGGTGCGCAGGCGAGCAGCGCGGCGCCGCCGCCCAGCCACGTGGCCGCCGCGCTCAAGGGCTCTCCGCCGCCGCTGGCCGCGCTCCACGCCCAGGCGAACGAGCTGCTGCCCGGCGGCCGCCGCGCCTTCCTCGCGGTTATGGCGCGGCTGCGCGGATATCCAGTGGTGGTGAACAAGTGGGCGTCGTGGTGCGGGCCATGCCAGACCGAGTTTCCCGCCTTCCAGAAGGTCGCGGTATCCCTCGGGCGGCAGGTCGCCTTCCTCGGCCTCGACGGGAAGGACCACGACCAGGCCGCTGCCGCGTTCCTGCGGAAGTTCCCGGTCCCGTATCCGAGCTACGTCGATCCGAACGAGGACATCGCCGGGATGATCGAGGCGGCGACCTACTATCCCCAGACGGTCTACTACAACCGGGCGCACAAGCAGGTCTACGATCACGCCGGTCCGTACACGAGCGCCGGCGCGCTCGAGCAGGACGTGCGCCGCTACGCCGTGAACGACCGATGACCTCGACCTCCGCCTACGAGATCCGGCGCCTGCGCGATGAGCGGGAGCTGGCCGCGGCGCTCGAGCTCCGCCACGAGGTGTTCTGCGTCGAGCAGGGGGTGCCCGAGCACGAGGAGCTCGACGGCCGTGACCACGAGGGCATCCACCTGGCGGCGGTGGCCGGTGGGCAGCTGGTCGGCACGTGCCGCCTGGTCATGGTCGGGACGACGGGGCAGTTCAGCCGCCTGGCCGTGCGCGTCTCGGCTCGCCGGCGGGGGATCGCCACCGCGCTGCTCGAGCTCGCCGAGACCGAGGCCCGCGCCGCCGGCGGCCGGCGGCTCGTGCTCCACGCTCAGACCTACGCCCGCGACCTCTACGAGCGCGCCGGGTATCGGTCGCGCGGACGGGTCTTCTGGGAGGCCGGCATCGAGCACGTGGCGATGGAGAAGCAGCTTGACTGACCGTGCCCGGGCCGGAACTGCGCTTGCCTGAGGTCAGAGTCGATCCGCTGACCGGCCAGCGGGCGATCGTGGCCGGCGACCGGGCCGGACGCCCCGGGGGCGGCCTCAGCGTCCCGGCCGACCCTGAGCTCGACCCCGAGGCCGATCCTTTCGCCGAGGGCCACGAGGACCGCACCCCGCCCGAGCTCTACGCCGTGCGCCCTGACGGCGGCGCTCCCGACACGCCGGGCTGGACGGTGCGCGTCGTGCCCAATCTATACCCGGCGCTCTCGCCCGAGTCGGCCGCGCCCGCGCGGGACGCCAATCTCGACCTGTTCTGGGCCGGCCCGGCGCTCGGCGCCCACGAGGTGATCGTCAACGCGCCGGATCCGGTCATCTCGCTGGCTCAGCTGCGTGCCGAGCAGGTGGCGGGCGCGATGGAGGTCTGGCGGGAGCGCATCCGCGCCCACGCGGAGTCCGCCTACGTCCACCTGATCGTCAACGAGCGCCGCGAGGCGGGGGCGTCGCTGCCGCACACCCACGCCCAGCTGTATGCACTCGAGTTCGTTCCTGCCGCCGTCGCGCGGGAGCGGGAGCGCTTCGGCGCCTACGCCACTCGAACGATGGGCAGCAATCTGCTTGCCGACCTCGTGCAGGAGGAGGTGCGGCGGCGTGAGCGGATCGTGGCGATCGACCCAGAGACCGTGCTGATGGCGCCCTACGGCGCGCGCGTGCCCTTTCAGCTGATGATCGCTCCGCGGACGCCGCGGGCGCGCTTCGAGGACGACGGCCCGACCGGGGCCGCGATGCTCCATCAGGCGCTCTCGCGCCTGGCCGGCCGGTTCGGCGCCCACCCGCCGCTCAACCTGTGGGTGCGGACCGCACCGAGCGGCGCCGAGCACTTCTGCTGGCGGATCGACATCCTCCCGCGCCTGACCTACCTGGCCGGCCTCGAGCTGGGCGCGGGCCTTCACCTGAACATCGTCGCGCCCGAGCAGGTCGCGGCCGAGCTGCGCGACGCCTGATCGCCGGAGGGTCGCGTGCGAGCCCTGGTGCAGCGGGTCAGCCGGGCCTCGGTCACGGTCGGCGAAGAGCCCGTGTCGGCGATCGGGCCCGGGCTGCTCGTGCTCCTCGGGATCACTCACGCCGACACCGAGCGGGAAGCCGACTGGCTCGCCGACAAGGTACGCGGACTGCGGATCTTCCCGGACGCCGAGGGGCGAATGAACGAGCCCCTGGGCGAGCGAGAGGTCCTGTGCGTGAGTCAGTTCACGCTGTACGGCGACGCCCGGCGCGGGAACCGCCCGAGCTTCGTCGCGGCCGCCGGCCCCGACCTGGCCGAGCCGCTCTACGAGCGGTTCTGCGCCCGGATCGGTGCCGGGCGCGGCGTGTTCGGGGCGCTGATGGCGGTCGAGCTGGTCAATGACGGCCCGGTCACGCTGCTGCTCGAGACCCCCGGTACGGCCGCGCGGTGAAGGACTACTACGAGGAGCTCTGGCAGCGGCTGCCCGACGACCTCGAGGCGCCTGACTACGCGCTGCGGCGGGCATTCCTGCTCGCCGCCGTGCGCCCCGGCGTCAGCGCGCTGGACCTCGGCTGCGGCGCCGGGCGGTTCACGGCCGAGCTGGCCGGGGCCGGGGCCCGGCCGGTCGGCGTCGAGGTCGCGGAGGCGGCTCTCGCCAGAGCCCGCCGGCGCCACGCCGAGCTCGACTTCCGCCTGGTGCCGATCGGAGGCCCGTTGCCCTTCGCGGACGGCGCATTCGAGCTCGTGTGGGCGAGCGAGGTGATCGAGCACGTGGCCGACACCGCGCCGTGGCTCTCCGAGGTCAGGCGGGTGCTCGCGCCCGCGGGAACGCTGCTCGTGACGACGCCCTCGCACGGGCGGCTGAGGCTCGCGCTCGGGGGCATCGAGCGCTTCTCGGAGCCGCTCGGCGACCACCTCCACCTCTACTCCCGCCGCTCGCTGCAAACGCTGCTGCGGGAGTTCGGCTTCGGGCGGATCGCGGTGCGGACGGCCGGAGGGCCGCCGCTGCTGCGGCGGCTGCTGCTGGCCCGAGCCGAGCGCTGAGCGGCTCACCCGTGGCCGAGTGCTGAGAGTGCCGTCGCGCGGGCCCCGGGCGTTGAGCGGCTCACCCGTGGTGGAGGGCGGCCTGCGCCTGGCTGGTCAGCTGGGCCACCTGGGCCGAGGTCCGATCGAGCGCCCGTGCCCGGACGAGCGCGCTGAGCGCCTCGGCGACGCGGCCGTGCTGGAGGTCGTAGGCAGCGAGCTGCTGCCACGCGGCCGGGTTCTCCGGCTGAAGCGCGGTGGCCTCGATCAGCTCCCGGTGGGCCGCCGGCAGATTGCCGAGCGCGGCGAAGAGGGCCGAGAGCTCCCACAACGGGTCGACCGAGACCGGGTCGCTGGCGGCGGCGGTGCGCGCGTCGGCGATCGCCGCGGCGGAGTCGCCGCGGAGCATGGCGTCGGCCGCGGACCCGGCCGCGTCGGCGGAGCGGAGTGGCTGCCAGACGAACCAGGCGGCCGCTGCGGTGATCGCCACGACGCCCACCGACGCGGCGGCACGGCCGGGAGCGTCGAGCAGCCGCCGGCGACCGGCGGCCACCCCGATCGGCTCGGTCAGGGGGCCGCGCCCGGCCAGCCAGCCGCCGCAAACCATCGCCGGCACCGCCACACCGGGAATGAACCATGTCCAGTCGATCGCCGAGTGCACCCCGAAGGTCACCGCCACGGCGAGCAGCGTGCACAGCCCGGCGCGCTCGGCCGTGGGGTGGCCGGCGGCCGCGGGGTGGCCGGCGTCCGCGGGGTGGGCGGCGTCTGCGGGGTGGCCGGCGGCCGGCGGGCCGACGGCCGCGGGGCCGGCGCGGGCAGACACGGCGCGGCGCGCCGCGAGCAGCCAGGCCACCAGCAACCCGAGGCTGAGCGCAACGCCGATCAGCCCGAGGTCCGCGAACGTCTCGATCACGTAGCTGTGGGCGTGCTGGACGAGCAGCGGATCGGTGGAGTAGTGAGTTCGCGCCGTGGCGAAGCCGAGCGCGCCTGTGCCCGCCACCGGCGCGTGCTCGCCCACCTTGAGGCCGTCGCTCCAGTAGCGCGGGCGGCTGCTGCCGAGCTCCGCCAGCCGTCCGGGCGCATTCGAAACGACGCTGTTGGGATTGGTGAGGGTGCTCCAGGCGTGCGAGAGCTCGCCGCCGAGGCCCCGCGACGACATCGCCAACGCAGCGATCGCCGCCACCGGGACGAGCGCCAGCAGCACGAGCAGGGCGGCGCCGATCCGGCGGCGGACGACTTCTGGCAGCGACATCCGCTCCATCCCAACGGCGAGCACGCCGCCGGCGATCGCGTTCAGCGCCAGCACGGCCACGAGCACGATCCCGAGCTCGTGGCCGGCGCTCGTCCGGGCCGGTAGCAGAGCGCCGTCGTGGGTGATCGCGGGGTGGGCAAGCGCCCACAGGGTCACCGCCGCCGCGCCGGCGACGCCGAGTGCCAGCACCGGAATCGCCCGCAGCCGCAGCGGGATGAGGGCGAACCACAGGGCGAGGCCGACGATCGCCGCGAGCACCGCTCCCCGTCCCCAGGAGAGGATCAGCACGGAGGCGAGAATCGTGAGAGCGGGGGGGCTGAGCGCCCGGAGGACGCGCCCGCCGTCGCGGCGGGCGCCGCCCCACAGCGCTCCGGGAAGGCCCATGGCCGCTGCCAGGCCGGTGGCGTTCCAGTAGTCGAACGGGGCCCGGAGGCGCCCGAGCTGATCGCTCGGGTCGAGCGTGGCGGGAAACACCTTGACCGCCAGCGCGTACGCACAGACCGCCGTCGCGAACGCGGCCACGGCCCCCGTGACGGCCGCCCATCGGCCCGGAGCGAGCCGCGCCATCGCCGCCGCCGCTGCGAAGGCGGCGAAGTAGGACAGCGTGCGGTTGGCCTCGAGCCACGAGGCGGCGGGCTCGACCGACCAGGCGATCGAGGCGAAGGTGAGCGCCACGAGCGCGGCGAACAGCAGCAGCGTGAGCGCTCCCCAGCGGCGCCCCGCGTCGCCGAGCCAGAGCACGCACATCCCCGCCGCGGCTGCGAGCGCGACGAGCGCGATCTGCATCCACGTGTTCGGCGACAGGTCGCTGCCGCCGGTGGTCAGGAACGCCAGCAGCACGAGGGCGGCGGCGAGGCCGGTACCGAGCAGCGCGTCACCGCTGGGCCACGGCCCGCGCCCGCGCGCCCTGGCGTCGGCCTGGGTTGGCGGTGGTTGCGCGGCCCCAGGCGCCGTGGCGAGAGACGACACGGCGCGAGCGTAGCAACGGCTTCACATCGTCAGTCGCGGACGGCGGGCGATCAGCATCAGCGAGTGACCGAAGCACGCGCGCGCGGTCTCGATCCCAGGCTGTCGAGCGGTTGCAGGGTTTTTGCAGGCGAGGCGGCATCCGTCGCCAGGCGTAGGTGACGGCTTGGATTAAGCGCGAATCACTTCCAGGTTCGGTGGACCGCGAAGGTGCGCTGGAGGTGGCTCGCCGGGTTGTACGGCTTGTCGGCGAGGAAGCGGCGGGCCTCGCCGATTGCGTCCTCGTGCTTGTAGGAGGCGGCGATAACCCGTAAGCCGTGGCGGATCGCGGTGGCGTCGATCACCCCGATCCGCCAGTTCTCCCGCTCCGCCACCGCCGACCAGTGCGCGTCGAGCCCCCAGCCGAAGCGGAGATCGGGGAACGGCAGCAGCGCGTCGAAGGTCGCGGCCTGGAACGCGGTCACGGGGCCGATCTCGACGTACCTGGTCTCGCGCGCCACATTTCTGACCTGGCGGCGGGTGACCCGCCAGGCGGCATGCGAGCGGCGCTGGTGGGCCGGCTGGGCCAGGCGGAGCTGGAAGCGCTCAGCCAGGAAGATGAAGGCGTCGAGGAAGCCGCGTGGCAGGGCGACGTCGTCGTCGAGGACGATCAGCCAGTCGTGCTCGCCCGGACGATGCTCGGCCAGCAGCCGGTTCAGGTTCTCGAACTTGCCCCGGTCGCCGGCGACGGTGCTCCTGAAGTTGACCTGATGGCGGGTGCGCAGCAGCTCGCGGCGCGCCTGCGCGAGCACGTTCACGGCGTCGGCGCGCTCGACCGACAGTGCCAGCACCCGCCGGCGTGGCCAGCGCCGGGCGGCCCGGCGCAGGCGCAGGCGGCGGAGCAACATCAGCTCGTAGGCACCGGCCAGCGCGTCGGCCACGAGCGCCGAGGCGGTGGCGCGGATCCCGCTCACCTCGCCGCTCTCGCCGGAGAGGAAGTCGTCCGGCGGGGGGCTGGCGGCGTCCGCGTGCGGCGTGTACGCGGTCGCGGTCATCGGCGCTCCGCGGTGATCGCTTCCGAGATCCGCCCGGCCGTGTGGGCAGCCATCACCACGCCGTTGGCGCAGCGGCGCCGGAGCGTGTGCCACAGGCATCCGGCCAGCGTGCGGAGCTCGGCGCGCAGAGGCGGCGCCTCGTGCTTACGCACGTCGTTGCGCCGCGCGCTGTGCCCGAGCCGATACTCGGCTCTAGCCAGCGCGCGGATGCTCGCGTCGGCGGCCCTGCGACGGTGTACCAGCCCCGCGCCGGCCACGTACCGGATCCGACCGCCGTGGTCGGCGTACCGCTCGAGCCATTCCTCCTCGTCGCCGCGGCCGGCGAGCCGCTCGTCGAAATGCCCGACGCGTTCGAAGGCCTCCCGCCGAATCGCCATGTTCGCGCCCCACACGTGGGCGACGTCGCAGTCTTCTCGTCCGAGATCGAGCGTCGTGATCGGCGCCGCTTCACGTCCACACGAGCGTAGGCGCCGGCCCTCGAGGCGCGCCCGAATGGGACCCCCGAAGACGTCGCGGTTGGGCACTCGGCGCACGCCCGCGAGCAGATTGGCCAGCCACGACGGCGGAGCCTCGATGTCGTCATCTATGAACACGATGAGGTCGCTCCCAGCCGCTCGGATGCCGGCGTTGCGGGCGGCGTTGAGGCCCCTCGGCTCGGGCAGGCAGAGGAGCCGGGCGGAGTGCAGCTCGGCGATCGTGGCGGTGGATCGGTCGGGACCGTCGCTGACTACCAGCACCTCGGCTTCGGCGCCGCGCGCTTGCGGCATCACAGAGGCGAGCGTGACGCCAAGGTAATCGGGCCGCGACCGGGTGGGGATCACGATCGATGCCGAGGGGCTTCCGGGCACGCTGAGATTGTCCATGCCCACGCCCGCGTCCGCCGCGCCCCGGTCAGGAGCGCCGGCGCGTGATCCGCCGGTGGGCGCTCAGCTGCCGGGCGAACGCGCCCAGGAAGCGCGGGTTGTAGCGCAGGTAGCGCCGCCACAGCCGCCGTGGCTCGCGCGCCAGCCGGTAGGCCCACTCGAGGCCGGCGTCCTGGATCCACGCCGGCGCCTGCTGGACGATGCCGGCGTGGAAGTCGAACGCCGCGCCGACTCCGATCAGCACCGGTGCCCTGAGCAGCGGCCGCATCTCGGCCATCCACTTCTCCTGCTTGGGCACCCCGATCCCGGCCCACACGAGGTCCGCCTGCGAGCCGTCGATCTCGGCGATGACGGCGTCACGCTCCTCGTCGGTCAAAGGCCGGTGCGGCGGCGAGTAACCGCCGACGATCCTGAGCCCGGGAAACCTCTCGCGGAGGTTGAGCGCGAGCTGGAACAGGGCGTCCTGGTCGCGGCCGCCGTATAGGTAAAAGCGGTGTCCGTTGGCGACCGCCCGTGCGCAGGCCCGCGCCATCAACTCCGGCCCGTAGACGCGCTTCTCGAGCGGGTGACCGAGCGAGTTCAGCGCCCACACGAGCGGCTGCCCGTCGGGCAGGTTGACCGAGGAGCCCATTAGCGCCGAGCGCAGCTCCGGATCCTCGGCCGACGCCATCACGGTATGCACGTTGCACACGCACACGTAGCCCCGGTTGCCCGCGGCGATCATCGCGTCGATCCAGTCGAGCGTCCGCTCGTAGTCGGTCAGCCCCACCGGTACGCCCAGTAGATCCGCCGTCGGCGGCCACGCGACCGGCTCCGATGAAGGTTTTATGGAGGTTTCATGCAACATTCGCCTGGACCTACGCTCCGCCCGAGTGCGGTTGCATCAGCACCTTAGGCGACAGAACGTCCCCGCGGCGTGGCGGTTGCGTTTCTTGTCGAAAGTTCATTGTTTGCGGCACCTCACGCCCTTCCGCCGGGTCCCGGCGGCGCTATGCTCCGCGTAGACACGGAAGTCAACTCGGCCTGCGAGTACCGCCCCCTTTCTCGCAGGCCACGGGCGGCCCCCAGCCCTACCAGGGTCGTCCTTGCGGGGCCGCGGCGCGCCTGCGCGCCGCGGCTCCGGTTCTTGACGGGGTAAGGGCACGGTCTCCCCGGCCGCTATCCCGATGCCGGCCTCCGCTCCGTCTTCACGACCGGCTCTGGACCCTGGGCCGAGGGCGTGGGGTGCAGTCGCCGGAAGTCGCCAACTCCGCGGCGCCGCCCTCGAGTTGTGTGGCTGGGCTAGGATTGCCGGGAGTCGGCGGTGGTCTCCGGCTGGCGCTTTGCCAGAGCTCGTCTGCGACGTTCCGGCGACGGCTGGCGATGAACCCAGTGGCCGGCCGCGACGCTGACGACCACCGCAGGAAGTCGCTGATTCCAACCTCCACACACCCCAGCTGAGCTGAGCTTCACCGGCGATGCGATGCATAGTCACCGGAGGCGCCGGTTTCATCGGATCAAACCTCGTCGATGCGCTGGTGACTCGCGGCGATGAGGTGACGGTTATCGACAACCTCTCGACCGGCAAGCAAGCCAACCTCGAGGCGGCGGTCGCGAGGGGAGCCAGACTGGAGACCCTCGACGTCACCGACGGCGCCGCCGTCGCCGAACTGCTGTCGAGCGCCGAGGCCGAGGTGATCTTCCACCTCGCCGCTCAGATCGACGTCCGCTATTCGGTCGAGCATCCGGCCGGCGATGCGGCTGTCAACGTCCTCGGCACGATCAACGTGCTCGAAGCGGCCAGAGCGGCCGGCGTCCGCCGGGTGATCAATACGTCGACGGGGGGCGGGCTGTACGGGGACGCCGACGTGCTCCCCACGCCCGAGGATCACCCGATCCGACCACTAGCGCCGTACGGGCAGAGCAAGCTTGCCGCAGAGGGTTACTGCGAGCTCTACACCCGGCTGCACGGGCTCTCGACCGTCTCGCTGCGCTACGGGAACGTGTACGGCCCGCGCCAGGACGTCCACGGCGAGGCCGGCGTCGTGGCGATCTTCTGCGGCTGCCTGGCCGAGGGCCGCCGGCCCACCGTCTACGGCGACGGACGGCAGACCCGCGACTGGGTCGAGGTGGGCGACGTGGTCCGGGCCAACCTGCTCGCCGCCGACTCGGAGGTGAGCGGCCCGGTCAACATCGGCCACGGCCAGGAGACCTCGGTCCTCGAGCTGATCGACGCGCTGAACCGCCTCGACGGCCGGGTGCGGCTGCCCGAACCGCAGTTCGCTCCCGAGAGAGCCGGCGAAGTGCGCCGCAGCTGCCTCGACGTGACCCGGGCGAAGCAGGAGCTTGGCTGGCGCGCGGAGACCAGGTTGGATGACGGCCTTAGAAGGATCGTTGACCAGCTCTAGCCGGGTTCTCATATGGCGATTCCTGTCCGTAACGGGGCGGCGGTGTGGAGCCCACCTCCGCGGCCGTCCGGCGTCAGCGACTCGAGCCGGACACCGACGTTGAGCTGCTGATTTCCCATTCCCAATCGGCGACCGACTCGGTCTCGCTGGCCCGATCGGGCGCAGGGGCGAGGGCAACTAGTCGAGCTAAACGACGACCGCCCCGCCGCGTCCGGGTGTTCCTCGTGCAGCGGCGAGCCTGACGGCTGCCAGGGCCTCTGTTGAGGCGAACGCAAGCAGCGCCAGGGTACCGAGTGCCGCCAGCGCAACCCATGGCAGCCAGCCGATCGGTGGGGTCCAGATCGCATGCGCGTAGAACCGAATTGTGTGAGGTGCACCCGCCACGGCTCGTGCGTCGTACCACCACGCGTAGCCTAGGAAGACGGCGAGCACCGCGAGCGCCCCGCCAAGCGCCAGCCGCGCCGACCGTCGCTGTGCGATTATCGAGCTGCGACGGCTGACCACCTCTCCCGCCACCAAAGGAATCAGTAATAGCGGCGGGAGGACTTCTCGGCCTTGCAGCCCGAAGCCCGTGGACCGACTGACCCACGCGTAAAAGAACACCGGGAACGCGAGCGCAAGAACCCCGACGCCCACGGTCACCAAGCGGGCGCGGCGGTCTCCGAGCCAGATCGCGGCGGCCACCAGGCTGACCACGCCCGCCCACCAGATCCAGTACGCGGCCAGCGGCAGGAAGACGGTCAAGGCGCCGAAGATCCCGACCCCCCCCTTCAAAACCGGCGGAAGCTGAGTGATGCCCTCACGCAAGCTGGGCAGCAGGGGCGACATCTCGAAGGTGGCCTCGAAGCCAGCGACACGTGAGTAGATCAACGCCAACACTGCGGCGGCCATAAGCGTCAAGGCCGACACCCGTAGTGTCCACCGGCCGGTCGTACCGCGAAGCTCCCGTACGCCGGCCCGGCCGAGTAGGACGCCGAACAGAGCGAGCTCGAGGATCACAAACTCGAGCCCAATTGGGCCGGCAAGAATCGCCAGGGCGCCGCTTGCTCCGAACGCCAACCATGCCCAGCGCGGTGCTTCCGCGGGGGCGCGTGAGATCCGGATGAGTGCGGCAGCAAATGCGAGGCAGGCGGTGATCTGCATCCCACTCGGGTTAAGAATCGAGGAAGAGAAAAACACCATCGGAGTCGTCGCGGCGAGGAGTCCAAGCACCGACCAACCGGTCCCGTCCCACGCCAGAGCCACCGCGAGGATCAAGAGGGCCAGCGAAGGCAGTGCGGAGGCAGCACGCACGACCCAGATGGCGGTTGACGTGTTGGGCGAGACGCTCAGGCCCACGGCGGGCAGCAGGTACGACATCGGCGGGTAGTTGCCGCTCACGTCTTCCACGAGGCAGCGTCCATTGAGGTCTGGCTTGCCGTTCATGCAACGTACGTTCGGTGGCGTGAGGCGCGCAGGAACCATGACTGCGCGGGTGTTGTGGTTGGCCCATACCTCCTCGGCAGGTGTCAGCGGAAAGTCCGTATAGCGCACCTTCGGCCCAAGGATGCGTCCGTTGGTGATACTCAACGCTCGCAGGTAGTGCGATGCCTCATCCGGCGCACCGAATTGCTGTGTGCCCGCAATCCACGCCACCCCCAGCAGCGAAACGCCGACCATCACCAGGGCCACCCGCATCCGGCCGCTACCTCTGCCGCTCGAGCCTGTCACGCTGGCATAGCGTAGACCGCCGCGACTTCAAGGGCTGCCGCGGCAGCGCGCCTGGGCGGCCCTGTAGAGAGAATCCCGCGTCAACCGGCTGCCCCGACTTGATCACGTCGCTACTCCTTCCTCGCGCTTCGCCTCGTCGGGCGTGGGGTAGCGCCGCAGCCGCCGGCATGCGGCCGCTACGGCTATGCGATCGCCGCGCTAGGCCCAGAGCCCGAGTGTCGGCCGCGGATCTAAGCGGTGACGGTGTCAAGGGCCACGTTGAAGCTTCGGTGATCCGGGGGTGTGGGGCTCGGCTGAGGGGCGGCCGGGGCTGATAGGTGCGCGACGCTCGGTCAGACGCATATGCGCCGCGTTTATGCGGTAGACCGAGTTTCGTCGTGAGAGCCCGCTGTCTAACCTCGAAGCGCCGTTATCGGTTCGGGGGTGATCGTGGGTGACGGCTTCGGGGGTGAGGTGGACGGTCAGTCCGGGTGTCGTGCTCGGGTGTGGTGTTGGTGGGTAGAAACGGGGGTGTTCGACCTGCG
>JAFAXX010000143.1 GCA_019240655.1 Solirubrobacterales bacterium
CGCCGAGGAGTTCGGTCACATCGAGCTGGTGTCGGCCACGATCAACACGATGCTGACCGGCGCGGCCGAGGGCGAACCGGGTGAAGCAGGTGACCTCAGCTCCGTCAAGTCCACTCGTAACACGCAGCAATTCATTGCCGGCGGCGCGGGTGCCCTGGTTCAGGATTCGATGGGGAAGCCGTGGAACGGCGAGTACGTCTTCGCCTCCGGCGACCTGATCGAGGACCTGACGCACAACTTCTTCCTCGAGACCGGCGCCCGGCAGAACAAGCTCAAGGTGTATGAGATGGTCGAGCACCCGGCGGCGCGCGCGCTGACCGGCTACCTGCTCGTGCGCGGCGGCGTCCACCAGGTCGCCTACGCCCGCGCGATCGAGAACCTCACCGGCGTCGACCTGACCAAGCTGTTCCCGTCGCCGCGGATCCCGACCGAGAAGATCCCCGAGTGCCAGCCCCACATCCAGCGTGGCGAGCACCTCAAGCTGTACCGCTTCTCTCCGAGCGACTACCGGGAGATAGCCGCGGTATTCAACGGGCCCCATCCCGAGACCGGCGAGGACCTACGGATCGCCGAGGAGCTTCAGCCCGAGGGCGTGCCGCCGTTCGACCTCCCGCCCCAGCCGGCGGTGTTCGCCCCCGGCCCCGAGCCGGAGGAGATCTCGCAGATCGCCGCCCGCCTGCGCCAGGCCGCAGGCCTTCCCGAGCAGCCCACCGGCGTCGTTGCGAACGACGGGGGCGGCGTGATCGGGAAGGTCAAGGACGCCCTGACCTAGGCCCGCACGCTGAGCGCCGCCGCCCGCGGGGACTGCCGCCCCTGCTCACGCCACCGCAGCAGTCCCTGCCGGCGCGAGGGCGCCGTGCAGCAGTCCCTGCCGGCGCGGGGCGCCCTGCGGCAGTCCTTGCCGACGCGCGGGGCGCCCGTCCCCGTCCGTCGCTAGCCTCGGCGCGCTGTGGAGAACGCTGATTGGTCCTCGCGCAGGCTGCACTTCGTCGGCATCGGCGGTGCGGGAATGAGCGGGTTGGCCCTGATCGCGCAGGCGCTCGGGGCTGAGGTGACGGGGTCGGATCGCGGCGGCTCGAGCTATGGCGAGCGCCTTCGCGAGCACGGGATCGAGCCGGTGATCGGGCATGCGGCGGCAAACGTGCCGCCGGGAGCGGAGGTCGTCTACTCGACCGCCGTCCCGGCGGAGAACCCAGAGCGCCGCGTCGCCGCCGGGCGCGAGCTCCATCGCGCCGATCTGCTCGCCGAGATCACGGCGCTGCGTCGCTGCATCGCGATCACCGGCACACACGGCAAGACGACGACGGCGGCGATGGTCGTGCACGCGCTGCGGGGGGCCGGACTGGATCCGTCGTACGTCGTGGGCGGCGAGCTCCGCGCGACCGACACCAACGCCGCGTGGGGGTCAGGAGAGTGGATCGTGGTCGAGGCCGACGAGTCGGACCGATCGCTGTTGAAGCTCTCGCCGGAGATCGCGGTGCTGACCAGCGCCGAGCTCGATCACCACTCGACGTACCATTCCCGCCTCGATCTCGAGCGGACGTTCCGCCGCTTCATGGACGGTGCGAGCGCGAGCGCGGTGGTGTGGAACCGCCCTGAGCTGCGCGCGCTGTGCCCGCCGGACGCCGTGCCCTACGACGCGGCCGATCCGGTGCTGTCGCCGAGCGGTTCGCGCTTTCAGTGGCGGGAGATCGAGGTGTCTCTCTCGGTGCCGGGGGCGCACAACGCGGTAAATGCCGCCGGCGCGCTCACCGCCTCCGTCCTGGCCGGGGCGCCCCCGGCCGCGGCGGCCGCCGCGCTCGGCGACTTCCGCGGTGCCAAGCGCCGGTTCGAGCGACTGGGCGAGACCGCGGGCGGCGCCTTGGTGTACGACGACTACGCGCATCACCCGACCGAGGTCGCCGCGGCGATCGCCGCCGCGCGGACGCTCGCGCCCGCTCGCGTGGTGGCGGTCTTCCAGCCGCACCTGTACTCGCGCACGCGGGCACTCGGGCGCGAGTTCGGCGCGGCACTCGCCTCCGCCGACGTGTGCGTGCTGCTCGCTGTCTATCCCGCCCGCGAACGCGCGGAGGACTTCCCTGGCGTGGAAGGGATCCTGATCGCGGAAGCAGCGGCCGACGCCGGAGCGGGCCGGCGTGTGGAATGGCTGCCGAGCTTCCAGGAGGCCCGCCGGTTCCTCCTCGACGCGCTGCGCGGAGGCGATATCTGTCTCGTCATGGGCGCCGGTGACGTCGACCAGCTCGGGCGCTCGCTGATCAGCCGGTAGCGCCGGCGGCACACGACCTCGGGCCGTTGGGCTCAGCCCGAGCCCTCGACGTTCTGCAGGCGAACCTGCCCGCGGGCGACGAGCTTGCCGTCCGCCGGCCGGCGGATCTCCACCTGCCACAACTGCTGCGTGCGTCCCTGCTGCACCGGCTCGGCAACCACGTTCAGGCGACCGGCCCGATGCGGTCGCAGAAAGTCGGTGACGTTGGTCAGGCCGACCGCCTGCTGCCCGCGGTCCTTCACCGCTTCGAACGCGCCGGTCGTGGCGAAGGTCTCGACCACCGCCGTGTACAGGCCGCCGTGCACGAGCCCCCACGGCTGGTGGTGACGCTCGTCCGCGGCGACCGATCCGGTGACCCGGGTGGGGCCACGGTCCTCGAAGACGATGTCCAGCAGCCGCATCAGCTCGCTCGTGCTGGTGAGATCGGTCATCGCGCGCTCCTGAGTCGATTCGCTCTTCAGCCACCATACCATCTGACTTAGGAACTCATAAGCCAGACCCCCCGGTGGCCGCCGCTACTCGAGCTGCTCCGGGATTGAGGGTGCCGTAGGTGTTCCGTGGCACCGTGCGCGATGTCCGTCGCGTGCGTGCAAGGCAACGCCGCCCGGCTCGATAGCCTCGCGCCATGACCGCGGTGGCTCGGCACGTCAGGATCAGGGCGAAGCCCGGTGGTGGCGAGGCGCTGAGGCGCGGACTGCTCGAGGTCGCCGATGCTCTCGGGGACGCCGCCGGGTGCGAGCTCTACGTGGTCAACCGGATGAGCCACGAGCCGGACGTCATATGGGTGACCGAGCAGTGGCAGGGCCAGGAGGCACTCGATGCAGCGCTCGCCAGCGAGGCGGCGCGTGAGCGGATTCCCGGCCTCCGCGAACTCGTCGCCGACGGGGGCATTGAGCGGATCGACCTCGAGCCCGTCGGCGGCGTCGGCTATCCCGTTGGTGAGACTGGCTGTGCGATCGTCAACCTCGACGAGGTCGAGGACATGGCGCCGCGCTTCGGCCTCGGCGACACCGGCGAGGCGCGCTTTGCCCGCGCACGGCTTCAGGCGCAGGGTGTCGGCCTCAGCCTCCAGCGCGTGCGACCCGGCGTGCGATCGAGCTTCGGGCACTGGCACAGCCGCGACGAGGAAATCTACGTGGTGCTGGCCGGCTCGGGCCGCATTGCCGTTGACGACGCCGTCCACGAGATCAAGCGGCTCGACGCGATTCGCGTGGCTCCGGCATCGGTCCGGGCCTTCGAGGCGGGACCGGAGGGCCTCGAGATCCTGGCCACGGGCACGCACCACGCGGGCGACGCTCACATGCACCCGGGCTTCTGGCCGGACTGATCGCCGCCGGCGCATTCCCAGGCCGAACGCTCGCCTGGCGCTACCAGGCCGTCTAATCGCGACGCGGACGGTCACGATGGCTTGGGCACCGGCGCGACGCCGAGGTCGCTGAGCTTGTGGTCGAAGTCGAGAATCCGGCCGGTATCGAGGTAGAAGTCGTGCTGCTCGACGACTTTGCCCCGCTTCGTGCGGAGCACGAGCACGGTCTGGTTCTCGTAGAGGCGTGTCCCGTCGGGGGCATCGGCGTGGTCGTCGAATCGAACCCACAAGGTCAACGCCCACAGCGGGCCGCTCGTGGCAATCCCCTTGATCTCGCCTCGAATCCTCGCCGCGGTGAAGTTTTGTAGGAAGCGAGCCACGCCTGCCTTGCCGACCCAATCGCCGGCCCAGCGATGGCCCCCGTCGTTGAAGTGCAGGACGATGTCCTCGGCGTAGGCGTCGAGCAGGCTCGAGTAGTCGCCGGCATTGAGCTTCCGAACATCCCGCCCCAACTTCAGCAGCAGCAGTTGGACCAGGAGCGACCGGCCAATCAGCGCGAGCATGGCGCCGGCGATGACGCCTCTCCGGTGCACGGCGACCTCCTGTTGGATCTCTCTACTGAGCGGAGCCTATAGTCAAACCGAGCGGCTCGAGAAGGTAGTCGGCGAGGTTGGCGGCGCGCTCGACGATCTCGGCGAGTCGTCGAGATGCCGTACGAGACGGTCCTAACGAGCCGCCGGCGCTAGCAACCGGCCCGCGGACTTGAGCCGCGGCGTCACCGCCGAGCCGCCATCTACCCTGCCGACGATGGATGATTTTCCCGAGGGCGTCGTACGCGACTATCCCCTTTCCCGGCTCACCACGATCCGCACCGGCGGGCCGGCGGAGCTGTTCGCCCGCGCCGGCTCGCTGGCCCAGCTCGAGTGGCTCCTGCGGTGGGCCAATCGTCGGGGGATCGAAGTAGGGGTCGTCGGATCGGGGTCGAACCTGCTGGTGGCGGACGCCGGCGTCCGCGGACTGATTGTGAAGCTGGACAGGGATCTCTCGACGATCGAGTTCGATGGCGCACGGATACGCTGCGGGGCCGGCGCGCGCTTGCCCGCGGTCGCCACCAAGGCCGCGCAAGCCGGCCTGACCGGCATCGAATTCGGGGTCAACATCCCCGGTACGGTTGGCGGCGCGATCCGGATGAACGCCAACGCGTACGGCGGAGAGCTGGCGCGCGTGCTCGAGTGGGCTGACGTGGTCGGTCCCGAGGGGCGGCGTCGCCTGACTCCAGCGGAGCTCGGCTTCTCCTACCGGAGGTCGAATCTCCGCCCGGGCGAGATCGTCGCCCGGGCGTCGTTCACGCTCGAGCCGTCGGCCAGCGAGCCGGTCAGGCGAACCCTGGCCGACATGCGCTCCCGCCGCCGGGCCGCGCAGCCGTCGGGGATCAAGACGTTTGGCTCGACATTCAAGAATCCCCTGGACTGCCGGGCCGGCGACCGTACGGCCGGTCAGCTGCTCGACGCGGCGGGCTGCCGCGGCCTGCAGGTCGGCGGTGCCTGCTTCTCCCACAAGCACGCGAACTTCATCGAGAACCGCGGTGATGCCACGACCGCCGACGTGGTCGCGCTCATGGAAGAGGGGCGCCGGCGGGTCAAGGAACGCTTCGGGATCGAGCTCGAGCCGGAAGTCCAGGCGCTCGGCCCGGTCGAGCTGCCGCGCGCACGGGTCGACGCGTGATCGCGGAGCGGCCACTCTCGAAGCTCCGCCCCCGGCAGCTGCTGCGGCTTGCGCGCCGTTCGCTGGCGCCGCGAGTGAATGGCGGCGACGGCCATGAAGAGGGGGGCGGGTCGGCTCACAGCGAAGCCGCCGACGCCAACCGGCAGGCTGCCGGCACCAGCGGCCGCCGCCGCGTCTCTCGCCGTGTCCGTTCCGCGACCCCCGGCCGACGCCATCGTCTGACGCCGCACGGCCGGCGGGCGTTAGCCGCTGTCGGAGTCCTCTTCGTCGTGCTTGCCGGAGCCTGGCTGTGGCTGCGCGACTCATCGCTGGCCTCCGTCGACGAGGTCACCGTGACCGGCGTACAGGGCGCCGACGCGGCGGCGATTCGCTCGGCGCTGACCGCCGCGGCCCACCGGATGACGACGCTCGACGTCGACACCGGGGAGCTGCGCTCGGCGGTGAGACTGTATCCGGTGGTCGCCGACGTGCGCGTGAGCGCCGATTTCCCGCATCGGTTGCGGATCGACGTGGTCGAGCGGAGGCCGCTCGGCACAGTGTCGATCGGCGGCCGGCTCACCGCGGTGTCGGCCGACGGCACGGTCCTCAACGACCTCGGCTCGGGAACGACGCTGCCCGAGATCACCACTCCCGCCCCCGTGCCCGCCGGCGCGCGGGTCACCGAGCCGGCGGTGCGGCGGGCGCTCGCGCTGCTCGCCGCGGCGTCGCCCGGGATCATCCCGAGGCTCAGCCAGGCCGGAAGCGATCCGACGCACGGGCTGAGCGCCCAGCTCCGAAATGGCCCCCGCCTGTATTTCGGCGACGGCAGTCGCCTGGCCGCCAAGTGGATGGCGGTGACCGCGGTGCTCGGCGACCCAGGCTCGAGCGGGGCTGCCTACATAGACGTGACAGATCCCGAGCGGCCCGCCGCGGGGGCGGGGAGCGCGCAGACGCAGAGCGGTGCGGCGAGCTCCGGCGCGACCGCCCAGACGCAGAGCGGTGCGGCGAGCTCCGGCGCGACCGCCCAGACGCAGACCGGCGCGGCGAGCTCCGGCGCGACCGCCCAGACGCAGACCGGCGCGGCGAGCTCCGGCGCGGGCAGCGCTCAGACGCAGACCGGCAGCACCACCAGCACCTCCGGCACCGCGGCGACCGCGCCCCCGACGAGCCCGAGCCCGTAAGAGCCACGGTCAAGCGGACCATGAGAAGG
>JAFAXX010000014.1 GCA_019240655.1 Solirubrobacterales bacterium
GAGCGCCCCATCGTCCGCCGCGGTCGCTGCGCGTCGATCGAACCCCAACCGTCTCTACCGCGTCGACCACACTGCCGCTCCGCCGCCTGGGAACCGCCGCTCCGGACTGGCGCTTTGGCGGACGCCCGGACCCGTCGCAGAACCCTCGCCGCGGCCGCTGCCGCTGCCGTTGCCGACGCCGACGCGGAGGATTCGCGGAGAAGGAGATCACGGCCGTGGCCGTGGCACCCAGGGAGCCGGCCCGTGCCGGCATGGCCCTGCGGCTGTCGCGATTCAACGCCGCGGGGATGGTCGCTTCTCGCGCGTGCTGGCCGACGGCCGCGTTCCGCTCTCCATGCCGCTTGTGGCGCAGACTGACAGCAGGGGCGGGCACCACCGTCGCGACTGCGGCCACCAATCGAGCGACGCTCAGACGTGCGTGTCCACGGGCGTCAGATCCCGAGCGATCGCTCCACGCCGCGGACCGTATCCGCGGAGCGCAGCAGGGCGTCGGCCTCCTCTTCAGTCAGCGGCGGAGTGAGGATCACGTCGACACCCTGGCCATCCACAATCGACGGCAAGGACAGGCACACGTCGTCGATGCCGTACTGGCCGGTGAGCAGCGACGAGACCGGCATGACGCTGCGCTCGTCATGCAACACGGCCTCGACGATCCCCGCGGCTGACAGCCCGACGGCGTAGTTGGTCGCGCCCTTGCCGCGGATGATCTGCTCGGCGGCAGTGGCTACCTCGTGAGCGATGCGATCGAGCGTCTGCTCGTCGAGTGGCGCGCGTCCCGACGCGGCCCAGTCTCGAACCGGGACGCCGCCGATCGCGGCCTGACTCCAGGCGGGAACCTGCGAGTCGCCATGCTCGCCGACGATGAACGCGTTCACGCTGTGCACGGCGACGTCGCAGTGTTGAGCGAGCAGCGTCCGCAGCCGAGAGGAATCGAGCACCGTTCCAGAGCCGAATACCCGCCGGCTTGGCAGCCCGGACGCCTGCACGGCGGCGTAGGTCACAACGTCCACAGGATTCGTGACCAGCAGCAAGATCGCCTCGGGCGACAGCGCGAGAAGCTCTGGCACGAGCGACCGGCACATCGCGACGTTGACGGCCGCCAACTCCAGCCGCGTCTGCCCGGGCTTCTGCTTCGCGCCAGCGGTGATCACGACGATGTCGGAGTCCGCGGTGACCGCGATGTCGTCGGATCCGATGACGTTCGCCGTGGGATAGAACTGGCTACCGTGGTTCAGATCGAGCACCTCGGCTCGAACCTTGTCGCGATCGAGGTCATAGAGCGCCATCGTCTTGGGGGCGCCCCTGATCAGCGAGGCGTACGCCACCGTCGCTCCAACGCTCCCGGCTCCGACCACTGAGACCTTCCGCCGCTCAGCCATCGACCAAGCCTAACCCCGAACGTGTCTCACGGCCAGCAGCCGTTGCGACATGCAGCCCACAGCCTCGTTCGGCCGCGGCACGAGTTGCTCGCGGCGTTGGCCGGTGGGGGGTGACGCTGGGTGCGGTCGTTGCGATAAGAGGTGGTGGGGCGATAGCGGGTGCAGCCCGCGGAACGCCTTCCGGCTTATCCGCAGCAGTCGTCGTCGCAGGCGAGGCCTTGATCGGCGCTGCTGGGGGCGGGGGCGCAGCAGCCTTGGCCGTGCCACGTCTCGTGGCCTTCTTTGATCGCGAGGGCGGCGACTGCGAGTGCGGCGGCCGGGTCGGCCCACCAGAGTCCGAACGCGGCGTTGAGCGCGAGGCCCGCGAGCACGCCGACGGCTAGGTATGTGCAGAGCATGTTCTGGGCGCCTTCGCCGGCGGTGGCGCCCGAGCCGAGCCTGGAGCCGATCGTCTGCTTGGCGCGTCCGAGGGCGGGCATGACGAGGATGCTCGAGATGGCGAGGCCCATGCCGATCCAGCTAGTGGAGGGGTGATGTGACTTGATCAGGGTGCGCAGCGAATCTTGGGCGATGTAGGGTGCAAGGAGGAAGAAGGAGATCGCGACGAGCCGCTGCGCGCGCCGCTCGGCGTGGGCGGAAAGGCGCCGGGCGCCGGTGAAGCGCCAGATCACGATGATCGCGGCGAGCGCTTCGATTGCTGAGTCGAGCCCGAACCCGAGCAGCGCGACCGACCCCGCCAGCAGGGCGGCGGCGATGCCAACTGCTCCCTCAACGGTCATGTAGGCGAGGCTGACGCAGGACAGGGTCTTGGCGCGCCGGATCAGGCGGTCGCGCTCGATCCGGCCAAGCGCTTCTCGCTGGGCCGCCCCGGGTCGGGAGGTCGGGACAAGGTGCAGATCGAGGCCGGTGCTCATTGGCGGACCTCGGCGAGCTCCGCGCCGTCGCGTAACGCAAGCTCCGTCAGCAGGGGCGCGGGGTCCGCGAGGGCCTTCGCGCCTGAGGCCTGAGCCGGCTTCGATCGCGAGTTCGGCTGCCAGGCGCTGACGGATGCCCTCCGCCCTGGCTTGCAGGCGCTGACGGATGGCCTCTGCCCGGGCTCGCACGCGCTGACGGATGCCCTCCGCCCGGGCTCGCAGGCGCTGACGAATGGCCTCTGCCCGGGCTCGCAGGCGCTGACGAATGGCCTCCGCCCGAGGCCGCTCAAGGCACCGTAGAGCGGAGCGTCGTCGGACACAAGGTCAGGCTAACGCATGTCAACGGCGCGAAAGGCGTGAGCCAAAGAAAGATACTTGCCGGATTGATAGGCAGAGCTTGGCATGCCATAATCTTTTCTATGGCGGTGGTCGAGGCGGTTTCTGCGCATGTTCAGGATTACGCGAAGGCGGTGTACGTGCTGGAGGCTCGTGAATGCGCACCGGTCTCGACGACCGAGCTGGCCGACCGGTTGGGCGTGACGCCGGGGTCGGTGTCCGGGATGCTGCGCAAGCTCGCCGATCTGCATCTGGTCGAGCACGAGCCCTATCGCGGCGTGCGGCTCACCGCCCAGGGGCGCCGGGTGGCGCTCGAGGTGCTGCGCCACCACCGGCTGATCGAGCTGTTCTTGGCCAACGAGCTGGGGATGCCGTGGGATCAGGTGCACGCCGAGGCGGAGGTGCTAGAGCACGTCCTCTCCGAGGACCTCGAGCGGCTGATCTCCGAGCGCCTCGGGGAACCGACCATGGATCCGCACGGCGACCCCATCCCTTCGCGCGAGTTTGAGATCGACGAGGGATACACCCGTAGCCTGGAGGAGCTCCCGCCCGGTACGACCGGGCGGTTCGTGCGTATCTCGGATTCCGATCCGAAGATGCTCCGGTACTTGGCTGAGAACGGGATCGGGCTCGCTGAGTGCCTGGAGGTGACCGGCCGCCAGCCGTTCGGCGGTCCGGTGTTCGTTCGTTTCGGCGAGCGGGAGCTGCCGCTCGGCGGCGAGCTCGCGCGCGCGATGCGGATTGAAGTCGACGCCGAACCAGCACGATGAGTTCGAGCACGCTGAGGTCGTGGCGTCAGCAGCCCGCGCTTGAGGGCGCCGCCATCGAAGGCGCGGCGGTCGCGCTGCCGGACGCCGGCTCGGCTGGCCCCAGCGCGCTCGAGCGGCTGCTGTCCAGGGGCAGGCTGCGGGCCACGCTGTTCATGCTCGGCCCCGCGTTCGTCGCGTCGATCGCTTACGTCGATCCGGGGAACTTCGCCACTAACGTGCAGGGCGGAGCCCAGTACGGCTATCTGCTGTTGTGGGTGGTGCTGGCCGCGAACTTGATCGCGATGCTGATCCAGTACCTCTCAGCCAAGCTCGGGATCGCCACCGACAACAACCTCCCGGAAACGATCCGTGCCCGCTGGCCGCGGACGCTGACCTGGGGGATGTGGGTGCAGGCCGAGATCATGGCCATGTCGACCGACATAGCCGAGTTCCTGGGCGCCGCGATCGGCCTGAACCTCCTCTTCCACGTTCCGCTGCTCCCGGCCGGCCTGATCACCGGCGTGATCGCGTTCGCGATCCTCGAGCTGCAGACCCGCGGCTTCCGCCGCTTCGAACTGGCGATCACCGCCCTGCTGGGACTCATCTTCCTTGGCTTCCTCTACGAGACGCTGCGCATCGGCCCCTCCGCCAGCGGCTCGCTGCACGGTCTTATCCCCGGCCTGAACGGGACCAGCTCGCTGTACATCGCGGTCGGGATCGTCGGCGCGACGGTGATGCCCCATGTGATTTACCTGCACTCCGCGCTGACCCAGGGCCGCATGCCTTGCCGCAACGACCACGAGCGCAGGCGCGTGATCCGGTTCGAACGCTTCGACGTGATCATCGCCCTCGGCCTCGCCGGGATCGTCAACATGGCCATGCTCGCCGTCGCCGCCAAGCTCTTCCACACCCCCGCCCTCAGCGGACTTAGCACCATCCAACAGGCCCACGCCCAGCTCGGGCACCTCGTCGGTGGCACCGCTGCGCTTGCCTTCGCCGTCGCGTTGCTCGCCTCCGGCGCGTCCTCGTCCAGCGTCGGCACCTACGCGGGCCAGGTCGTGATGGCTGGCTTCATCAACTTCCGCATCCCCTTGATGCTCCGCCGCGCGCTCACCATGATCCCCGCGCTCACCGTGATCGCCGTCGGCATGGACCCCACCAACGCGCTTGTGCTCAGCCAAGTCGTTCTCTCCTTCGGAATCCCGCTCGCGCTCATTCCTCTGGTCGTCATGACCGGGCGGCGCGCAGTCATGGGCCGCCACGTCAACCGACCCATCACCAGCATCGTCGCCTGGGCCTGCGCCATCGCCATCTCGGCGATGAACGTCTTCCTCCTCTACCAGCAGTTCTTCATGAGCTAAGACCCACGCGCGCCAGCGATCAGGCCAGGACCTGCTTCGCTTCCCCGGCAAGTATCCGCGGTTCAGATCGCTTCAGCTCCGCGGAGCGCGGAAGACAAGGCGACACCTGACGCTCGCGAGGGATACAGAGTCGAGGCAGCAGCCGGCGAGTCGGTCGAGGATCTCCTAGGCGCTCGTGTGCCCGGGAAACCTAGGCGCTCGTGTGCCCGGGAAACCTATGCGCTCGTGTGCCCGGTCTCCTAGGCGCTCGTGTGCCCGGTAAACCGGTCGGGGGTTCTCGTTCCGATGGCTACAGTGGTCGGGATGCCAGGGCCGACGGGAGGAAGCGCCGGACCCGTGGGCACGGCCCCCACACTGGCTCCGGTGTACCGGCACTTCGGTGAGGTCGACGCCGCCGAAACATCGCCGCTGTATGAGCGTGTCGCTGTCGCCCTGAGTGAGTCAGACGAGGCACTGCGCGCCATCGCGGGGGCGCCGGCGCGCAAGCGGCACCCCACGGTGATCCTCGCCGCGTTGCACGACCTCGCCCTCGCCGGGCGCGCCCCGGCGCTTGCTGCGGCCTATGCCGCTGCGGACGGCGACGCTGCGGCTGGCGCGGCGATCGACACGCTGGTGCGGATGACCGACGCGGTCGTGGCCATCGCCGTGCGCCGGCCGATGCCGCGCAGCGAGACCGGACGTTGCGCCGTGCTGTACCCGGCCATTGCCGAGGCGGCGCGCCGGGTAGGCGCGAACGCGGTGGGGCTGATCGACGTCGGTTGTTCAGCTGGGCTGAATCTCAATGTCGATCGCGTTGGCATCACCTACAGCGACGGACAATCGCTGGGCGACCCGTCATCGCCCGTGCAGCAGTCGTGTTCAGTTGTCGGAGGCCGGCCCATCCCGCCGCGGGCCATGCCCGAGGTCGTCGCCCGGGCCGGCGTCGACCGCGATCCGTTCGACGTGACCGACGCGGATGACGCCCGATGGTTGCGCGCTTGCCTGTGGCCGGATCAGCCGGAGCGGATCGCGGCGCTCGAAGCGGAGATGGCGTTGGCGGCGGCGGCTCCTCCACTGCTGCTGCAGGGTGACGCCGTCGAGCTGCTCCCCGACGCCTTCGCCCGTGTGCCCGCGGACGCCCTGCCTGTCGTCAGCACCACGTGGGCGCTGTCGCGCTTCCCGCTAGAGCGCCGTCTGCGCTTCCTGCACCGCCTCGACGAAGCGGCCGCACGCCGAGCGGTGGCGTGGGTGTCAGCGGAGGGCGTCGGAGTCGCGCCGGCGATACCGACACTTGGCGATCGTCGCGCCTCTGGCCACAGCATCGTCGGCCTGGCGGTCTTCGAGCGGTGGGCGGTGCGCACCGACGCCATCGGCCGGTGCTGGTCGCGAGGCCGCCTATTGGCGTGGCTGGCGGACTCCTAACCGAGCTCGGATCACCCGCGCGACTGTGAACGCTGGTGTGCGGCGAGCAATCCAGAACATCGCGGTGTCGCCACGAGCGTGGGGGCCAGCGCCGGCGACCTGTCGCTCAGACGTTCCAGCAGCTCGCAGTGCACGCCAAGCCTTCAGGGTGGCGTGGAGGTCATACCACCCGGACGACCCAGACGACATCGCGGGCGGCGCGGAGCGCGCCCTCTCGCTAGAACTTGTCCGGCGTGTCCAGCTCGCGCCAGAACACGGGCGTCGGCCGCTCCGTGACGCCAGCCTCGCGCATCATCTCGCCGATGTCGGGGCTGCTCTCGAAGAACCGCAGGAACGAGGCGGCGTCGGGCCACTCATCCACGACGAGGACTTCGCCACCGGCCTCGTTGGCGAAGAACCGGTGGTGGATGCACCCGGCGTCTCGAGCACGTTGGGCGATTCCCTTCAACCGTTCAGGATCGCGGTTCAGAGCGTCCTCGAATCTTGCCGGATCAGCAGCGCTCCGTAGCCCCATCATTACCGACATCTCATCTCCCTTCGTCGGATCTCACGGACGATTGGATCAAGCGCCACCGCGCACGTCAAGCGCGGCTCGGCTTCAGCGAGCAGATGTGGGCGGAGCTCGCCGAGCGGGGGTGGGGCGGAATCTTCGGTCACCCCGTGTCCACGGTCACTCCGTGCTGGATGCTGGGCGGCGCTTAGTTAGACTGGGCGGTGGTGTCGATGGCTCTCGACGAGCTGATTCGGAGGCGTGACCGGGTGTGGGGCCGACAGAGCATCGGAGGGAAGGCGTGCGGACGCGGGTAGCGATTGCCTGCCAGGGCGGTGGCAGCCATACGGCGTTCACGGCGGGAGTACTCGATCGGCTGTGCGGCAGTGTGCTGGATACGCACGAGGTTGTTGGTTTGAGCGGCACGTCGGGTGGGGCGGTGTGCGCGCTGTTGGCCTGGTACGCGCTTCGCGACGGCGATCCTGCGGCGGCGGGCCGCTTGCTCGATGAGTTCTGGGCTGACAACTCGGCGAGCTCACCATGGGAGCAGTTGCTTAATGCGTCGGCGATGCTCGCGAGCGACCTACAGCAGTTCGTGGCCATGCCCGCGATCAGTCCCTACGACAATGTCCTGGCGGACTCAACTGCGGAGGGATTCAAGGCGATGCTGCGGCGACGCGTCGACTTCAACCGAGTCGAGCCCGGGCCGGAGGAGCCGGTGCTCGTCATCGGCGCCGTCAACGTGCTGTCGGGCGAGTTCCGCACGTTCGACAGTCGCCGGGACAAAATCGCAGCCGAAACCGTGCTCGCGTCGGCCGCGATCCCGACCCTGTTTCGCGCCGTCTCGGTGGGCGACGGGACATTCTGGGACGGGTTGTTCTCGCAGAACCCCCCGATCCGAGAGTTGGTCGATTTGAGGCCGGACGAGATCTGGGTCATCCAGATCAACCCGACACGCCGTGATGTTGAGCCGCGGACTGTGCTCGACATCGGCGATCGCCGAAATGAGCTGGCCGGCAACCTATCGCTGTATCAGGAGTTGCACTTCGTGGAGAAGATCGATGAGTGGCTCGAGTCGGGAGTCCTCGCCGAGGATACCGGCTACAAGAGCATCGTCGTCCGGATTGTCGAACTTTCCCCGTCGCGGGTTAGATGGTCGTTGAGTGCCCGCTCCAAACTGAACCGTGATCCGGCGTTCATCGGTGATCTGATCGCCCTCGGCCGAGCGCAGGCCGACGAGTTCTTGACCGCGCTGGCATTCGAGCGCGCTTGGAAAGAGCGGAACTCCGAGGCGCTGCTCAGCTTCTTCGCCGATGACGTCGAGCTGATGTCAACCGATCCGTTTCCAGTCGCAGGACCGATTCGAGGGGCGAGCCCTGTCAGTGCCTTCATCGACGAGCAGCTGTCGAGCGCCATCATTGATCTGACGAGGAAGCAGGTCGCTCGCGACCGCGTCGCTTGGACCGTGAAGACGTCCGCCACCGGCTCCGGCGCGCACACACGAGGTCGGGCGGAGGTCGCTCTGACAGCGGGCCGGATCACAAGTTTGAAACTCGGGCCGACACGCCTAGGGGATTGACACAGCCGGCGCGCGGGGAGGGCTGCCCGCATACCGATCGATCACGTCCTCGGCACGTTCGACGCGATCGGAACCCGGCGGACCGCCCGAATCACGACCTCGTCGCCAGCGGCGAGGGCAGCCTGATTGAGCACACGCACCGGTAGCGTGACTTGGTGCTTTCTGGAGACCGGCTCATCGCTTCATGATTCTGCCAAGACGTGAAGCAGCGTTCTCGCCCGCCCGGCGATCTCGTCAGCGCAGCATGTCGGGCGGTGAGCCGAGCGACCCGACGCGATGGCGACATCGCTCGCAGGCCGCGCAGGATCATGGCCGGAGCGGCTTCGGTGGGAGGCCCCGCTGACCGATCGGCCGGATCACCCGCTGTTCAGCGGCGGGTGCCGAGCTAGGTCTGCCGTTTGCTCGGGACCAACTACCGATGATGTTCGCCCAGCAGGCGCTGATTGACACCGCCGCACACGCGATCCGCAAACGCACTTCCTCACATCGGGAGATTCCCTCGCCACCGCCTCTGGCGGAAACCCGGCAGGCTAATGACCGCCTGTAGTGCAGAGGCCGTAGTCGATCCACGCGGGAGCGGCAAGCCATACCAGTTCCCGTGCGCGCCGGGGAGAATCGTTCGTGAGTGCGAAGGCTGCGAGTCCTCGCTCGCTGACGTGCAGTGACGTTGTAGCGCGGCGGATGGCGCGTCATGCGTTGAGCGAACCGGCGACGGACCTCGAGCCGGCGGAGATCGCCCGCGTGCTCTGCGGTGCGCACGCGCAGGTCCTCAGCGCCGCCGAGCTCTCTGTCGGCCGTCGGCTCGCCGGCGCGACCCGGGCCGACGTCCGGCGAGCGCTCTGGGCGGAGCGGTCCCTGATCAAGACGTTCGGTCCGCGGGGGACGATCCATTTGCTGGCGACGGTTGACTTGCCGATGTGGACGGGTGTCCGCTCAGCATTGCGCTCGCGGTCCTCCGGGCATCCGGAGGGCGTCCGGTTCACTCCTGAGCAGACTGAGAAGATCATCGTCGCGATCGGCGAAGCGCTGGCGGACCGAGAGCTGACGATCGATGAGCTGACGGACGCAATTGCCGATCGGGTTGGCATGTGGGCCGTCGAGCGAACGATGGAGGCGTTCCAAGACAAGTGGCCACGATGGCGGCAGCTCACCAGCGCGGCAGCGCACCGCGGAGTGCTGTGCTTTGGACCCGACCGAGGCCACAAGGTGACCTACACCAACCCGCACCGGTGGCTGCCGGGCTTTAGCCCCGCGGGAACGCAGGCCTCGGTACGCGCGCTTCTGAGGCGCTACCTGTACGCATATGGGCCAGCTACCCCGCAGCAGTTCGCTAGATGGCTGGGCGTTGCGCCGCGGTATGCCGTCGGCCTGTTCGACGAGCTAGGCGACGCGGTCGAGCGCGTCTTGCTGGACAGCGAACCGAGCTGGACTCTCGCAGGGGACGCGCGACCGATGAGCGCGCGACACCGCGGCGTCCGCCTACTCCCCTACTTCGATGCCTACATCGTCGCCGGGCAGCCCCGGGAGTGGCTCTTTCCGGGGCCGGCCGCCGTCGTGCGCTGACCCCGGCGGGCCAGGCCGGAAACTACCCGGTACTGCTCCTTGACGGCATCGTCGGAGGAGTCTGGCACCAGCGGCGCTTGGGCCAGAGGCTCCATATCACCGTCGAGCCCTTGCGCCCGCTGACCAACCGGCAACGACGCGAGCTCGACGACGAGCTCGAGCTGGTGGCCAAGGTCATGGAGGCCAGCGCGACGCTGACGGTGGCCACCGTCACAGTCGGCGCGCACGCCTGAAACCAACGGGGGCGCGAACGTCAGCCGGTCACGGGCTTCTTACGCCCGCGCGGCGGGGACGGTCTCGTCGGCCAGGTCGTCGCCGGGCGCGCCGTCGACCGCCACCGGCTGCTTCTGAGCCGCCCGGCCTGCCTTGGAGCGCGGCCGTGGGTTCACGATCCGCGGCAGCTCACGCTCCAGCTTGGCGCGGAGCGGCTCCACGCGAGGCGAGAGGCACAGCCGGTCGCCGAGGTCTTCGAGCTTCTCGTCGAGTGTGAATCCCGGGCCGGTGGTGCACAGCTCCATCCGGCCGCCCGGCGACATCGCGTAGCAGGAGTCGAAGAAGTAGTGGTCGAACACGCGCGTGTACGGGACCGGTCCGCTGTTGGCGTAGTCGCGGTGCGCCTGGAGCTCGTCGTGGCTGCCGGCGCCGTAGGCGATGTGGTGCCAGACGCCGACGTGCATGTCGCCGCTCGGGCGATCCGGCGGGGGGCTGAAGTACCACCGGCTCTCGCCCTCGGTCCCTTGGAGCACGAGCCGGTATCCGTCCCGCCGAAAGCCCAGGTGCTCGGCTGCCGGCAGCGCATCATCGAGCGTGGCGAATGAGCGAACTCCCTCGATCCCGAGGATCCGGTGCTCGGCCGGGATGTCGTCGGCGACCGCCACGAGCGGCCGGTTGGGCGAGTCGGAGACCATCAGCTCGACCTCGTGATGCTCGGGGTCGTGGAAGACCAGGCTGTCGGGCTGAGTGGGATCGAGCCGGAGCATCTCGGAGTGGGTCTGGTTGGTGATCAGCCGATCCATCCAGTACTCGAGCGAGTCATAGGAGGCCACCCGCAGAACGAGGCGCTGGATGTCGCCGCGGCCGGGCTGGCCGGGCGGCGCCTCGGTGAATTCGAGGAACGTCACCACGCTCCCGGGATTGCCCTCCTCGTCTCCGAAGTAAGTGTGGTAGCGGAACGTCGTCTCGAAATTCAGCGTGTTCTTGACAAAGCGCAGCCCCATCACGCGGCACCAGAAGTCGACGTTGGTGATGACGTCGGCGGTGATCCCGGTGAAGTGATGGGGTCCGCGAAGCGTTGGGCCGGACATCGTGTCTGTACTCCTCTCGTCGACCGCGGCGGTTGGTCCGTCTGTGCTCCTGTTTGTCGACCGCGGCGGGTGGTCTCCGGAGATTGTATGGCAAACGTACGATCGCCGGAGTTGCGAATTCGGTCAGCGCTCCGCCTGCACCGGCCACCAGCCCTCGCAGCGGCGCTCGAGCACGTCGGCGATAAGTGCCCGACGGCGCCCGTCCTCGAGGTAGCGCGGAAACACCTCGCGATCTGGGAACCGGGCCTGAAGGAGCGCGTCGGCCGTCCGGGGGCGATTCCCCGCGCAGGCTGAGGCTCTCCTCGACGAGGGCCGAGCCGGTCGCATACGGCGGATCCGCGGAGAAGTCCCGCACCGCCGGCATCAGCCTGGCCGCGGTCGTCGTCGGAGACGGGGCGCTTCAGGCCAAAGAGAACGATGTGGGTGCCTCATGGCCGTACGTACCGTTGTATGACGGTCATCCAGGAATCCGTATGATCGGCCCCAATGAGCGCCGTAGACGAGAGAGAGCGAATCGAGCGCGTCGGTGATGAGCTGGTCGAGCGCGCCCGCGCCCTGCGCTCGCAGCTGATCCGCGAGCAGGCGGAGACCGAGGAGCGGGCCTACTACTCGGAGTCGGTTCACCGGGCGCTCCTCGACGCCGGCTTCTACCGCATGTACGTGCCCCAGCGCTACGGCGGCCTCGAGGTCGACGTGCCGACGTTCATGCGGGTGGGCGTCGAACTCGCGCGCGGCGACATGGGCGCCGCGTGGGGTGCCTGCCTGTCGGCCAACCACGCCCTGCAGGTCGGCTCCTGGTTCCCCGAGCGCCTCCAGGATGAGGTGTTCGGAAACGGGGACTTCCGCGCCGCCTCGGTGGCCGCGCCCTCTCTCAAGGCGACGCCCGAGGGCGGGGGGTACCGGCTCGAGGGCACCGTCGCGTACTGCTCCGGGATCCCGTACTCCACCTACTACATGGGACAGGCGATGCTGCCCGGCACAAATTCGCGCGGAATGCCGCGGGTGGCGCTGTTCGTGGCGCCGCGCTCGGCGTTCACCCAACTCGACGATTGGGGCGACACACTCGGGCTCAAGGGCACGGGGTCACACTCGATCCGCTTCGACGGCGCCCACGTCCCCGCCCACTACGTTCTCGAAGACGTGAACATGATCGACGTCCCGGTGGAGAACGGCACGCCAGGCTTGACGCTGCACGGGAACCCGATGTACTGCGGGCGCGCGCTCGTGATCTTCACCCTGTCGCTGGCCTGCACCCTCGTCGGCGGCGCTTACAACGCGCTCGAGGAGTACGGCAACTGGGCGCTCGAGAAGCCGACACCGCTGCCGCCATTCGGGCCCCGGTACCGGGATCCCGATTTCCAACGCTGGTACGGCGCCGCGTTCGTGAAGATTCAGGCGGCCGAGGCGGCGATGATGCGTTGCGCCGGGCTCCACATGCAGGCGTGCCGTCTCAACGCCAGCGGCGAGCGGCCCTACACCTGGGCCGAGGACGCGCGGCTGGCGGCGATCGCCCGCGAGGTGATGATCCAGACCTGGGAGGCCGTCGATCAGCACCTGCTGCGGACAATCGGCGCGAGCGCGATCAAGAACGGCGAGCGCTTCGAGCGCCTGTTCCGGGACTTGGCCACCGCGGCGGCGCACCGCAACACCCAGCTGCGCGAGGATTTCTTCCGCCAGCTCGGGGCGATCGAGCTCGGCGTCCCGTATCCCAGCCCGGCTGGCACGTACCCGCCAGGGTAACGCCGGTCGCCGCAGGGGTTGACCGTCCCGCTCAACTCTGGCAATCTGAATGACTGTCATACAATCCGCGAAGGAGGAACGGTGCCGAACACAGGAACCATCCGCGGCACGCATCACCTGACGTTCTGCGTCGGAGGGGCCCAGGAGGACTACGACTTCCATGTCCGGGCGCTCGGCCTGAAAAGCGTCAAGAAGACAGTGCTGTTCGATGGCGAGATTCCCATCTACCACCTCTACTACGGCAACGAGATGGGTGACATCTCGACGCTCTTGACCGCCTTCCCGTACCGGCAGGCGGGATGGATGGGCAAGCGCGGCACCAACCAGGCCAAGCAGCTGAACCTGTCGATCCCCGAGGGCTCGGTCTCCTATTGGGCCGACCGACTGAAGTCGTTCGAGGTCCAGGCGCAGGAAATCGAGCTTTTCGGTACACAGCGGCTCGCCTTCGCCCACCCGTGCGGGATTCCCTACCACCTGGTCGCCGCGTCCGGTCGCGACGATCGCAAGCCCTACGACGGCGGTGGCGTCCCCGCGGAGCACGCGATCCGAGGCGCCTACGGCACCACCACGTCGGTGCGCGAGGTCGGTGAAATGGACTTCTTCGTCACCGAGGGGATGCGTGGCGAGCTGGTCTCATCCGAGGGGGCCCACCACCAGTACCGAATTGGGACGGAGGAGGGCTACGGCCGGATGCTCGAGCTCGTCGAGGAGCCAGACCTGCCACAGGGCACCTGGCACTTCGGCGAGGGGACGATCCACCATCAGGCCTTCGACGTGGTCTCCGAGGACAATCAGCAGGACGTCAAGGACTGGATCGTCGGCCTGGGCTTCACCGACGTCTCGGAGCCCAAGGACCGCGGGTACTTCTTCTCGATGTACTGCCGGAGCCCTGGCGGGTTGCTGGTCGAACTGGCCTACTCGCACTCCCAGGGCTTCCTCATCGACGAGGGCGCCGACGAGCTCGGCACGCACATGTGCATCCCGCCCCACTGGGAGCATCGCCGCGGCGAGATCGCGCAGCTCGAGCCGATCGACACCGTGGAGACGGTGGTGGCCTAGCCGCCTCGGCGTCTCGCCGCCGCCCTGCACATCGTGGGGCGGCGGCGAACCCCGCGGTGCGGCTGGACGCGTCTGTATGTCGTCGTACGAAGCCCCTCAGAGCCCGGAGATGCCCCCGATATGAATGACAAGACGATGTTCGAGACCGGGATGCAGACGCGCCGTGAGGTCCTTGGGGCAGAGCACGTCGACCGGTCGCTGGCCCAGGCCAGCGACTTCTCACGACCGCTGCAGGAGCTCGTCACCGAGTACTGCTGGGGCACCGTGTGGTCGCGCCCGGGGCTCGACCGCAGGACCCGCAGCCTGATCAACATCGCGATGCTCACCGCCCTCGGACGCCGGCACGAATTGACGATCCACGTACGCGGGGCGCTGACCAACGGCGTCACACCCGAGGAGATCCAGGAGGCGCTCTTGCAGACGGCGATCTATTGCGGCGTGCCGGCGGCGATGGATGCGCAGCGGACCGCCGAGGCGGTCCTGATCGAGCAGGAGGCGATCGCCGGCGGCAACGGTCGCGGCGACACGGCATGAGCGCCGGCGCGCCGTCGTACCGCGTGTTGGCGGTGCGCTATGCCGAGCGCGAGACGACCTACGTCGACGCCTATTACCGGTGGCCGAGCTACGGCGAACCCGACGGTCCCCTGGCCATGAGCTACTACTTCTGGGTGCTCGTGCCGCTTCACGACCCCGGCGCGCCACCGATCGTCGTCGACTGCGGCTTCGATCCCGAGCGCGGGGCGCGCATGGGCCGCCGCTGCCTGTGCACCCCGGCCGACGCGCTCGACCGCTTGGGCGTCGACCCGGCGGCCGTCGAGCTCCTCCCGGTCAGCCACATCCACTACGACCATGTCGGCAACCTCCAGCTGTTCGCGAACGCGCGGTTGCCCGTCGCGCGTGCCGAGTTCGAGTTCTGGACGGCCGACCCAGTCGCGCAGCGGGAGCAGTTCGCCGGCCACGCCGACCCCGAAGGGATCGAGCGACTGCGCCGGGCCGCGATCCAGGGCCGCCTGCAGCTGATCGACGATCGGGCGGAGCTCGCGCCGGGCCTCACCGCGATTCGCGTCGGCGGCCACGCCCCCGGGCAGCTCATCTTCGAGGTGGCGGGCGAGCACGGGCCCGTCGTCCTCGCCTCGGACGCGATCCACTACTACGAGGAGCTGCGTCGCCGGCGTCCGTTTGCGGTCTTCGCCGACCTGGCCGACATGTACCGCGCCTATGAGCGGCTGACCGGCTACGCCGACGCCGGGGCGCTGGTCGTTCCCGGCCATGATCCCCTGGTCATGGATCGCTTCCCGCGCGTCGACGGCGAGGCGGCCGATCTTGCCGTCTGCGTCACCGACTCCAGGAGCTCAACGTGAGCGAGACCACCGACATCGATCGACAGGCCCTGCGCGAGGCGTGGACGGAGGTGCACGGGCCTCCCAACGCAGCCGCCGAGCAGCTGCTGGAGCAGAACCCTCGCTACTTCGCGCGGGCGCTCGACTTCACCGCCCATGCCTGGCGCCGCGGGCCGCTCGCGCCGAAGGTCAAGGCGCTGATTCTGTTGGCGGTCGACAGCGCCGCCTCGCACCTGAACCGCGACGGCGCTGTCGACGATGTCCGCCGCGCGCTGGCGCTGGGGGCCTCTCCCACCGAGGTGCTCGAGACGCTCGAGCTGACCAGCACGATGGGCATCCACGCCGCCAACACCGGCGTGCCGATCCTGCTCGAGGAGCTCGCCGCGGCGGGCCGGCCGATCGACTTTACGCGTCCCCTGAGCGAACGCCAGGAGGAGATCAAGGCGCAGTTCACCGCGAAGCGCGGCTACTGGAACAGCTTCTGGGACGGCTTCCTGCGCCTCGATGCCGAGTTCTTCGCGACCTACACGGCGATGTCCTCGCACCCGTGGGAGCACGGAACGCTCGAGCCGAAGGTCAAGGAGTTCATCTACTGCGCGTTCGACGCGTCGGCGACGCACATGTTCGAGATCGGCCTGCGCCAGCACATCGCCAATGCGATCCGCTACGGAGCCACCGCGGAGGAGTTGATGGAGGTGTTCGAGCTCGCCAGCGGGATCGGGATCGAGTCCTTCGCGTTGGCCCTGCCCGCGCTGCGCGAGGCGGTGGAGGCCGCCCAATGACCGCGCCGCGCGCCGGAATCATCGGGACCGGAGCGATGGGCGGCCGGATGGCCGCGCGCGTGCACCAGGCCGGCGATCCGATTGTCGGCTACGACCGTGACGCCGAGCGCCTGGCGGCGAGCGGGATCCCCGCTGCGGGGTCGCTCGTCGACCTGGTACTCCAGGTCGACGTGGTGCTGCTCTCGCTGCCGGACAGCACGATCATCGAGGCGGTCGTGCTCGGCGACGGCGGCGTGCTCGACCACGCGCGCACCGGCCAGGTCGTGGTCGATCTCTCGACCGCCTCACCAGAGTCCACGCGGCGGATCCATCGCGCCTTGGGCGAGAAGGGAGTGGAGTTTCTCGACGCCGGCATCTCGGGCGGCGCCAAGGCCGCCGATGCCGGAACCCTGACGATCATGGTCGGTGGCGACGCCGAGGCGCTCGGGCGGGTGCGTCCGGTCCTCGATCGCTTCGCGGCCAAGATCTTCCACATGGGCGAGAGCGGCGCCGGCCACACGGCCAAGCTGCTGAACAACTTCCTGAACGGCATCGCGCTCGCGGCCACCGCCGAGGTGATGGTGGCGGCCAAGCGCTCCGGCCTCGATCTCGAGCAGTTCCTGGACGTGCTGAACTCGAGCACGGGGGTGAATTTCGCCACGCTCAACCGCTTCCCGCACATCGTCAAGGGCGACTATCTCGAGGGCGGTCTCACCGGCGGGCTGATGGCCAAGGACCTGCGGCTGTATCTCGAGCACGTGGCGCGGATCGGCGTGCCGACGTTCACGGGCCCCGCCTGCCTGGCCGCCTTCGAGGTCGCCAACGCGCTCGGCTACGAGGATCAGATCTCCAACCGGGTGGTCGACGGGATCGGCGACCTGGCCGGCGGCGTGCGGCTGCAAGATCCGGTGGGCACTCGGACGAGGAGCCGCGAGGGAAGATGAGGATCAACCACGGTAGGGTGGCCGGCGAGCCCTCGGAGGCGCGAGGCCCGACGTTCACCGGCACGGTGTGGGCGGAGCCGCTCCTGCGCGACGTGCCGGGCGTGGTCGTCAACACGGTGTTCTTTCCGCCCGGCGCGCGGACCCATTGGCACCGGCACCAGACCGGCCAGCTGCTGCTCGTCACCCATGGCCGTGGGCTTGCGGTCAACGAGTCCGGCGACGGCGACATCATCCTGCCCGGGGACGTGGTGTGGTTCGAGCCCGGTGAGCGCCACTGGCACGGCGGTGCGCCCGACAGCTATCTCACCCACATCGCCGTCTCGCTGGGGGAGACCGAGTGGGAGCAGGCGGTCAGCGAGGACGACTACCGTGCCGCCGCCGAGCGGATCGCCTGAGCGCTCGCCGCCTGCACGCGCTCGGCGTGAGCTGGCCAGACGGCACGCTTGCGCTGCCGCGAGGATCGACCGCTGAACGGAGGCCTCGACCGCTGAACGGAGGCGGCGCAAGATGCCGGTATAGTGAATGACCGTCATACAAGCCAAGGCCCGCTTGGCGGCGCGGGATATCGGCCCGCCGGCCGGGCGTGGGGAAAGTTGTCGGCATAGCCGGACTTTTTCGCCACGCCCAGGCCGGACGCGGCTGCCGAGCCCGCCCGGGAGTCGGGAGGAGGAGCGCTTGATGCTGCGGTCGGTGCAGGAAATCGTGTCGTCGGCGCCGGTCACCACGTCGCGACGCGGCGCGTTCTGGGTGGGGATCGAGCCGTTTCCCGGACCGCTCGGCACGGTCATGCGCGGGCCGATGTTCGTGGAGTGGGAGGCGCCGGCGGAGCCGCGGCCGGGGCCGCCGTGGGTGCTGGTGCATGGCGGCGGCGGCCAGGCGACCGACTACACGGTCACCCCCGACGGTCGCCCCGGCTGGTCGCGGCTGCTGGTCGAGCAGGGCCATACCGTCTTTGTGGTCGACCGCCCCGGCCACGGCCGCTCGCCACACCACCCGGACATCCTCGGCCCGATGGGTCCGCAGCTCGGCTTCGAATTCCTGCGGCCGATCTTCGTCCCGCCCCCCGAGGGCCCGGACAGCAACCCCACCGCTCAGCTGCACACGCAGTGGCCGGGAGGACGCGAGCCCGGCGATCCCGTCTACGACCAGACGCTGTGCACCTCGGGCCCGCTGCTCGCCGACCCGGCCGAGATGCACGCGCTCGAGCAGAGGCGACTGGCCGAGCTGCTCCACCTCGTCGGGCCCGCCGTCGTGGTGACGCATTCGGCCGGCGGCCCCGGCACATTCGCCGGTGTCGACGCCGGTGCCGACAAGGTGGCGGCACTCATCGCGATCGAGACGCTGGGGCCGCCCTTCGCCCAGCGGCCGGAGATGGGTCTCGACATGGTTTGGGGCCTGGCCTGCGCGCCGATCGCCTACGACCCGCCGGTCACCGATCCCTCCGAGCTGAAGACGGCTACCGAGGAACGCCCCGAGCTCGGCCCGATCCCGATCACGCTGCAACAGGAGCCGGCCCGGCGGCTCGCGAACCTGAGCCGCTTCCCGATCGCCGTGGTCACCGCCGAGGCGTCGATGTTCCTGGCCTACGACCGCCACCTGGTCGAGTTCCTGAAGCAAGGAGGCTGCGACGTCGAGCTCGTGCGCCTGGCCGACCACGGCGTCCACGGGAACGGGCACGCGATGATGCTCGAGCGCAATCACGAGGAGGTGCTCGGCGTGCTCACCGACTGGGTCGCGCGCAAGCTCGGCGGCTGACGCGGCGTGGCGCCAGACCAGTCGCTACGTCTGGAGGTCGAGGATCGCGCCGGCCAGCCATTCGGCCTCGGCGGTCCACGAGTCGACCCGTTCGCCGGGGCGGATGACGAACTTCGAGAGGCCGGCGTCGATGTACTGCTCGAGCAGTGAGCGCAGGGCCTTGGCGCCGACCGGGATCAGCTGGCGCGGGTCGATATCGGGGCGACGCGCGCGGGTCGTGTGGAGCAGTTCGGGGTCCGCCTCTTCGCGTGCGTAGGCGATGCTCAGGCCGAAATGCTCGGGGTCGACCTCCCGGACGACGTGGGCCGCGGCGAGCTGGATCTGCTCGCGGGCGCGGCCAGCCTCGGCCGGGGTGAGCTGCGCCCCGAGCCAGCCATCGGCGATCCGGCCGGCTCGCTCGAGAGCCTTCGGGCCACGGCCGCCGAGCCAGACCTCGAGCGGGGCCTGGACAGGGCGGATTGGAAGCCTCACCCCGGACAGGGAGAGCCGGCCGGAGTTGTTATCCACGGCCTCGCCAGCCCACAGGCCGCGTGCGATGACGAGGGTGTGCTCCAACAGCTCGCCTCGAGTCGCGCCGGCGATGCCGAGCGCGGCGCGCTCGCCAAGCTGGTTGATGCCTGTGACGAAGCTGAGCAGCAGCCTACCGTCTGAGACCTGGTCGAGCTGCGCGAGCTGCTTGGCGAGCACGAACGGGTTGCGGCCGAGCGGCACGACGTTAGCGCCGAGGCGCAGGCGGCTGGTGCGCCCGGCGAGGACGGCGATGCCGAGGAGTGGATCGAGTGCGGGAGCGAGGGGGAGGTCGGAGAGCCATACACCGTCGAAGCCGGCGGCCTCGATCGCGTCTGCGAAATCGAGCAACGTGGATGCGGACAGCCAGCCGCGATCCGGCGCGACTGCGAAGCGCACCTTCATTGGCTCATGTTCTCAGAGGTCGTGGAGTGGCGACCGGATTGAGTCCGCTCGAGCCGAGCGCGGTAATCGCGGAAGGTCCTGGCTCCGTGTACATCTCGCCGGTGAACCAGTCAGCAGCGCCTTTGGCGGTGTCGATGCTGCCGCGGATGGTCAGCCAACAATCTCCACTAAATCCGCACTATGCCTACCGAACCAGCAGTAACACGACCCGCGGAGCAACGCCGCCGGTCACTTGACTCGAGCGCTGGTCCGAGACTCCGGAGCGGGTGGCCATACCGCGAGCGAATCGTGCCGCGGCGCACCCGGACGGCTCGCGCCGTTTTGTGAGCTGTGCACTCCTCCTCCGTCCCGACCCCGTATAGTGAGCGGAGTCGCACGGAGCGGTGCAGAGGCAGGTATGGAGTCAGATAGCGGATCCGAGATGAACCGCCGGGCGTTCGTGCTGCGCGGGGGGGCGCTGTCGGCGGCCGCGGTTGCCGGCCGCGGCGTGTACGCGGTCCTCGACGACTTCGCCGCGCCGGCCCGCGCGAGCGCCGCCAATGTGTCGCGGTGGCAGGAGCAGTACCTCATCGACAGCCTCGAGGTGATCCTCGACAACGCCACGCCGGTGATCATCCCGCCGGTCTACAACGACGTGTTCACGGCGAAGCTGGCGCCCGATCGGACCTGGAGCAAGTCGGCGCTTGCGGCCGCGCAGAAGCGCCTCGAGTCGGCGCTGTCGCGCGTCGAGTCCCCATATCCGGCCACAGCCGACGGCCTCACGATCGTCGTCGCCTGGGGGCTGCCGTACTTCCGCATGTTCGTGCCGGTGCCCTGGCAGGCCAAGGCACCGCGCGACAAGCTGCTGCCGGCAGTGAACGGCCAGCCTCAGCTCGCTCTCTTGGATGCCATCCGCTTTCCGAGCGATTCCTCCGACGTGGCGCTGGAGGACAATCACGTCGCCTTCAAGGTCCGTAGCGACTCGTCGGCCATCGTACAGTCCGTCGAAACGCAGCTGTTCTCCGACACCTCGAGCCCTGCGTACGTCGGCGACCTGCTCCAGCTCACGAGCCGCCGCATCGGCTTCGCCGGCCGTGGCTTCGACACGCCGAGCGTCGCGAAGACCCTCGCTCTGAAGGCCGGGGTGACCGCCGCCCAGTCCATCCCGGACCGGGCGCAGTTGACGATGGGTTTCACGAGTACGCAGCCCGCCGCGCTGGGGCCGGACAACATCGTGAGCTTCGAGACGCTGCCGGGCATGACGGACCAGTTCCCGAGCGGCTACTTCGCGCATGGCTGCGCGATGCACCTCTCGCATCTCGACCTTGACCTCGGCGTCTGGTACGGCCGGAGCTACGGGCAGCGGGTCGCCCGGATGTTCGCGCCCTCGACGCCGGTTCCCCCCGACGGGACGGTCACGATCCCGAACGGGCCCGGGCAGGTGGCCACTCTCGCGCAGGTTGAGTCAGATGCCGCTGCCGGCCAGGCCGGCCACAACTCGCTGTTGCAGATGGCAACACGGCTCAAGGCCGACGTCATCGACAACTACGGCCGGCTGCGAACGAAGGGCACCGGGATACCGGTGCGCGAGGACTTCAACACGCTCGACCACCCGTTCGCCTGGTACATCGACAGCACTGGGGCGGTCCAGACGCCACCGGCGACGCAGCCTGGCCTGCACTTTGCAGTCTTCGTGCCGACCAGCAGCCGCTTCCACGCCGCGCGGACGGCAATGGACGGCGTGCTGCCGGACGGCACGAACCTCCGTGCCCGCTACGGGCTGACCGACGATCAGATCGGCATCAACTCGTCCGCTCGGGCGACGCACCGGCAGAACTTCCTGGTGCCACCGCGGGCGCACCGCTCCTTCCCGCTGGTCGAGCTGCTTTGACCTAGCCTGCGCAGTCCATCCGCCAGCTGTCGACCGTCGCCGTCGGCGTGCCGTCGGCGGTGACTGTTTCGTGCATGGTCTCGTGCAAGATGTAGTTGTCCGTGGGCCCCTTGCTGATCAGATGGAGGTCGTCCGTGTACGTGTCCGTGGCCGGGAACGGCGGGTCCGCGTACGACCGGTTGTTCTGGTGCTCCGAGGCGACGTAGCGCGTGCCGGTGGTGAGGCTCACGCCGCTCATATGGCTGACGACGTGGTCGTCGAGGCGATAGCCGCCGCTGGCGTCGGCGGTCGTCGTGATCACGATGTGGGTGTCGCCGCTCAGGTTGATGAAATCATCGGCGGGGACGCACGGGTTTGACAGGAGTAGGTTCTCGTGGAACGTCGTGTTGACGACGTTGTCGGCTTGCGCCGCCGCGACAGGCAAAGCGAACCAGGCAGCAATAAGGGCGACAAACAAACGGCTGCGTACGCGACCGCGAGTCCGTGCGCTGAGGACATGGAACATCGGGCGCCTCCCTAGGGCTGAATCTTCGGACGAACCGCCGCCGATGCGGTTGCTCTGAGGATAGCCGCGTAACGGCGGTTTAATCGCCGCCAACCGAAGGAAGCGGTGCGCCTGGGAGCCGCCAACCGGAACCGGCCAGAACGGGCCCTTCGGCGGCACAGGCGAGGAGATGATCGACGCGAGCCACGGCTCGCCGTTCGGTCCGCGGATCGCCCCACTCGGGTAGGATCGTCACAATCTGACCTCAGGGAGGCGCCATGGACCAACTTCCCGGAGCACTGGCGGTGCTCACCGGAGCGGCCGCGGGATCGGGCGGGCGATGGGCGCGCGATTCGGGCACGAGGGTCTGAAGGTCGTGCGGGCCGACATCGAGCCCCAGTGAGCGCGGGGTCGGAGGCACCGCCCCTCGGCTTCGTCGGTCTCGGGGCGATGGGGGCGCACATGGCGAGGCGGCTGCTCGCGGCCGGCCATCGCGTGAACGTCTACGACACCGACGCCGCCGCGATGGAGCGGCTGGCCGAGGCGGGCGCCGACCCGTGCTCGAGCGCGCGTGCCGTGGCCGACGCCGCCGAGATCGTGATGGTCAGCCTCCCCGCGCCGCAGGTCGTCGCCACGGTCGCGCACGAGCTGGCCGAGGGCTCGGCGCTGCGCCTCTACGCCGATCTCTCGACTACCGGACCGGAGGTCGCCGAACGCGTGGCCGAACTACTCGGCTCCGCTGGCGTGGGTTGCGTCGATGCCCCGGTCAGCGGCGGAGCGTCCGGCGCCGAGAGCGGCCAGCTCACGATCATGGTGGCCGGTGCGGCGGAGGACGTCGCCGCGCTGCGGCCGCTGCTCGAGGTCCTCGGCTCGACGATCTTCATCGTCGGCGGCCGGCCCGGACAGGGACAGAGCGTGAAGGTGATCAACAACCTCATGTCGGCGTGCGCGATCGCGATCACCGCGGAAGCGGCGGCGCTCGGCGCCAAGACCGGGCTCGATCCGGCCACGCTCCTCGAAGTCGTGGCCGCCAGCAGCGGCTCCAACACCGCGGCGGCGCAGAAGTTCCCGCGCTTCGTGCTCACCCGCACCTTCCACCAGGGATTCCGGATGGAGCTGATGGCCAAGGACGTGCGCCTGTGCCTGTCCGAGGCACGCCGCCACGGGGTCCCGATGCTCCTCGGCGGCACGGTCGAGCAGCTGTGGAACCTCGCCGAGTCGCGCTTCCCCCCGGACGCCGACTTCATCGAGATCGTGCGTATGTTCGAGGAGTGGTCGGGCGTGAGGATCGAGCGCCGGCCGCCGGACTGACCCGCGGCCGTCGAGGCGGCGCCGCGTCTTCAGGGAGCAGGCAGCAGTAGGCTAGGTCGCTTCTCGACAGGGAGGAGACAAGTGCCAGCCTCAGGATTCAGGTTGGGGATCTACGTGTTCAAGGATGCGGAGATCGTGGACTTCGCGGCTCCGTACGGCGTGTGGTCGGTGGCGCGACGCTATGACCCGGAGCTCGATGCGTTCCTGATCGCGGATGCGATGCGTCCCGTGCAGACGCAGGCGGGATTCACCGTGCTTCCCAACTACTGCTTCGAGGACAACCCGGCAATGGACGCCTTCCTGATTCCGGGCGGCTTTGGCACTCGGCAGGAGATGTACAACCGCCGCCTGCACGAGTTCATCGCCTCGCTACCCAACTCGTGTCTGTTGGCCAGCGTGTGCACCGGGTCGTGGGTGTACGGCCGTATGGGGTTGCTCGATGGCGTGCCGGCGACAAACCGCAAGGAGCCCGATCGGCTCGAGTCCGGTCCGTCGGGCAAGGTCCCGATCGATCGGCTGGCCGAGATCGCGCCGGCCTGCCGGGTCAGCCGGGCTCGGGTGGTGGACGCGGGGCGAATCGTGACCGCGGGCGGGATAACGTCGGGTATGGAGATGGGCTTTCACCTCCTGCGCCGGGCCGGCTACGCGGACGACCTCATCTCCGACGTCGCGCGGGTGATGGAGTACACCACCGCCTATGAGCTGTACCGCGACGACCTCGAGACCGCGTAGATGTCCGCCGCGGCCCACGGCAGGAGTGCACGAAGTGCCGGCCACGCTGCGGTGTCGAAGATACCAGGAGGAAGGTGAGGTAATGACGACCGTGTATCGCGCCGACACCGTCGGCTCGCTTCTGCGCCTGGATTATCTCGTCCGCGCCCGCACGCAGTTCGAGTCCGGTGAGCTCGAGCCCGCCGCCTACAAGGCGATCGAGGACCGCGCCGTCGACCAGGTGATCGCCATGCAGGAGGGCGCCGGCCTCGACGTCGTCACCGACGGCGAGCTCCGCCGGCGGACGTTCATCGATCAGCTGCTGGAAGCGGTCGAGGGTTTGACCCCGGACCCCGCGGGCGAACCGAGCGATCACATCCCGGTTCCGTTCCACGACGAGGGCGGCTCGGAGCAGATCGTCTTCGCGATCCCGGCGTCGGTGACCGCCACGATCCGGCGCAAGCGGATGATGACGATCGAGGAGTTCGCGTACGCGCGGGCGCGCGCGCGGAGACCGGTCAAGGTGACGCTGCCCAGCCCGCTGATGCTGTTCCTGGCGTGGTCGCCGTCGCGGACGCGCGAGGCCTACAGCGACCCGTTCGATCTGTTCGCCGACGGGCTTACGCTGATGCGCGAAGAGGCTCAGGAGCTCGCGCGGATGGGCTGTCAGTACATCCAGGTCGATGCTCCCGACTTCGGGCAGCTGGTCGACGAATCCCAGCAGCAGGCCTGGAACGCGGCCGGGATCTCATTCGAGCGGGTGCTGACCGAGGGCGCCGACATGCTCAACGAGCTGGCGAGCGTTCCCGGGGTCACCTTCGGACTGCACATGTGCAAGGGCAACTACGACAGCCACTGGATCAGCGCCGGCGGGTACGACTCGGTGGCGGCCCGTCTATTCCCCCGTCTCGGGAACTACGACCGGATCCTGCTCGAGTACGAGAACGAGCGCTCCGGCTCGTTCGAGCCGCTCAAGGATCTCCCCGACGACAAGGTGGTCGTGCTCGGGCTCGTGTCATCGAAATTCGACGAACTCGAGTCCGCCGACGAGCTCATCTCGAGGATCGACGAGGCAGCCCGCTTCCATCCGCGCGATCAGCTCGCGCTTTCGACCCAGTGCGGATTCGCCTCCGCCGGGCCGGGGAATGCGATCAGCGAGGACGCCCAGGAGAAGAAGCTCCAGCTGGTGGCGGAGGCGGCTCACCGGGCGTGGCGCTGATCAGGCGATGACCGCCTGTTCGTAGGTCGAGCGCTCCGACGGCGAATCGAACAGCTGCCAGCGCTCCATCCACCGGTGCGTGCGCTCAAACATTTCGCGTGTATACGGCTCGAACACGATCCGCTCACCCGGGCCGAACCGTCGCACGTCCGCGCTGTCGCGAAGGTCATCTGGCATCTCGTTCAGCCAGTAACGCTTGTAGCGTTCGGCCTCGAGGTCGAGCTCGGCCTGCGCTCGGCGGAGGGCGCGGAAGTACCGTTCGAGGTCCGTGTGCTCGGCGTCGGCGCTGACCAGGAAGCCCATCATGAACGTGGTGTCGACGAGCTTGCGAAAGCCCCACTGCTCGAGCAGGTAGTACTGCGCGCCCCACACATTGGCGGCGGGGATCTGGCGATCGCGCATCAACCGGACGCGGTCGAACGGCAGGCCGACGAAGGCCAGCTCGATCTGATCCGGCGCGAGGAACGGCTCCAGGCCCTGGATGGCGGAGTAGTGGCTGCCGGAGTGATATCCGACTCCGACCGGCACTCCGGCCAAGTCCTCAGGCCGCTCGTACGGCGACTCGGGCGCGACGAAGATGCCGGAGGTGCAGAGCGAGTACGCCCGGCCCCACATGCGGCCGTGGTCGGTGGAGGCCGCGGCGTTGACCGCCCAGTGACACGCGCCCGAGACGTCGCAGGAGCGCCCCTTCGCCATGTCTTCGAACGCGCCGCTGCGCGCCTGTACGGGGCCGGCATCGGCGCGCTTGACCGATGAGGTGGTGAGGGAGCTGCCCGCGAGTCCCCGCGCCTCGAACTCGTAGTCGAGCCCTTCGTCTGAGAAGAAGCTCTTTTCCTCGGCGACCCACTCCTGTAGACGAACATGAGGCTGGATGCGGAATTTGGCCATCCTGTCGCCCCTTTCGGTTCACGCGGACGCGACGTAGTATCCCGCTTGCGGTCAGCCACGCAGTTCGGGCTAACGCTTCGAAGCCTCCACGTAAGATGCGTCGCTCGGTCGCAGCTAACGGGACATGACCGCGACCGCGGACGACGCGGTATGAGCGGCGGGACACGGCGACGAGTCGAGCCGGCGGCGCCGATCCGCGGCTTGGCTGGCCACCCGCGGCATCCGCTGCACTCGCACCCGCTGCACCGGCTGCACCGGCTGCACGCGCTGCACCGGCTACACCCGCGACACCGGCTGCACTCGCGACACCGGCTGCACCCGCTAGACCCGCGGCAACCGCTGCACCCGCTACACCCGGCGCTGGCGGACGCCACGATCGGGTCGTCGCTCAGGGTGGGAGGCTCGTGAGCGAGGTGATGCGGTTGCGCCGCGGCAGCCCACGATCACCGGGTCCGGCGGACGATCGGGCGCGCTGGGTTTCCTGGCGAGCCGAGCGGTTGCTCGCCGCCGGGTTCGCCTCGGCTCTCGCGCGGCAGCTGGCCGACGATGCGCGGGTGGACGTGCACGAACTGCTCGGGCTGATTGACCGCGGCTGTCCACCGCACTTGGCGGCGAGGATCGTGGCGCCGCTCGATTCGGATGAGGCGCGCGGATGAGCAACCCGGTTGGTAGCGTCAAGCGTGGGCCACACGACCCGACCCGGGCGCATCCCGGAAGCCGGCAAGCCGAGGCAGAGGCCTGGCTGCAGTCGCTGCGTAGCGGCGGACGCGAGCGCGAGGACGCCGCCGCGCGACTGGACGGGCTACTCGTCAAGGCCGCTCGGTTTGAACTGCTGCGCCGGCGCGCGCAGTGGAACCGGTCGGGGGAGAGCCTCGATGACCTGGCGGTGCAGAGTGCGGACAGCGCGCTGAGCGCGCTGCTGAGCAAGCTCGATCACTACCGGTTCGAGAGCCGCTTCACGACGTGGGCATACAAGTTCGCGATCCTGGAGGCGGCGCAGCTCGCGCGCAGGCGAGCGTGGCAGGAGCGCGAGCTTCCGATCGGCCCGGAGGAATGGGATCGGCTGGCCGAGTCGACCCCGGAGCTCGCCGCCGGCGTCGCGGTGCGCGATCAACTCCGGCGGGTGATGAGGGCGATCCAGACGCAGCTCTCTGCGCACCAGCGCGAAGTGCTGACTGAGCTAGTGCTGGCGGAGGTGCCGATCGACGTTCTGGCCGAGCGGCTGAACACCACGCGGGGAGCGCTGTACAAGACGCTGCACGACGCCAGACGCAAGCTGCGCGACGTCGTTGGATCGGAGGCAGATGACTGATCAGCGCCAAACACCTGACCATCTCCTCAGGCGGCTGCTCGGTCCCGCCGGGCCAGAGTTGGGCTGCGAGGAGTGCTTCGAGCTCCTCGACGTTTACGTCGAGGCGGAGCTGGCGGGCGCGGACGCCCACGGGCGGATTCCCGGAATGCGGGCGCACCTCGAGGGCTGTCCCGCGTGTGCGGAGGAGCACGACAGCCTACGCGAGCTGCTAAGCGCGGCGGAGTCGACGCCGCTGCCGGCGTAAGAAGCGGCGGCCGCAATCAGCTAACAGAGCCATGAGAGCGAATCCGGTGGTGGCTGAACGAAGGACTGCATCGGAACCGGGTCGGCGTGGTGCTCGAGGCAAAGCATCTCTGCATGTCGTCGCGCGGGGTTCAGAGGCCCGGCGCGGTGACCGTGACCTCGGCGCTGCATGGGCTGATCCGTGACGAGCCGAGCACCCGAGAGCAGTTCCTGAGCCGAGAGCAGTTCCTGAGCCTGACCGGAGGAAGCGGCAGATGAGCAAGCAGCAGCAGCAGTTCGTGATCGTGGGCGCCAGCCTGACCGGTGCCGTGGCGGCGCAGGATCTGCGCGAGCGCGGGTTCGACGGGCGCATTGTGCTGATCGGCGATGAGGCCGAGCGGCCGTACGAGCGCCCCCCGCTCAGCAAGGAACACCTGCGCGGCGAGTCAGGGCGCGAGAAGCTCTTCGTCCACGGCGAGGGCTTCTACGCCGAGCAGCAGATCGAGCTGATCACCGGTCACCGCGTGACCGCGATCGATCTGCACGCCAAGCAAGTCACGCTCGACGACAAGCGCACTGTGAGCTACGACAAGCTGCTGTTGGCGACCGGCGCCGAGCCCAGGCGGGTGAGGGCGGTGCGCACGAGCAGCGGGCGAGCGATCGAATGCGACTTCGCTGTTGTCGGGATCGGCGTCACGCCACGAGTGCAGCTCGCGGGGGGCTGGGCTCGAGCTCGAGAACGGGATCGTGGTCGACGAGCGCCTCGAAGCCTCGGTGCGAGACGTGTTCGCGGCCGGCGATGTGGCGAGCGCGTGGCACCCGTTCTACGGCCGGCGAATCCGCGTCGAGCACTGGGCCAACGCGCGCAGCCAAGGATCCGCTGCCGCCCGTTCGATGCTGGGCGAACCGATCAGCTACGACCGCATCCCGTACTTCTTCTCCGACCAGTACGAAGTCGGAATGGAGTACTCCGGGTTCGCGACCGAATGGGATCAGGTCGTCGTCGACGGCGATCGGGACGCCGGTGAGTTCGTTGCCTTCTGGCTCAAGGACGAGCGCGTGCTGGCGGGGATGAGCGTCAACGTGTGGGACGTCAACCAGCACGTGCAGGCCCTGATCCGCTCCCGCCAGCCGGTCGACCCCGCGGCCCTGCTCGACAACGACACCCCGCTGGAGGCGCTGGTCAGCGTACGCGCCGCCGACGCGAGCTAGGCGCGCGGTGGTCGCGAATCACAACCTCCGGTTGCTGCGCGAGGCCGGCGTCTCGATCTGGCTGGACACGCTGTCGCGGCAGATGCTTCAGAGCGGCGAGTTTGAGGAACTGCTCGCCGACTACAGCGTGACCGGCGCGACTTCGAACCCGACCATCTTCGCGAAGGCGATCACTGGCTCGGACCTGTATGACGAGCAGCTCCTCGCGCTGGCGGGTGCGGGGGACCGCGATCTGCGGGAGCTGTTCTTCTCGCTCGCGCTCGACGATGTGCGAGACGCCGCGCGGTTGCTTCGGTCCGAGTACGACAGAACCGGCGGCATGGACGGGTTGGTCTCGTTCGAGTGCACGCCGGACCTGGCTGACGACACCGAAGCTACGATCGCGCAGGCCCTGGACCTGTGGCAGCGGCTCGCTCAGCCGAACGTGATGATCAAAGTCCCCGGCACCGAGGCGGGCCTGCCGGCGATCGCGGAGCTCACCCGGCGCGCTGTGAACGTCAACGTCACGCTCCTGTTCTCGGTGCAGCGCTATGAGCGAGTGATCGACGCCTACCTCCGCGGGCTCGCGGCGCGGGCCGACGCGGGTGAGCCGATCGACACGATCACCTCGGTGGCATCGTTCTTCCTTTCGCGGATCGACACCAAGGTCGACCCGCAGCTGAGCGCGGGATCGCCGGCGCGCGGGCGGGTTGCGCTCGCATCAGCGCGGGTTGCCTATCAGCGGTATCTCGGGAAGTTCGCGGGCCCGGAGTGGGAGCGGCTGGCGCAACTGGGCGCAAAGCGCCAGCGGCCGTTGTGGGCAAGCACGGGAACCAAGAACCCCGACTACCCGGACGTGCGCTACGTCGCTGAGCTGATCGGCGCCGACATCATCAGCACGATGCCGGCGCCGACGCTGCTCGCGTTCGCCGACCACGGCGAGGTCAGGCCGACGCTGGCGGCCGACCCAGCCGGCGCTGAAAGGACGCTCGTCGAGGCCGCGACCGCTGGCATCGACCTGACGAAGCTAACCGAAGAGCTCGAGCGGGAAGGGGTCCAGTTGTTCTGCGACTCATACGACGAGCTGCTCCACTGCATCGCGTCGAAGGTCGGCGCACTCGCCGGCCGCCAGAGCTGAGCCGGCACCAAGCAGGTCGCCTACGAGGGCCACCCGTTGTACTGGTTCGTGGTCGAGACACCCTGTGGCGGGGTCTACCGCAACGATCCGGCGATCGCCGCTCGCCCGTTGACGGCGGCATCGAGGAGCCCGCGCAGGGCGCCCTCGGAGACGGGACGGGGATTGTCGGAGAAGTCCTTCTCCGCCACCACAGCGACGGCATCGTCGAGCCGCTCGGGCCCGAGTCCGACATCGCGCAGCGCGGCGGGCGCGCCGAGCTCGGAACCGAGCTCCTGCAGGCCGCGCGCGGCGTCCTCGACGCCCAGTGCGGCGCCGATCCGGGCGAGTTCGGCCGGGATCGCCGGCGCGTTGAACGCCACCACGTGAGGGAGCACGATCGTATGGGTCTCGGCGTGAGGCAGGTCGTAGGCCCCGCCCAGCGCGTGGCAAATCTTGTGATGCAGCCCCGAGCCCGCACTCGCAAACGCCGAGCCGGCGAGCCACGCGCCGTACAGCGTCTGCTCGCGCCCTTCGAGGTTGTCGGGCTCACGCACGGCAAGCCGGACGCCTGAGGCGAGCGCGCGGATGCCCTCTGCGGCGAGCAGCGACGTGATGGGGTTGGCTCCGGGCGCGTAGAACGCCTCGACACAATGCGCGATCGCGTTCATGGCGCTCGGCCCGGTGACGGCGGCCGGCAGCGAGACGGTCAGCTCGGGGTCGTAGATGACGACTCGGGGCAGAACGACCAGATCGCGGCCGGTCGTCTTGCGCGCCCCCTCGGTCCGGCCCCACACCGGGGTGACTTCCGAGCCGGCGTAGGTGGTCGGGATCGCGACGATCGGTAGACCGGTCTCGAGGGCGATCGCCTTGGCGGTCCCGGTGGTCGAGCCGCCACCGACCGACAGCAGCGCATCGGCGCCGTGACGCCGCGCGGCCTCGCATCCGCGGCCGGCCACGTCGATCGGCACGTGCGGCCGCACCTCGGTGAACGTCCCCGCGACCAGGTCGTCGAGGTCCGCCACCAGCTCGCCGGCCCGGCCGGCCTCCTGCCCGGTGGCGATCACGAGCACGCGCCGAGCGCCGAGCCGCTCGAGCTCCGCGCGCAGCTCGGCGCGACTCGAGCCGTTGCCGAAGATGATCCGGCCGGGCAGGGCGTCGTAGCGGAAGACGGACATCGCCGCCGCCGGTGACCCCGAGGCGGTCATGTCGCCTTCCTCGCGGCGCGGGCAACCCGCGCGAGCAGTTCGTCCACTGCGCGCACGGCGACCTCGTCGATGCGGTGCTCGGGCTCTTCGGTGATCTGCAGACGCACGTTCGCCCCCGCGCACCTCAGCGACTCGGCGGTTGCCCGCACGTAGCCCGGCGCGACCCACTCGTCGCGAGCGCTCGAGACCATCTCGATCGGGAGGCCGTCGAGCCGCACGCGCAGCTCGCGCAGCTCGTCTTCGCTCGTGCGCTCCCCGATCAACGCTCCGGTGAGAATTGCCGCGCCGGCCAGCCCGCTCGGCCCCTGACGCGCGAGCAGCTCGGCCGCCAGGCAGCCTCCCTGAGAGAAGCCGGCGAGGATGACCGCGTCGGCTTCCCCGGTCGCGAGCTCGACGGCCTCGGCGACGGTGGCCAGTGCTCGCGAGAGCGCGGGCTCCAGACTCGGCACCGCGGCGTTGAAGCGTCCGGCGTACCAGCTGCGGTGCGGCGCCTCGGGCATGACAAACGCCACGCCGGGCGACTGCAGGCGCCGGACCAGGTGCTCGCGCATGTAGTGCGGGTCCTGGTCTCGCCCGTGGATGAGGACCGCCGCCCGGGTGGCCCCACGTAGCGGCGCGCCATCACGTGAGATGGTGTCCGGCATCCTGGCGATGCATAGCATGCGCGGGGGTTATGTGCGCGTAGCCCTCGGGGGGTCGCTGACTCGCTCATCGTTCCCTCCTGTCGCTACGCGGCGGCTATCGCACCGCCTCTGCGCGTAGGCTTCGCCGCGGCCATCGCATCCCCTATGCGCGTAGGCTTCGCGGCGGCCGTCGCAGGGCCGGCAGAGGGATGACCGACGAATCTCCACGCGTAACGCTTACCTTCGACAACGGTCCTGATCCGCACGTCACGCCTCGCGTCCTCGACGCGCTGGGCGAGCGCGGATTGCGGGCGACTTTCTTTGTCGTCGGCGAGCGGCTCGCCGCGCCGGGCGCGCGCGCCATGAGCGAGCGAGCTCGCGCCGAGGGTCACTGGATCGGCAATCACACGTGGTCGCACTCGCGGCCGCTCGGCCTGCTGCAGGACGACGACGCCGTCCGGCGCGAGATCGAGCAGGCGCAGGCGCTGATCGGCGATCTCGCGCATCGCGAGCGGTGGTTTCGTCCCATGGGCGGCGGCGGCAACCTCGACGAGCGCCTCCTCAACGCTGCCGCGCTCGACACGCTACGCTCCGGCGGTTATTCGGTGGTGCTGTGGAACGCCCTGCCGCGCGACTGGGTCGATCCGGACGGATGGGTGGAGCGCGCGCTGGCGCAGTGCCGCGACGGCGCGCTGCTCGTCCTGCACGACACGTCGACCGGCGCGATGGACCACCTCGAGCGATTTCTCGACCGCGCGATCGAGATCGGAGTGCGTTTCGTCCAGGACATCCCGCCGGCGTGCGTGCCGATCCAGCGCGGGGAGCCGGTCCGATCGCTGGACGGCCTCATCGCGCCAGCCGCCGGCGGCCGGAGGTGACCGTCGGGTTACTGGGCGGCGCACTGCCCCGAACTGGAAGCGGATCCCTCAAAACGCGCCGGTGCCGTTGGGCGTCCCGAGCCCGGTGGGGCCGTCCCACCCGCTGCCCGCGATGCACAGGGCGTTGCCGCAGCTCCCGTTGCTCCCCGAGGTGACGTCGTTCAACGAGCTCGTGTGGCTGTATGGGTAGCTGCCGTAGGTGAGCGCGGCCGCATTGCCGGCCAGCGCGTACACGCTCGCCGTGATCGGCGAAGACACGCTCGTGCCTCCGAACACCATCCAACCGCTCTGGCCTTGAAACGGGTAGCTGTCGTACACCGCGACTCCGGTGTTGGGATCGGCCACGGCGGAGACGTCGGCCTCCGCGCGCCACGGACAGACGGCCGCGATGACCGGGTTGGCAGCCTGCCAGGCGGGCTGCGCGTCGTAGCCCGAGCAGCCGCTTCCGGCGCCGGACCACGCAGTCTCCGACCAGCCGCGCGCTGTCGAGGCATCCGGGTTCAGGGTGGTCCCTCCGACGGCGGTGACGTACGTGGACGCCGCCGGATACCCGGCGCCGTAGCCGCCGTCTCCCGAGCTGGCGGTGATTGCGACGCGGGGATGGTCGTAGTAGGCCGAGTCGAACGTCGGGTCGCTCGATGAAGCGTCCCCGCCGTAGCTGTTGGAGATCTCGGTGGCCCCGAGCGCGGCCGCCTCGTTCTCCGCCGTGCCGAGGTTGGCCAGGGTCGCGGAGGACGCCTCGACCAGCGCGATCTTGCAGTTCGGGCAGATCGCGGAGACCATGTCGAGGTCGAGCGATATCTCCTGGGACCAGCTCGAGTTGCTGCGAGGGAGGCGGCCAGTGCTTCCGCTCTGGCTGACCTGGAGGAAGCACGCGCCACCGGGGCTGACGATTCTGCCGCTGGCGAGCGAGCACGTCGACGCCGCGGGCAGCCCGAAGGTGCTGCGGTAGGTCGCGAGGTCGGACGCCGCGGTCGGATCGTTGTAGGCGTCGACGATCGCGACCGTCTGGCCGCCGCCGACGCTGCTCGAGGGGAGTTTGTAGGCGCTCTGCAGGTCACTCGGGTGATAGCCGGCCACCGCCGAGGTGCTGGTCGCCCTGGCGTTGAACAGCTTCCCGTTGCTGGTCGTCAGCACGAGGGAACTACAGCTGGCCGAGCCGCGGGCCGGCTGACTGCACACGTGCCGGCTCCCCAGCCGGCCGATGCGGCTGTGCGGCAGCGCAAGCGCGCTGCCGGCAGTCAGGAGCGCGGCCGCGAAGACTCCAAAACTCGTGCCGACGGCACGCAGCGATCGAAACATGCGCTTTCCCCAAGGACGTCTCGCGCCACAAGGCGCGGTTACCGGACGCAAGCATCGTAGGCTCCGTAAACCGAGCCCGACGCGGGCCGACCGATATTGCACACCCCAGCGTCGCTACCCGTTACGAGCGGCGCGGCCGTAACGCACGCCTGGCGCGCCTTCACTCGCGCAGCGGCAGCGCGCGCGGTGGCACGGGAGCGGAGTGGACGATCGAGGTGGTCGTCTGGCCGTACGGGGCGAAGCGATCGAGGATCGCCTCGAGCTCGTCGATCTGGCGCAGGTGGAGCGTCATCAGAAAGCAGTCCTCCCCCGTGACGCGATAGCACTCGGTGACCTCCGGCGTCTGCCGGGCGATGTCGGGAATCTTCGGCAGCTGGCCCATCCCGGGCCGCACTCTGACCACGGCGGTGACGGCATAGCCCACGGCCTTGGGGTTGATTTCGGCCCGATAGCCGGTGATCACGCCGGCCTGCTCGAGCCGGGCGAGCCGCTCGGCCACGGCCGCCGGGGAAAGGTTTATGCGGCGGCCGAGCTCGGCCAGCGACACACGGGCGTCTTCCTGCACCTCCTCGAGGATTCGTCGGTTGATGTCGTTGAGCACCGCTCTTTCCATCCGCAGATCGCATCCTAGCCGCTGATATGCCGAGGAATGACCGCGATATGCCGCTGGATCGGCGGTGGAGCTCGAGCGGGCGCGGAAATCCTCTCGGTGTGACTGCTCCCGAGCTCCGCTCTCGGGCCGCTGCCTCCGCGCGCATCGGCGCCCGGGCCGCTGCCTCCGCGCGCATCGGCGCCCGGGCCGCTGCCTTCGCGCGCATCGGCGCCCGGGCCGCTGCCTTCGCGCGCATCGGCGCCCGGGCCTCGCAGGCGGCTCCGCCCGAGACCTTCTTCGCGGTGAGCGCGGTCTTCCACTACCTCGGACCGTCCTTCGCGGTGCTGCTGTTCGCCCGCGTCCCGGTGCTCGGCGTCGCCTGGTTGCGGATCGTCTCGGCCGCCGCGATCTTTGCCCTCTGGCGCCGCCCGTGGCGGCACCTCGGGCGCCTCGGCGGGGATGGCCGCAAGCTGCTCGTGGCCTGGGGTGCGGTGTTCGCCGTGATGAACTCGTGCTTTTACCTGGCGATCTCGCGCCTGCCGCTCGGCACCGTCGCCGCGATCGAGTTCCTTCCGGTGATCGGCCTCGCCGCGCTCGGCAGCCGGACCGGGCGTAACGCGGCCGCGCTCGCCCTCGCCGTCGCCGGCGTGTACCTGCTCACCGACGTCATGCTGGCCGGTCAGCCGCTCGGGTTTGCCTTCGCCTTCGCCAACGCCGCGTTGTTCGCCACCTACATCGTCATCGGGGCACGGGCGGCCGAGCGCGGCGCCGCTCGGGGGCTCGACAACCTCGCCGCGGCGATGCTGATCGCGGCGGCGATCGCCACTCCCGTCGGCGCCTACGCGGCCGCCCCGGCGCTCATCGATCCGATCTCGCTCGCGGCCGGGATCGGCGTCGGGGTGTGCTCGTCGGTCATCCCGTACGTGAGCGACCAGCTCGCGCTGGCCCGGATCGAACGCTCGACCTACGCGCTGCTGGTGTCGCTGTTTCCGGCCCTCGCCACCGTCATCGGCATCGTCGTGCTCGCGCAGCTGCCCAGCGCAGACGAGCTCGCAGGCGTCCTCCTGGTCATCGCCGGCGTCGCGCTGCGCCGAGACCCGGACGCACGCGGCGGGTGAGCTCGATCACCCCGCCCGGCGTCGGGACAGCACGTCAGGTAGCGGGCGCGTGTTCACGACATCGGCGGCGGTCGCCCACCCGCGCCGGGCCGTTGCGACCGACCACCCCATATTCTCGAGACCCCGCAGGGAATGCGCGTCGGTCGAGCAGACCAGCTGCACCCCGGCCCGCACGGCATCACGGACATGCTCGCCACGGAGATCGAGCCGGTCGGGCAGGCCGTTGACCTCGAGCGCGACGCCCTCCTCGAGCGCGACCTCGTACACCCGCTCGAGGTCCAGCGCGTTCTCCGGCCGCCGGTTGATGTAGCGCCCCTTGGGGTGGCTGAGGCAGCGCACGTACGGGTTGCGCAGCGCCGCCTCGACCCGCGCGGTCATATGCGACCGCGGCATCCGCTGCCCGCCGTGCACGCTGGCCTGCACCCAGTCGAGCTCGGCCAGCACGTCGTCGGGCAGGTCGAGCGTGCCGTCGTTGAGGATGTCGCACTCGCTGCCACGCAGGATGCGAAACGGCGCGACGATCTCGTTCGCGGCGGCGATCTCCTCGCCCTGCCGGCGGATGTCGTCGGCGTCGAGACCGG